>JAJBUH010000135.1:0-27054 GCA_020860445.1 Bacteroidales bacterium | reverse complement strand
TCGCCCCAGATGCCATAAAGCCACAAGGGCATAAAACCACAAAAAAGTTTATGGTCTTATGCCCTTGTGGCTTTATGGTATCCAGTTAAGCTTGGGGCTAATCGCCCCAGATGCCATAAAGCCACAAGGGCATAAAACCACAAAAAAGTTTATGGTTTTATGCCCTTGTGGCTTTATGGTATCCAGGCCGTTAGGCCTGAAACTTGTGGTTTTATTTGCGCTTTTTGCCGCGATCCTTGGCTTGCTGGCGCATCATGGCCTCTTGCTGTTTCTGGGCGGCCTCGAGGCGAGCCATGAATCCGCTCTTCTTTTTGGGCTTCTTGGCATTTTCGAGCATCTGCGCGCGTACCTTCTTCTCATCCACAAACTTGCGGCAAGCATAAGTCTGCGCGATGGTAATCAAGAGCGACAGGAAATAGTAGTAGCTCAGACCCGAAGCGTAGTCGTTGAAGAAGAACAGGAACATCACCGGCATCAGGTACATCATCCACTTCATGCCCGGCATCGAGTTGTTGGCCGGCTGATTCTGCATGCTCAGACGCATGTAGATGATGTTGACCACGGTCATCAACAAGCAGAATAGGCTCACCTTGTTGCCGTACCATGGAATAGTGAATGGCAGCGTGCATATATAGTCGGGAGCTGACAGGTCATGCGCCCACAAGAAGCTCTGGCCGCGCAGCTCTATGGCCGAGGGGAAAAACCAGAAGAGGGCGATCAGCACCGGCATCTGCAGCATCATGGGCAGACAGCCCGAGAAGGGCGAAGCCCCGGCGCGGCTGTACAGAGCCATGGTCTCTTGCTGACGCTTCATAGCGTTTTCCTGACCGGGATACTTCTCGTTGATCTCCTTGATTTCGGGAGCCAACACGCGCATCTTGGCCTGTGAGATATAGCTCTTGTAGGTGAACGGGAAAAGAATCAGCTTGACTATGATGGTGAGAATCAAGATGATAATGCCATAGTTGCTGATGAATTTGCTCAGGAATGAGAACAATGGGATAGTCAGAATCTGGTTGATCCAGCGCACCCACCACCAGCCGAGCGGCACCAGCTGATTAAGGTACAGCTTGTCGCCCTGGGTCTCAATCTTCTTGTCGATCGAGCTGAGCAGAGGATAGTCGTTGGGGCCGAAATAGAAGTCAAACGACAGCGGGGTGCCATCAGCAGTGTTGTAAGGCATAACACCGCTCATGCGCATATTCTTGACAAAGTCTTGATTGTTTTTGAGGTCAATCGAGGTGACATCGCAAGTGGTGAAACATACCTGCGGAATGACAACTGATGAGAAGAATTGATTCTTGAAAGCCACCCATTTGATGCGGCCCTTGAGATTTTCGGTATCGTCCTTGCTCTCGCTGAGCTGGTCAGGCTTTTCGCCCCAGAATTTATAGAGCAGACGGCTCTGGCGCTCCTCAAAGGTGCGGCCAACTTCGTTGCGGCCCAGCTTCTGGTGCCAGTCAAATCCCATAGTGGTGCAACTCGGGGGTATCACAGCGTCGATACCCTGCTGGATAACCTCCATCTTTACCAGATAGTCAGGGTTGACGGTGTAACGAATCCCCCACTCTATGCCACGGCCGAGAGGCAGGCTCATCACGAGCGATGAATCAGTGACCTCGGTGGTGCGGAAATAGAGCGAATCGGTATATATGCGCTGGTCGCTGGTGACAAAGGCGAAGCGGTAGCCAGCGGTCTGGGCGTTAAACAGGGTAATGTCCTGAGCCGGGTCGGTGGTCTCGTTCTTATACTTTTTGAGTACGATTTCCTCAATCATGCCGCCCTTTGAGGCGAAGGTGACGCGCATCTCGTCATTCTCGATTACGGTCTGCTCATTCTCGCCATAGTAGAATGGGCCAAAACTCTTGTATTTGCTGTAGGTTGTGACCACCTTGGCCAGGGCGCGGTGGGCAGCCTCGGCTTGCTCGGGGGTATAGTCTGAGAGGTCATCGTTGAGGATGCGGTTGACATCAACATCGTCATGGCCTACCTTGACAGTGCCCGACAGCACTGGAATGGAATCTTTCCAGTCGGCGGTGACATTGATGGCAGGATTGCCCATGCGATAGAGAGCTGGCAGCTCATTGTCAGGTGTGCCATGGGCCTTGACGATTTGCGCCAAAGCCATGACCGAATTGTCATCGACCTTGAAGTCGAGGGGCTTGGCGCTCTGAACCTGCTGCATCTGTTTCTGGGCAGCCTCTTGAGCAGCGCGTTGGGCCTCGATTTGCTCCTTTGTGGGCTTGTTGAGCCAAAGGAAGAAGAATATCACTAAGCCCATAAGGGCCAGGCCGGAAAGGGTGTTCTTATCCAATTTAATATAAGTAAAAAGTAATGAGTAATAAGTAATCTAATCTGTTGCCGAATATTTAACGATCCTCCTGGTAGGCGATGGCGGCGCGCATGAAGCTCAGGAAGATAGGGTTGGGGCTGAGCACCGTGCTTGAGTATTCGGGATGATACTGGGTGCCGATGTACCAGCGCTTGTCGGGAATCTCAACCACCTCGACGAGGCGCGTCTTGGGATTCTCGCCCACGCATTTCATGCCGGCGCTCTCAAACTGGCGGCGATAGTCCTCGTTGAACTCAAAGCGATGCCTGTGTCTCTCGCTCACCATCTCAGAGCCGTATGCCTCGGCAGCGCGCGAGCCGGGACGCAACTTGCAGTCGTAAGCGCCAAGGCGCATCGTACCGCCAAGATTGCTGATGCTCTTCTGCTCCTCCATCAAGTCGATTACCGGATAGGGGGTCTGCGGGTCCATTTCGGTCGAGTTGGCATCAGCCATGCCCAGCACATTGCGGGCAAACTCGATGACCATGCACTGCATGCCAAGGCAGATGCCGAATGTGGGCACATCGTGCTCGCGACACCAGCGCAAAGCCACAAACTTGCCCTCGATGCCGCGCTGGCCAAAGCCCGGAGCGACGATCACGCCGTCGAGGCCAGAGAGTTTCTCTTCGACATTCTGCGCGTTGAGCTTCTCTGAGTGGATGTAGCGCAGGTCGAGCTTGCGGTCGCAGTAGGTAGCGGCTTGAAACAGGGCCTCGTTGATCGACTTGTAGGCATCCTGCAGCTCGACGTATTTGCCTACCAGACCAATCTTTACGCTCTTTTCGGCCTTTTTCATCTTCTCGAGGAAGTGCATCCAGGGGGCCATGTGGGGCGAACCCTCGATTGGCACTCCGGTCTTGCGCAGCACTATCTCGTCGAGGTGCTGCTCGTGCATCTTGATGGGCACCTGGTAAATCGAGGGCGCATCTTTTGACTGTATCACCGCATCGGGCGAGACGTTGCAGAACTGAGCGATCTTTCTCCTCATGTCGGTGGGTATGTCTTTCTCGGTGCGCAGAATCAAGATGTCGGGCTGGATACCCTCTTCTTGCAGCTTCTTGACTGAGTGTTGGGTCGGTTTGGTCTTGAGCTCCTTGGCAGCGCCGAGGAAAGGCACGTAGGTGAGGTGGATGCAGAGAGCGTTGTCGCCGAGTTCCCAGCGCAGCTGGCGCACAGCCTCGAGGAATGGCAACGATTCGATGTCGCCCACAGTGCCGCCGATCTCGGTGATTATGAAGTCGTAATCGCCAGTGTTGCCGATCAACTTGACGTTGCGCTTGATTTCGTCGGTGATGTGAGGCACAATTTGCACCGTCTTGCCGAGATAGTCGCCGCGGCGCTCCTTGTCGATCACATTCTGGTAGATGCGGCCAGTGGTGATGTTGTTGGCGCGCGAGGTGTGCACATTGGTAAAGCGCTCGTAGTGGCCAAGGTCAAGGTCAGTCTCAGTGCCGTCGGCAGTGACGTAGCACTCGCCATGCTCATAGGGGTTGAGGGTGCCCGGGTCGATGTTGATATAGGGGTCAAACTTCTGTATGGTTACGCGGTAACCACGGGCCTTAAGCAAGCAGGCGAGCGATGACGAAATGATGCCTTTTCCCAACGAAGACACCACTCCGCCGGTGACAAAGATGTATTTTGTTTCCACGTCTCTGAGTAGTTTATAATTGCCTGATTTTTTTCAAACTGCAAAATTAATGCTTTTTCCTCAGAAAAAAAAGCGAGAACCCCAATTCTGGGACATTTCACCCTTAAATAAACCTAAAAAGGCGCGCCAAGTTGAGGGGCGCGCCTTTTGTGGGGATGGAGAGGGCTATTAAATCTTGTCGGCAAGGGCAGCTGCCGGCTTGAACTTAATGCTCTTGCGAGCATCGATTTGGATAGGCTCCTTGGTGCGGGGGTTGAAGCCCGTGCGGGCGGGTTTTTCGGCCACTGCAAACGTGCCGAACCCTACAATCGATACTTTGTCGCCAGAGGCGAGGGCCTCAGAGATGGCCTCAACGGCTGCATCGATGGCATTCTTGGCATCGGCCTTGCTGAGTTTGGCTTTCTCAGCGATGGCATTGACGAGTTCTGTTTTGTTCATAAGCCTGACGTAAAATTAGTTGAATGTGGATTTGCACGGCAAATATACACACAAAATTCTAAATTCCAACCATTTTACTCAAAAAAAATCACATTTGTCATCGTTTTCACAAATTGACTGAAAGTCAATTTACTCCAAAACCCGTCTGTACAGACAACTTCCGCTCAATCAGGCACCTTTAGCCGCAAGATGGCTGGAATCGCTATCCTCGCCACCAGCATCAGAAAACCCAAGGCCACCATCGGCCCAAAGGCCTTGAGCAGGGTGTCGTAGCCGAAGTGGCGCCAGCACCCCACGGTGAACACGCCGAGGGCTATCGAGCCGCACCATACCGAGCGGCTGATCATGTGAGGCCACTGGCGCTCGCCGAGGATGCGAGCGCGGCACATCTTCCACTGTGCCGACACCCAGCCGCAGTAGCCCAGCACAGTCACAAATATTACAATCCGCCAAAGCATGTCGATAGGTATTAGTTATGAGTTATGAGTTATGAGTTATGAGGTGGCCATCCGGGCGCCACGGTGCCGCGTCCCTGGGTTTAAAAGCTAAATGTGCCTACCAGGCTGGCGCGGTATGCCATGCGGTGGTCGCCATTCTGGTTGCAGCGCTTGCCCAGGTCAATCTCGGCGCCGACCTCGCAGCGCGGGGTAATGTCCCAGAATATGTTGGCCACGCCATACAGGCCATACTTGTAGGTATCGCCCGAATAGGCAGCTCGGTTGCGAGGCAGGATGCGCTCTTGGCTCACCACTACGGTTGAGAACACGTTGGGCGAGTAGTTGTACTGCAGACCAGCATACCAGCCAAAGCTGTGCGGCGGCTCCATCTTGCCAGGACGGTCACGGACAGCCATCAGGTCGAGGTCGCCAAACGACAAGTCGCTGACCATACTGCTGATACCCTGGCCATAATAGCCAGCGGCATAGACGGTGAGGGGATCAACCGGACGGAACACGGTAGAGAGGTCTACGCCCCAACCGGTAGCATAACTGTTTTTCTCAAGATAGAGGTTGCTATAGCGTATGCCCTTGACCATGCCCATGAGCCTGACATGCTGGTCGCCACCGTCCCAGCCCCACTGCACGAAGCCGGCGAAGTCAGGCATATACACTGGCCCAGGCTCATAATAGGTAGTGGCATCGGGCACAGCATTGTCGGGATTCTCGGCCGAGAGGGCAAAGGTGAAATGCTTGCCCACATCGTGCATGTAGCGCAACAGGAAGCGGGTATCATCGGCGCAAGCGTTGGCTCCCTGGGTCTCGACCGTCGGCGGCTGAGCTGCCGGGTCGGAGAATGACGACTTGGTGTAACCGAGGGTCCAGTCGCCTACGGTGCCGTAAGCCTTCTTGAGCTTGAGATATTTGCCATCGTCATCGCCCGAGAACTCGCCCTCGATGTAGAATTTGAAATTGCCAAAGCGATCGCTGTTGCCAAATACGGTGAAAAACAGCGCCGTATTGCCAGCATAAGTCTGGAAGCGGTTGACATCGGCATGGTCGGGGTGCACATCGATCAGATAGGGAGCAAAGTCCATGCCCTCGATTGACCCATGCCAGTCGTAAGCGACATTAGCCTCGATGTCACCGCCAATACCCATAGCCAATTTGCCATTGCGGCTCATCATCATGAAGTATGGGGCGCGAGGGTCCTGGCTGTGGCGGAATTGGTCGATATAATAGCTTGAAATTAAGCGGGCATAAGCCGATGTATCGGCATCGCCATTACCAAAGAAAATCAATTTCTCATCAGCCTCGATTTGCTGCTGCCTCACCTGGGTCGGGGCTTGTGCCCACGACATAGTGGCTGCCAAGGCGGTAGCCACCAACAATATAGTACGATTTCTGCGCATGTCCATTCAATGATAGTTGAGTTGAAACGTTAAAATGTATTTCTTCACCTTTAATAACGCAACTCCCACCTCTTTTGTTTTATTTACCGCCGGTCTGAGTAAAGTGCTTTTTAAACAAACTCATGGCTGGTCGCCTCGGAGAGGCGGTATTTGGGTAACCCCAGTCAATTGAGCGAAGCGAAATTGGCTGGGGTTGGAGAAGAATACACATAAATAGACTATTCGCCTCGGAGAGGCGGTACTTTTCTTCTCACCAAATACCGCCTCTCCGAGGCGAATAGCAAAGGCCTACAGTATCGATGCAAGACCCCAGCCAGCGTCGCTTCGCTCCGCTGACTGGGGTTACCCAAATACCGCCTCTCCGAGGCGACCAGGCTTGGTTTGATTTCAAAATGAAGTTTTCTCTCTTCTTATTAAATTTTTTCTTCCTTATATTATTGTGGGAATAAGAAAAAAGGCGTAACTTTGTTTAACTAATTTTCTCAACCGATGAAATACTATTTTATAGCGCTGATATGCGCTCTGGGCCTGTGCTCTTGCTCTGAAGGCACCCCCAATCAACTCCTTGACCAGGCCGAAGCCGCTGTCTCCGACGGCGACTTCAACGAAGCCCGAATCTGCTGCAAAGCCCTCTCTGACAGCACTCGCTACACCCTCACCCCAAGCCAGCTCTGTCGCGAAGCCATCATCTATGCCCACATCTCGGAATGGGGCGACAATCCCGACGACATGGCTGCCGCCACTCGCTGCTATGACAAGGCCCTGGCCGAATCGCCCGACTCAGTCGAGGCTTTTGCCGCCACGCTCGATGTCGAGAACCTGGCTACCCTCAACATGATTCACAATGTGCGCCAAGCCCTCGGCGCCCCTACCGAGATGCTGCACGACGAGTTTGAGGACCAAGAAGACACCCCTACCGAACTCCCCAACGAGCCCAAGCCGCTATGACGCCTGCCGACTGGCGCGATGCCCTGCGCGCTCTTGACCCACAATCGCTGGCTCCCGAGCCAGAAGAGACCGACGCTCCCGACCAAGAGACCGCTCCGGCCCCGCTGCCCATGCTGCGCATCGAGGTCGACCGCAAGCGTGCCGGCAAGATTGCCACAATCATCAGCGGTTTTGAGCCTGACGACCCTCGGGCCGACGAGCTGGCCGGGACCCTCAAGCGCAAGCTCGCCGCTGGCGGCTCGGTGCGCGATGGCGAAATCCTGATCCAGGGCGACCGCCGCATGCGCCTCACCGAGATTCTGCGCGCCCTGGGCTACAAGGTAAAAGTCATCGGCTAAGCCCCCTCGCTCGATATTATCGATATTATCTATATTATCGATACTCTCGATACTATCGATATCCTCGCTCGACTTCGAGAATTCTCGAAAATCATCGAGAGCTCTCGAGAATTCTCGACATTACTCATTATTTTTATTACTCTCGATTTTGCTCAGAATTTACAAAGCCTCGGCTGGCTCGGGCAAGACTTACACCCTGGCCAAAGACTACATACGCCTACTGTTGGGAATCAAGGATGAAGGCACGGAGACTTACCGCCTCAACTTGGCTCCCGACGGCTCGCGCCTGCGCCTGGAGAATCGCCATCGCGCAATCCTCGCTATCACATTTACCCGCAAAGCCACCGAGGAGATGAAGAGCCGCATCATCAGCGAGCTCGACAAGCTCGCCGACCCCGAGGGCGAATCTCCTTATGCCGCCGAGATGCAGCAAGAGCTGCGATGCTCGCGCAAGCAACTGGCACAAACCGCCGCCATGGCCCTCAGCCAGATATTGTTTGACTACGGCAACTTCCAGGTATCAACCATCGATGCCTTCTTCCAGAGGGTGCTGCATACCTTTGCGCGCGAACTCGACCGACAGAGCGACTACAACATCGAGCTTGACGACCGCGCTGCCATGAAAGCGGCCGTGGGCTCGATGCTCGACCAATTCAACGCCACGCCAACCGAGGATTCGCAGCTCGAAAAATGGCTATTCCAATACATCAATGAGCTGATCAGCGAGGGCAAAAAGGCCAATATCCTCAATCGCCGTTCGCAGGGCCACACCGACCTGGTCAAAGAGGTATCCTACATCAGCCAAGAGAGCTTTAAGCCCTTCGCCAAGGATATGCGCGAGTACTTGGAATCGGGGAGCCTCGAAGCCTACGCCTCAGCCATCAAGGAGCGCAAGCGCTCACTGATGACCTCGCTCCAAAACATGGCTCAGTCGCTGCTGGATGGTATCGACTTGAGTTGCTGCACCACAGTGATAGCAAGGGTAGCTCAGTCAGCAATCGAGGGCAAGAAAGTAACCAAACGTGACTTAGAGGCCAAGACAGTGGTCAAACTGATTGAGGATCCCAGCGCTTGGGCTTTCGTCAAGAAAACCAAATACGGCACCGAGGCTCAGAGCCAAGCCATACGCCAGGTGCTGACCCGAGTGCGCGACACCTATGCCAGCATCACCGCAATCGCACCAATCGAGGAGAGCCTGGTGCAACTCGGATTCCTGGCCCACGCCTGGGGATATCTGGTGAGGTTTACCGAGGAGAACAATACCCTGCTCATCTCAGACACCAACGAACTGGTGCATCGTATCATCGGCAAGGACGAAGCCCCGTTTATCTACGAGCGCATGGGCGTGCAGCTCGGCCATTTCCTGATTGATGAGTTTCAGGACACATCGCGCATGCAATGGGAGAACCTGCGCCCTCTGGTGGGCAACGGCTTGGCTCGCGGGCTCGACAGCCTGGTGATTGGCGATGAGAAGCAGTCGATCTACAGATTCCGCAACTCCGATTCGTCAATCCTCCACAGCCAGGTGCAGCGGGATTTCAGCGAATTTATCGACCCAGCCTCGAGCACGGCCCAGCGCAGCACCAACTATCGCAGCGCGGCCCCAGTGGTAAGATTCAACAACACTGTGTTCTCGCTGCTTGCTCCCATGATGGAGGTCGAGGGGTTTGAAAATGTGGTGCAACAGGTGAGAGATACGTATGTCAACCGCCCGGGATATGCGCGCTTCATACCCTATCCCCCCAAAAAAGGCACCGATGAGGAAGGCAAGACTGTCTCGCTCAACAAAGAAGACCTGAGCGAGTGGGCCCTCGAGCAAATGGCTCAAGAGATTCTACGCCAGTTGCGCTCGGGCTACCAAGGCAAGGACATAGCCGTGCTCACCTACACCAACCACGAGGCCGCACGCGTGGTCAACTATCTGCTGCGCAACCATTTCCAAGACATCAAAGTGCTATCTGACGAGGCTATGAAGATTACAGCCTCGACAGCCGTGCAGCTAATAGTGAGCATGCTCAAGATAATCGACCAAGAGCATGCCAACACCCTCCCAACCCCCGAGGAAACCAAGGGGGAAAAGCCCAAATACATGAGCCGCGCCCAAGTGGCCGTGGCCATCAACAGATTTGAATACCTGCTCACCAAGCGCGAGGCCGAAGAGGATGACGAAGATGCCAATCTGCCGATGTTGGCCCTGCGCCAGGCTCTCGACACCGATGGCACCGATGCCATGAGCCAAGGGATACGCGCCATCAAGGCTATGAAGCCGTCATCGCTCCCAGCCCTGGTCGAGGCCATAATCGGCACCCAAATATCTGAGGATGAGAGGAGAAACCAATTCGCATTCCTGGCCGCTTTCCAGGATTTGGTAATCGACTACTCGGGCCATACCGATGGGTCGCTCCACTCATTTCTCGACTGGTGGGAGGCCTCGGGCAAAAACCATACCATCACTGGCGCCACCGACCCCGATGCCGTGAGAGTGATGACCATACACAAGTCAAAGGGCTTGGAATTTCACTGCGTGCATCTGCCATTCTGCTGGTGGAGCCATCATTTCAACAAATACCCCAAGGTGTGGATGGCCACGCCGCCAGTAGTCGGCATCGATTCAGAACTGGCCCCGCCAGCCATCTACGTAACCCTCGATGCCACAGCCGCCAATGTCGATTCGCCTCTCCACGACGCTTACCTCGAGGAATGGCAGAGTTCGGCTGTCGACAATCTGAATAAGACTTATGTGGCGTTTACTCGCGCCCAAAGCGAGCTAATAGCCTGGTACGACGGAGAAAACACCAACTCGATAGGCCATTTGCTGTCGCAAGCCTTCAGCCAACGCATACCCGACCCCGAGGGTCAGCAACTGATCGATGAGGGGTTGGCAGTTGACCTGACTGAGCATTTCGACCCGGCAACCTGGATATTCACGCTCGGCGAGCCCACCATCAAGACCCAGAGCAAAGATGAGGCTACTGTCCAATCAACGGAGCAGCCTCTCGAGGAATACCCAGTAAATTTCCGCACCGACCGCACTCGCGACATCATCAGCGTCGATGACATATTCGAGCTTGACCGTGACATCGATGATGCCTCGGCCCCGGCCGCTCCAGCACAAAAGCCACATATACCCACGCTCGAGCTTAGGCAAGAAGACGAGGAGGCACGATACGAGGGCCTAATCCTACACGATATCATGGCCCGCATATACACCCGCATCGACCTGGGCCGAGCGGTAGCCACGGCCGCAGCGCGCAACCATCTGCCATTGCACCTGATGAAGACCTATCGGCGCACGATCGAGAGATTTCTCGACTGCGGCGATGAGCGGGTGGCCCGCTGGTACGGCTCTTACGCCAATGTCTATATCGAGCAGCCGATATATATCCCCAATATGAACTATATACGCCGCCCCGATCGCATTGTGATCAATCATGACGGGTCGGTCGATGTCATCGACTACAAATTTACTGAATACGATACCCATTCCGGCACGCCCGAACAGCAGCGCCAAGTGCGCGAATACATGTCGCTGATGCGCGACATGGGCTACAAGACCGTGCGCGGTTATTTGGTGTATCCCCGACTTTCTAAAATCCTACAAGTATGAAACGCATGCCTTTGCTTCTTGCGGCTCTGCTCGTGTCCCTGATGGGAATGGCATCCGTAAAGACAATTGAGAAACTCAACACAACCCTCGTGCCAAACTCGCCGATGGAGGTGACTGTGCTCACTCCCGAGGGCTACGAGCCTGGCACCCAGTTCCCTACGGTGTACCTGCTCAACGGCTATGACGGCAACCACACCTCGTGGAGCAGCACCCAGCCCGACCTGGGCAAACTCGCCGACCAATACGGCATGGTAATCGTAATGCCC
This sequence comes from Bacteroidales bacterium, assembly GCA_020860445.1. Taxonomy (GTDB): domain Bacteria; phylum Bacteroidota; class Bacteroidia; order Bacteroidales; family Muribaculaceae; genus CAG-873. Next base: position 15,628 of record JAJBUH010000135.1, on the reverse strand, counting down.
GACGGGCGCGACAGCTGGTACTGGGACAGCCCAGCCCACCCCGAGATGCAGATGGAGAGCTTCATTACCACCGAACTGGTGCCATACATCGATGCCAACTTCCCCACCCTGCCGACTGCCGACAAGCGAGCCATCACTGGCCTGAGCATGGGCGGCCAGGGTGCCATGTATCTGGCTATGCGTCACCCCGACCTGTTTAAGAATGTAGGCAGCACCAGCGGGGGCCTCGACATACGCGCCTTCCCTAAGAATTGGAAAATGGCCAATTGGCTGGGTGACGCAGCCACCAATCAGGAGGTATGGGATGAGCATGCCATTCCTACCCTCGCAGCTCAGCTCCAGCCTGGACAGCTAAATATCATCTTTGACTGCGGCGTGGATGATTTCTTCGCTGGGGTCAACAATGCTCTGCACGAGCAACTGGTTGCCGCTGGCATCCCCCACGACTATATATCGCGTCCCGGGGCCCATACCCACCCCTACTGGCGCAATGCCATACTGTATCAGTTGCTCTACTTCAATCAGGCTTTCAACAACAGCAAATGATCCTCAAGTCCCTTTCAGCCACCAATTTCAAGAACATTGCCCATACGCGGCTTGATTTCTCGGCCAATGTCAACTGTCTGCTCGGCGACAATGGCATGGGCAAGAGCAATCTGCTCGACGCCATATACTTCCTGAGCTTTTGCAAGAGCTACACCGGGGCCCCCGATGCTATGATGCTGATGCGCTCTGGGGGGCGCACTGAGGATTTTGCCATGCTGCAGGGTGACTATCTGAGGCGCGACATGCCCGAGACTATCAACATAGCCATACAGCCGGGCAAGCGCAAGTCGCTGAAACGCAGCGGCAAGGAGTATAAGAAGCTAAGCGAGCACATAGGCCTGTTCCCCTTGGTGATGGTGTCGCCAGCCGATATGGACTTGGTCAACGGCTCGGGCGAGGAGCGGCGCCGCCTGATGGATATGGTCATCTCACAGACCGACCCTCAATACCTCGACGCACTGATCAAATACGGGCGGCTGCTCGAGCAGCGCAACCGGCTGCTGCGCGACGGCATCGAGGATCCCAACCTGTACCTGTCGATCGAACTGACGATGGACGGCGCGGCGCGCCAGATATGCGACACGCGCAGGCGATGGGTGGCACAACTTTCCGACATTTTCAAGCGTTACTATGGCATGATTGCCGGGGAGGCCGAAATACCATCCCTCTCATATTCCTCGCATCTGGCCGAACCGGGCATCTCGCTGATGAATCTGATGAATGAGCGACGCACTCGCGATGCCGCCCTCAAATACACCACGGCGGGTCCACACCGCGACGACATTGAAATGATGCTTTCGGGCATGCCTCTGCGACGCACTGCCTCGCAGGGTCAAGCCAAGACCTACACCATAGCGCTGCGGTTGGCTCAGTACGAGTTTCTAAAGCAAGCCACAGGCATAACGCCGCTGCTGTTGCTCGACGACATCTTCGACAAACTCGATGCAAGCCGCGTGGAGCGAATCATGGAGGTGGTGTCGAGCGATGAAATCGGACAAATCTTTATCACCGACACCCATCGCAAGCACCTCGACGAGATCCTCGCCCGCTCAGCGGGCGATTATGCCCTATTTACAGTCGACCACGGCCAATTCACCCCCCATGAAAAAGCATGAAGCGATGACAGTGGGCCAAATAATAGAGCAGGCGATAGCCCAGACTGGCAACCGCGACGAATACGAGCGCCAGCAAGCCTGCTACCTGTGGCCCGAGATAGTCGGGCCCACCATCAACCGCTACACCACGCGCCGCTGGGTGGAGCGCGATGTGATGCACGTGTGCCTGAGTTCGGCAGTGCTCAAAAACGAGCTAATGTTTCACCGCGCCCGCATCATCGACATGCTCAACCGCGCTCTCGGCACAAAGGTCATCAGCGAGATTGTAATCCACTGAGGAATGAAAAATGAAAAATGAAGAATGAAGAATGAAAAATGAAAAATACTGATAAGACGATTACTATCGAGGGGTACCGCAATAGGGTGCCCGTGCAGATGCGTTTCAACGACATCGACATATTCGGCCATGTCAACAACTCGATGATGCTGCAATATTTCGACCTCGGCAAGGTCAACTATTTCAGCGAGGTGCTTGACGGCCTGTTCAATTTCCGCCGCGAGTCGATGGTGATTGTGCATATCGATGTCGACTTTATCCACCCAGCCATGGCTGGCGAGGAATTTGCAGTGTACACCCGTGTTGAGGAGATTGGCGAATCGTCACTAATCTTGACTCAGCGTGTGGCAGATGTCAAGACTGGCGATGTCAAGGCCGCAGCGCGCTGCGTGATGGTGGGCTTTGACATCCTCAAAGCCGAAAAGATGGTCATCCCCGACTCCTGGCGCCAAGCCATCAACAATTATGAAAGTGAATAGTGAATAGTGAATAGTGAATAGTGAATAACGGACCATCCGGATTCCCCCCTTTCCACTTTCCACTTCCGTTATTCACTATTAACTATTAACTATTCACTATTCACTATTAACTATTCACTTTCCACTTTCCACTTCCGTTATTCACTATTCACTTTTCACTATTCACTTTTCTCGTGTCGATTACAATTAGCAACATCATGCTCATCGCGGCAGCGCTGCTGTTTGTGAGCGTACTGGCGGCAAAAGCTGGCAGCCGCTACGGAATCCCTACCCTCGTGCTGTTTCTCGGAGTGGGAATGCTCGGGGGCGTCGACGGCTTCGGCATACATTTTGACAGTGCCGAGGCAGTGCAATTTATCGGCATGGTGGCTCTGAGCATCATCCTATTCTCGGGCGGTGCCGATACCAAGCTCAAGGATATCAAGCCGATAGCCGCTCCAGGCGTGGTGCTCGCCACTATTGGCGTGTTGCTCACTACGGCGATTACTGGAGGATTCATATATTATATGTTCCAAGCCCTGGCTCCTGAGGCCGGGTTTACGCTCACCGAGTCGCTGCTGCTCGCGGCCATAATGTCGTCGACCGATTCGGCCTCGGTGTTCTCTATCCTTAACTCGTCGCATGTGGGACTGAAGCAGAACCTCAAGCCAACGCTTGAGCTGGAGAGCGGCTCCAACGACCCGATGGCTTATCTGTTGGTGATTATCCTGATAAGCGTGATTGAGAGTGGAGCGGAATTTACCGGCGCTGTGGCTCTCAGCTCATGCTGGATGCTTGTCAAGCAGCTTGTGCTGGGCGCCGTTGGCGGCTTGGCGATTGGTTATGCCACGGTGTGGGTTGTCAATAGGCTTAGGGTCACCAACGAGTTTCTCTATCCCATCATGGTGCTGGCTTGCGTGTTTTTCACCTTCTCGCTCACCGAACTAATAAGTGGCAACAGCTACCTGGCTGTCTACATAGCGGGCCTCGTGGTTGGCAACTGCCGCTTGGCGCTCAAGCGCACCATCACCACATTCTTTGGCGGATTCACTTGGCTGGCACAGATCATAATGTTCCTATCGCTGGGCTTGCTGGTCAATCCTCACGAATTGGTTACGCCCCATGTGATTGAGCCGGGCCTGTTTCTCGGCGCATTCATGATCATAGTGGGCCGACCATTGGCAGTGTTCATCTCGCTGCTCCCATTTAGGAAATATACATTCAAGGCCCGCGTCTACATCTCGTGGGTGGGACTGCGCGGAGCGGTGCCTATCATCTTCGCCACCTACGCGCTGGTGAGCCCCGAACTGCTGCATGCCCGCTACATATTTAATATGGTGTTCTTCATCACCCTGATGTCGCTGCTCGTGCAAGGCACCACCGTGACAAAAATGGCCGAATGGCTCGGCCTCACCGATGAATATAAGGATCGAGAATTCAACTTCGACCTGCCTGATGAGATTACGGCCGTGACGCGCGAGATGGAGGTGATGAGCGAACTGCTCCACGATGGCGACCGCCTGCGCGACATCACCCTCCCGCCCAACACCCTGGTAATCCTCATCAAGCGCGATGGCCACTACCTGGTCCCCACCGGCAAGACGCGCCTCTACCTCCGCGACAAGCTCCTCCTCATCTCCGAAGAAGAGCGCAACCTCACCGCCCTCGTAAATGAAAAATGAAAAATGAAGAATGAAGAATGAAAAATGAAAAATGAAGAATGAAAAATGAAAAATGACATAACCATGAAAAGATTTTTGACCATATTATTGAGTGTGACTACCATATTGAGTCTGTGGGCAGTTGAGCCTACTGAGGATATGAGGCAGAAGGCGAGCAATTACTATGCGTATCCGTTGGAGAGAAGCGAAGTGCCAGAGCTCACACCGGCGCCCAAAGGATACGAGCCATTCCACATCGAGCATTATGGGCGCCATGGCAGCCGCTGGCATATCGGCCAAAAGGCCTACAACAAGCCCGTGGAGATACTCGAGATCGCTGAGCGCAACAAGCAGCTCACCCCTCGTGGCGAGGAATTGCTGGCACAACTGCGCGAGCTACAACAGGCAGCCATCGGGCGCGATGGCGAGCTGTCGCCTCTTGGCGCCATACAGCATCGCGGCATAGCGCGCAGGATGGTACATAACTTCCCGGAGGTGTTTGCCGATTCCGGCTATGTGACAGCTCGTTCAAGCACAGTGGTGCGCTGCATCCTGTCGATGGACAACGAGCTGCAAGAGATGCTGGCCTACAACCCGGCGCTACGCATCACCAGCGATGCCTCTGAGGCCGACATGGACTATATCGCCCGCAACGACACCACGGGCATGGAACCCGGCGCCTGGTATCGCACCTCGCAGAAAATCGAACAACTGATGCGCGATTACAGCAAGGAGCACCCCGACAGCTACGATTTCATCGATGTGATAATCAAATATCCGCAATTTGCCCGAGACAGTCTGCCAGTGGCCAACCTGTTCCACTACCTCTACAATGTTGCCGCTAATGCTCAGAGCCTCGACCGCAGCCAATTCCCCAATTTCGCCCCTACGACATCTTTACGCCTGAGGAGATGGAGAATCGCTGGCGCACCCAGAATACGCGCTGGTTTCTGCGTGCTGGCAACAGCCAGCTCACCGAGGGCATACGCCCGATGGCGCAGAGCCATCTGCTGCGCAACATCATTGAGAGCGCCGATTCGGCAATGACATCGCCCAACCATGGCGCCAACCTGCGCTTTGGCCACGAGGTGATATTGCTGCCATTGACAGTATTGCTCGACCTCGACGGCTATGGAGTCGAGATCAACGACCTCGATGGCATCGAGCAGATATGGCGCGACTATGAGATATTCCCGATGGGTAGCAACATACAGCTGATATTTTACCGCCCCGAGGGGAGCACCAACCCCGATGACGTGCTGGTCAAAGCCCTGCTCAACGAGCGCGAGGTGACCCTCCCAGCCACCCCTGTCACCGGCCCCTATTACCGCTGGACCGACCTGCGCAAACATTACATGGATAAAATCTCAGCAAAAACCCATTAGCCCCTCCCTTTAGCCTCTCCCTGCGTTAGCCACATCGCTCAGCCACGATTACCACGATAATCATGAGCGGCCACGACAAGCTCGATTTGTCGTGGCCGCTCGTGATTATCGTGGCCGCTCGATGTGGCTAACGCACTATACCTTATAACACGATTTTGCCGCCGATAAGCAATATCACCGACATTATGGCGCATAATATCAGGCCAGCCAAGATGCATTGGTCTGAAACGGACAATCGAGGCTCGTTGGGGTAATGGCCCTGGCGAGCTTTGATGTAGAAATATAGGCCCGGGATGTAGAATAGCGAAGTCGACATCAGCAACAACAAGCCGCCCGAATAAATGAGCCAGCAGCAAAATGCCACGCACACCACAGCCACGGCGCGATAGCGCCACAGCCGTCCCCGATTGATCCCCACCAGATACTTCTGCGGCCTCAGGCTCGCCTTGAGCAGGAATAGCCCCGAGAAGAAATATGCCGGGAGCACCATCATGCCCGTCATCTCGAGCGCCGCCATATATACATGCTGCGCTGTCACCACCAAGGCGATGAAAATCTGCATCACTATGGCCGAAATAAACAGGCCATAAATCGGCACCCCCTCATGATTGCGGCGCAAGAAGATGCGCGGGAAAACCCCCACCTGAGCCGCTTCGCTCGGCACCTGAGCGCAGATGAGCGTCCACGCCACCCATCCGCCAAGCAGCGACACTATCACTGCTATGATCACAAAATAATAAGCCCACTCGCCACACAGCTTGATCAATATGTATGCAAGCGAGGGATTGGGCAGCTCCGCCATCTCGGGCTGCGACATCACGCCATAGCACAGTACCGACACCAGCACATATAGGGCCCATGCCAAGGCGAAGCCCAGCACGCTGGCGCGACCCACATCGCGCGGCCTCTTGGCCCGCGCCGACATCACCACGGCCCCCTCGATGCCGATAAAGCACCACAGGGTCACCATCATCGTGCTGCGCACCTGCTCCTCGACCGAGCCAAGCTCGGGCGAGGCATGGCCCCAGAAATCGCTGCTGAACAACCCGGCGCGAAAGAATATCGCCAATATCACCCCGATCAGCACTATGGTGGCAATCTTGATGATGGTGATGAGCAGATTGAGCAGCGAAGCTGTGCGCACACCGCGAGATACTACGAAGAACATAGTCCAAATCAGCCCCGACCCAACCACCACCGTGGGCCAGCCATGGTCGTGGAGCCGAGGCCAGAAGGCGCCAAAGGCATCGTTGAGCATCACGGCATAAGCCACGTTGCCAAAAGCAGTGCATAGCCAGTAGCCCCAGGCGATGTTGAAGCCCACATAGTCGCCAAATCCCTGCTGCGCGTATTGGTATATGCCGGCATTGAGGTCGGGCCGAGCATCAGCAAGGGTCTTGAATGTGAATACCAGAAACAAGATGCCCACGCCCGTGATAACCCACGACAAGATGACAGCTCCCACCTGGGCCCCGACAGCCATATTCTGCGCGATATTGAATATGCCGATGCCTACCACCGCGCCAAACACGATGGCAGCCAGCTGAGCCAAGCCCAGTCGCTTGGCTTGTGGGATGTCTCTCTTATCCTCCATCAAACCTATTGGATGTTGTTACAAATACTAAAACAAACATGCATCAAAAAAATTTTACCAGATTCGCAAATTATGTTTATTCATAATCCCATAGACAAAAATAACTTTTCAATTTAATTTTAAGTTTAATCACGGAGGACGCGGAGGTTCACAGAGTTCACAGAGAATTTTCTCATTCCTTAGATTATAGGCGTCTCAAATCGGTCACAGAGACCGCTGAAGCGGTGGTAGAGGTCACGGAGTGTGGACGTCATCCTTTTAATTTTTGGGCAAGCTAGGGTGCCAGACCCTCCTCTACAATGCATCCACACTCCGTGAACTCTGCTGCGGCTTCGCCGCCTCTGTGACCGATTTGAGAGCTCAAGAAGCAGAGAATGAGAAAATCTCCGTGAACTCCGTGAACCTCCGCGATCTCCGTGATTTTTATGTATTATCATTCCTATTCATATCCCCTAAAAATGCCTCAATTATTAAATGGGAGTGCTAAAAGAAACACTATTCCTTAATTATTGCAAATAATCTAAGAAATCTTAAAATAAATTTGGTGGGGGAGAAAAAAGTGTGTACTTTTGGAGTAGGAAATTACAGGATTGCTACAAAGGTGGCTTCCTTAAATAAATTTCCATTTAGATGATGAAGAAAATAACTATACCCGACCTCCAGTCACTGCCCCAAGCTGCGAAAGATTTCGTGGCTGAGATGGGCGATGAGACCGTCTATGCTTTCTATGGCGAGATGGGAGCCGGTAAGACGACGTTCATAGCCGAATTGTGCCGCGCCTTGGGCGTGGAGGAGGACGCCGCCAATTCTCCATCATTCTCAATCATTAACGAATACCGCTCTTCGGAGACGGCAGAACTCATCTATCATTTCGACTTGTACCGCCTCGAGAACATTGGCGAGGCGCTTGACATCGGGGTCGAGGACTACTTCGACTCTGGTGCGTTATGCTTATTGGAATGGCCAGAGCGAATTGAGGATATTCTGCCCGACGACACTGTAAAGATTGACATCAACGTGCTTGACGACGGCTCGCGCGAATTGGTATGGCGGCCGTCGGCCGAGGCGTGATGCTTGTGCAGTGACATATATACAAACGCTTACAGGGGTTGTTTTCAACATGATTTGTATAGAGGCGTAACTGATGACAAGAAATTGCTAATTATTTAACCACCATTTTTTCTATACATTTCATCACCCGCAATGCAAATCCACCCCGACAGGTAGAGACCTCGGGGACGCAAATGGGGGACCTGTGTAGATAGATTACTCTCAGATTATGTGTACGATTGTTTATGTAGACCAGGCCGAATCCACAAATTCATTGCTTGCAGCATCGGCCAAAAAATTCGAGCATGGCACGGCAATTGCCGCCCATTCTCAGACATCAGGGCGCGGACAAAGGGGCAACCATTGGGAAGCCGAGCCGGGCAAGAACCTCACTTTCTCTGTATTGCTGAGGCCCTCTACCATTATGGCATCCCATCAGTTTGAACTCTTGCAATTGGTGGCCATCTCGGTCGCCAAGGTGCTTCGCAACCAATTGTCAACCAACGAGGTATGCATCAAATGGCCCAACGACATCTACTATCGCGACAAGAAAATCTGCGGCATCCTCATCGAAAACTCTCTATCAGGCGCACTGATTGACCAGTCGATCGTGGGCATCGGCCTGAATGTCAACCAAGAGAAGTTCCTCTCTGACGCCCCCAACCCCACCTCAATGGCTCTGATAGCCGGACATCTGTTTGACCTCGACGACCTGCTCGAGTTCCTTGTTACCCAAATCGTAAACGACTTTGACGAATACGAAACCAATCCCGAACCTACATCCCTGGCGGCCCGCTATCGCTTCATGATGTGGCGCAACGAGGGTTTCTGGCCCTACCGCGACAACCTCACTGGCGAGAATTTCCATGGGCGCATTGCTGCCATAGCTCCGACCGGACATCTCACACTGGCCTCGCAGAGCGGAGGTTTCCACACCTACGCCTTCAAGGAGGTTTCAGCCATCTTATAGAGAGGCTAAGCGGCACCGGGACCTACTGTTTCCTATTCCATACACTATGCTTAATTCCAAGCTTAGTGGCCCCGGTGCCGCCACCCTCTTACCCCTTTAAATCGAATCCTATGTAATCTATCTCAGCTGGGAGCGGGGGATGCAGATGTGGCCACATCTCGCATTCCCCGCTTTTTTAATGTAAAATGAAGAATGAAGAATGAAGAATGAAGAATGAAGAATATCCTTACTGGTATTTTTCATTTTTCACTTTTCATTTTTCATTTTTCACTACCATTCATATCCAATATTGACGCCGAAACCGTTGAGCGTGATATTGCTGCTCGAGGTCTGCCACCAATAGTTGCTGGTGACCAGATTGTAGACGGCCGAGATGTTGAAGGCGCACTTGGTATTGTCCTGCGATATGGGGATGCGCAGGCCGAGGCCTGGCTTGAGGTAGAAGCACTCGCTGCGGTTGAGGTAGCCATCGCCGATCTGCACATTGTTCTTGCCAACCAAGAATGAGCAGCCGGCCTTGATGTCGATAAAGAAGCCTATCTGCTTCTCACCGCCGATGATAAACCGGAAATCGGTGAACAGTGGGATCATGCAAGCGGTGGTAGTGAGCGACTTGCCGCTATTCTGCAGCCACTGTGGGTCGCCAGCGTGGGCAAACATCACATCGACGCCAGCGCCGATGCCCATGAAGAACCAGTCGGCATATTTCAGGCCCTGGGTGGTTGAGAACTCCAGGAAGTCAGCCCGCTTATTACCTATGCCTTGCACATACGATGCATCGACCATGCCGCGATAACGCATGCCCCCGCTAAACACGGTTTGCATCATGTTGGTGGCCTGGTTGATCATGCTGTAATACTGGGCCGAGGCCCCGAATGTCAGCGCCGCCATCAGCGACAATGTAAGCAATAATCTTTTCATAATAAATGGGTTTTTACATTTTGGTTATGAGAGGCTTAGGAATCCTAGGACTCCTAAGCCTCCTAAATCCATTGGTCAGTCGCGGGCGATGAGCAGGAAATAGTTTTTCTTGCCCTTTTGCACCAGCATGTACTTGTCTTGGAGCAGCATCTCGGGGGTAGCCACGGCATTGATGTCGTTGGCTTTCTCCTTGTTGATGCTCAGTCCGCCTTGCTGCGCCAGCTTGCGCAATTCACCCTTGGAGGGGAATACCGGAACGCGGTCAGTGAGCAGGTCGGCAAGCTTGAGTTCGCCTCCGGCGATTTCTGCCTTTGACACCTCAAACTGAGGCACGCCCTCAAACACTGCCAGCAGGGTCTGCTCGTCAATCTTGTGGAGCGTCTCCTGAGCCTTGTTGCTGAACAGGATCTGCGATGCCTCGACTGCCATCTCATAATCCTCAAGGCTGTGTACCATCACAGTCAGCTCTTTGGCGAGGCGCTTCTGCAGCGGGCGCTGCCCGGGGTCGGCTGCCTGCTCGGCCACGAGTTGCTCAATCTCTTCCTTGCTCAGGAAGGTGAATATCTTGATGTATTTCTCGGCATCAGCGTCTGAGACGTTGAGCCAGAACTGGTAGAACTTGTAAGGCGAGGTATAGCGCGGGTCGAGCCATACATTGCCCGACTCGGTCTTGCCGAATTTGCCGCCGTCGGCCTTGGTAATCAGCGGGCAGGTGAGGGCGTAAGCCTCGCCGCCCTCAGTGCGGCGGATGAGCTCGGTGCCGGTGGTGATGTTGCCCCATTGGTCGCTGCCGCCGAGCTGCAGCTTGCAGCCGTATTCGCGGTAGAGGTTGAGGAAGTCAAAACCTTGGACCAGCTGGTAGCTGAACTCAGTAAATGACATGCCCTCGCGGGTCTCGCCCGACAGGCGCTTTTTCACCGAGTCCTTGGCCATCATATAGTTGACGGTGATGTGCTTGCCGATGTCGCGGATGAAGTCGAGGAATGAGAAATTCTTCATCCAATCATAATTGTTGACCATTATTGCGGCATTGGGGGCATCGCTCTCAAAGTCGAGGAATTTGCCGAGTTGCTTCTTGATAGCCTCCTGGTTGTGGCGCAGGGTAGCCTCGTCGAGCAGGTTGCGCTCTTGATTCTTCATCGAGGGGTCGCCGATCATGCCAGTGGCACCCCCCACCAGGGCTATTGGCCTATGGCCAGCGCGCTGGAAATGGCGCAACATCATCACTCCCACCAAGTGGCCGATATGCAGGCTGTCGGCGGTGGGGTCGATGCCAAGGTAGGCAGTGGTCATGCCCTTTTTCAATTCTTCTTCGGTCCCTGGCATCAGTTGGTGTATCATGCCTCGCCAGGTCAATTCTTGTATAAAATCCATCTAAAAGAGTAATGAGTAATAAGTAATGAGTAAGTCGAGAATTCTCGACAATTTTCGAGAGCTCTCGAGAATTCTCGATAATATCGATATTCTCGATAGTATCGATAGTATCGAGGGTATCGAGAGTATCGATGCTTTGTTATTTCAATTCGGCCAGGGCGGCTGAGATGCGCTTAAATGCCTCGCGGATTTTCTCATCGCTGGTGGCATAGCTCAGGCGCAGATAGCCAGCCATGCAGAATGCTGAACCAGCCACTGTGGCCACATGGGCGCGCTCGAGCAGGTACATTGCCAGGTCGGCATCCGTAGCGATGGTCTTGCCGCATGGGCATTGCTTGCCGAAATATGCCGAGACCTCGGGGAAGAGGTAGAATGCGCCCTGGGGGTCGTTGACCTTCCAGCCAGGAATCTGGCGAGCCAGCTCGACGATGAGGTTGCGGCGACGCTCAAATGCGCGATTCATCTCGTGCACGCACTCCTGCGAGCCGTTGTATGCTGCCTCGGCAGCCTTTTGCGAGATTGAGCAGGGCCCTGAGGTGTACTGGCCTTGCAGCTTGGTGCAAGCCTTGGCGAGCCACAGCGGAGCGGCGCAGAATCCGATGCGCCAGCCGGTCATAGCGTAAGCCTTTGACACGCCGTTGACGATGACGGTGCGAGCGGCAGTCTCGGGGAACGAAGCCATCGAGGTGAATGAGCCGGTAAAATTAATATGCTCATAGATCTCATCGCTGAGGATCATGATGTCGGGATAATCGACCAGCACGTCTACCAGGGCCTGGAGCTCTTGCTTGCTATAGACGCTGCCCGTGGGATTTGAGGGCGAGCAAAGCATGAGCATGCGAGTGGCCGGGGTGATAGCGGCGCGCAGCTGCTCGGGGGTAATCTTGAAGTCCTGCTCGATGGTGGCAGGCACGATTACGCTCTTGCCCTCGGCGAGCTTGACCATCTCCATATAGCTGACCCATGCGGGCACGGGGATTATCACCTCGTCGCCGGGATTGATGGTCGAGAGGATTACGTTGCACAGAGCTTGCTTGGCGCCGTTTGACACCACGATTTGCTCGGGGGCGTATTCTACGCCATTCTCCTCTTTGAGCTTGCGGCTGATGGCCTTGCGCAGGTCCATATAGCCGGGCACTGGCGAATAGCGGGTATAGTTCTCATCAATAGCCTTGTGGGCTGCTTCCTTGATATGGTCGGGGGTGTTGAAGTCGGGCTCGCCGACCGACATGTTGATCATGTCAGCGCCCTGAGCCTTCAGCTCAGCGCTTTTTTGCGACATTGCCAATGTGGCTGAGGGGGCTAAGGATTGCACCCGTTGGCTGATATGTTCCATAAGCTTGTAGGTTTTTGCGTATTCAGTATCGCAAAGTTACTTATTTTTCGCGAATTATCCATTATTTTTCCTAACTTTGCACATAAAACGTAACCAAGATATGCAGACCGTACTATTTAATGAGACGATTTTTGGGCCCATCCACTCTCGTCGGCTGGGCACATCGCTGGGTGTCAACCTGATGCCGAGGGATGGCAAGGTGTGTTCGTTTGACTGCCTCTACTGCGAGGCGGGGTATAATGCGCAGGGCGCAGGCCATGCCGGGCTGCCCTCGCGCCAGGAGGTGAAGGAGCTGCTCGAGGCCAGGCTCACCGGCATGAAGGCCAATGGCGACCGTCTCGATGTCATCACCTTCTCTGGCAATGGCGAACCGACTATCCATCCCGATTTTCCAGCCATCATTGATGATGTGATCAAGCTGCTCGACAAATACTATCCTGATGTGAAAATCAGCGTGCTCACCAATTCTACAATGATCCACAAGCCGGAGGTGGCTGCCGCGCTGCGCAAAATTGACAACAATATCCTCAAGCTCGACAGCGCCGTCGAGGATACTATGCGGACTCTCGACCGTCCTGGGGCGAAGTCGTTCACAGTCGAGAGTGCTATCCGCGACCTGAAGCAATTCTCCGGCAGCGGCATTATCCAGACCATGCTCACCAGAGGCGAGCACGAAGGGCGCCGCATCGACAACACTACCCCCACCGAAATCCAGGCTCTCATCGATGCCTACAATGAGATTCGTCCCGCCTCAATCATGATCTACTCCATCGACCGCCGCACCCCGGAGCAATCCCTCGAAAAGGTCCCCCGCTCCGAGCTCGAATCCATCGCCTCCCAAATCCGCTCCGCCACCTCCCTCCCCGTCAGCGTCGCCTGAGGCGTCCCAGCTTCTTCGGGGCACTCAGCCCGCACTTAAGAGACGCAACAGTTCATCATAAACACACGAATCTACTCGTTGGTGAATTAGAGAGCCCTATACACAGATTACACAGATGATACACAGACACCGACTTGTCCATTTATTGGCTAATAATTTCATAGAGGCGAAGGCACGCCGACAGATTACACAGATCCATCCGGATGGCCATCTGTGCAATCTGTCGGCGTGCCTTCGCCTCTATGAAATTATTATGGTGCCAGACTTGTCTGTGTGTCATCTGTGTAATCTGTGTATAGGGCATATCCAACTAACAAATCATCAATCTATATTATGAAATACCTCATTCTTTACCTCCTTCTTCTTGGGCTCCCCTTCTCGGCCTTCCCAGTTGATTCTTTGCGCCTCGCGCAATTGCACTACGCTCTCCCCCAGAAAGGCCTCGCCTATGTCGGCCATTTCCAGGACTTCATCACCCAAGGTGATAGTATCACCGGTGTGATATTCCGTGTTGACTCCTTGATTATGGAGATCCGCACCATTCAGGATAGCCTGCGCTATACCCCCTTGCGTCACGGAGAGAAGGTATTAGCCCTCCCCTCCACCAGCTTTCCACTCGATTCCGTCAAAGCCTATACCAAAAATACCGCTCCCATCATTACTCTTAAGGGGAATGACATTGGGAGCCTCTATGATTTTTTCTGGGTTCCTTTCACCTACGCCCAATACGATGACATGCGGCTCAACGCCTATCCCATCACTGGCCAGCACCTGAATTATTATGAAACCGTCATTGATTCAGTACTGATTCAAATAACTATCGACCCAAGAGATGACGGTCCCCAGTTCTTTACGCCATCCCTCCCACATGGGATAAGAGAAGGCGTTGAATACAAATACCAATATGCTCTCGGAGATGCGATTCCTCTCCGCTCTTGCCTCATCACCCCAATATCAATCGATGAGGACAAATTAAACCTATCTTATCTCTCCCAACCCCTTACCCATTCTACGATTAAGGCACCAGCCGAATTATGGGATTCAGTAACTTTCCCTGAAGGTAAGGATTACTTGCTGCTCGAATTTTTCGGCACATGGTGTAACCCTTGCCGCGAGGGCATTTTGGCCCTTAAAGATTATGTTGACCATCATTATGTAAATTTTGGCATCGTCACCGTCTCATGCGAGTTTTCCCGCGACTTCACCGAGGCAAAGGATTTCTTCGCCTCACACTCTATCTCCTGGCCCGTCATCTACGAGACCATCGACACCAGCCTCTCCTCCCTCTTCAAAATCCAAACCTACCCCCGCTACATCCTCATCTCCCCTAATGGAGATATTCTCATTGACACCAACAATCTGGATGAAATCTTCAATCAAACCCAATCTCCATACTAAGGCCCCATAAAAACATTTATTAATTTGAATAATTTTTTCAGCCCTAAATTTCTTGAGATTTATTTGGTTTTACACTTATAAATCTGTAATTTTGCATAACGCCATTCACAGACGGCCTTCCCAAAAATCATTAATACCCCGATTTTAATGATGACTGAAAAATATGTTGACCTAGAGAGTCCTTTTACTGGAGGTAAGGTAAAGGAAGTGTGGGATTGCGAAAGAAAAGAATTTCGCAATGAATGGTTCGATGTCCCTGTGAGATATTATGTTTGTGAAGACACTGGTGAACAGTTTACCACTGGCGAGCAAGACGATTTATGGACTGATTCCCTCTACTCACAATATCGCATAAAACATGGAGTGCCCTTTCCAGAGGAAATAAAACAAATTCGCCTATATTATGGCCTCAATCCCATACAAATGTCCAAAGTATTGGGCTTTGGTCCCACCCAATATGAGCACTATGAAAACGGCCAAGTCCCTTCAGAATCAGACGCCAACCTACTACTCTCCATTAAGGACAATCCATCACTATTGCTTGAGATGGTGGAAGAGGCAAAAGCTATTCTTGAACCTATAGAGTATGACCAAATACACAATCTGATATTATCTGTAATATAGCCCTCCAGAAAGGGTCTTATGAAACCATTATATTAATCT
>JAJBUH010000049.1 GCA_020860445.1 Bacteroidales bacterium | reverse complement strand
CGCTGCGCCATGATCTTTGGCTAAGCCTCAGCCACGGACTTTTGCACATGAGCCGCTTTATGACTATGAATAAATCAATCGTATTGTTAATGATGAGCTTATGCTCCTTGTTGCCGCTCATTGTCAAAGGCGAAGAGCAGGGCACCCTCAAGCGCAACGGCGCGTACATGGAGGTGAGCATACCCATCGACTTGAAGCAACTCAAGGTTGGCAGCACCGACAATGTGGTGATCACTCCCAAGCTGCAAAACGGCTCAGACTCCCTCCTGCTGCCCGATGTGAGCATACACGGGCGCCGCAGCTACATATATTATCTGCGCAACGAAAACACCGCCGCTACTCCGGGGCAGAACAATCGCGTGTTTGAGAAGAAGAACGTCCCGGCCGACTATCGTTATGAGCAGATCGTGCCGTACGCCGAATGGATGGATGGCGCAGAGCTCACCGTGGAGTACAACACCTACGGCTGCTGCGACCACATGGCCCAAAGGGATGTGCCGGTGGCAAGGTATGAGGAGTTCCACCCAGCATACATCTACACCCAGCCCACCACGGCCCAGGGCATCAAGACGCGCTCAATATCCGGGTCGGCTTTCATCGACTTCCCGGTTGACCAGACCATAATCTATCCCGAATACCGCAACAATACGGTCGAGCTGGGCAAGATCAGCGCCACTATCGACAGTGTGCGCGGCGATGCCGACATCACCATCGATGAGGTGTGGCTCAAGGGCTTCGCATCACCCGAGAGCCCCTATAAGCACAACACCGACCTGGCCAAGGGCCGCGTGGCAGCCCTCAAGGAGCATGTGCAGCGGCTGTATAAGTTCGAACCAGGGGTAATCCGCACGGCTTACGAACCCGAGGATTGGGAGGGACTGCGCAGATTTGTCGAACAGTCGAACATCGAGAACCGCGAGGGCATCCTGGCGCTCATCGACAACGAAGAACTCGACCCCGACACCAAGGAGGCCAAGATCAAGGCTGCCTATCCCAAACAATACAAGTGGATGCTCGACAACTGGTATCCGGCTCTGCGCCACACCGACTATCGCATCGAGTACACCATCCGCACCTACTACGACCCGCAAGAGATTGCCCAGGTGCTTGCCACCAAGCCATCGAAAGTGTCGCTCAACGAGATGTATGTGCTGGCCAACTCTTTGGATTCAGGAAGTGACGAGTTCAATGAGGTGTTTGAGACTGCCGCTCGCCTATTCCCTGAAGACAATCTTGCCAACCTCAATGCCGGGGTCAATGCCATGCAGCGCGGCGACTTGGAGCGCGCCGAGGCGTATCTCAGCAAGGCTGGCGACACGCCACAGGCCAACTATGCGCGAGGCGTATTGGCGACTATGCGCGAGGATTATCAGACTGCCAAGCAGTATCTGCAGCTTGCGGCCGATGCCGGACTGCAGGAGGCAAAGGACGCGCTTGAATATATCAATCAGAACGTAAATCAACAACAATAACAACTAACAATTAGTGCAATTATGAAGAATCTAATGAAATTCATGATGTTGCCGGCATTACTGCTTGCAGCATCGGCCTGCTCCAGCAACGATGACCCCGTTGTTGACAACGGCACAACATCAGAGGGCGACGTCTACATGACCTTCACCCTCGTCAACACCAGCGACGGCTCATCCCGTAGCGAAACCAACTCTACAGACAGTGATTCTTATGGCAGCTCAGATGCTGGCATCGAGTATGGCACAGACGCTGAGAATACCATCAGCAGTGTGAACATCTTCCTTATTACCACTAAGGAACTCACAATTGATAAGACCACCTATCCTGCAGGTCATACTGTAGCCAGTGCAACCAATGTCGTTCCGACCAGTTCTTCTAACAAGCAAACCTATGTGGCGAGCTTTAAGGGAACAGCACTCTCTTCTTTTGTAGGTACTGATGTGAATGTGATGGTGTATTGCAATATGTCAGATGTCACAACTTACGGCGCTGACCTTGTTCGCAATGGCCAATCATGGGGTACAGAAGAAAATGCTGGTAAAGCTGGTTACTTCCAAATGACCAATGCGAACAATTCGGATTGGGCTGTTACACTACCCAGTGATTTCAAGCCTTATAGTACAGAAGCTAATCCATTCAATCTTGGCACTATCAATGTTGAGCGTTCAGCTGCTCGTATCGACCTTAAGCAAGGCGGTACCGCTGGCGACAACAAATTTGAGCTTACAGAGGTAACCGAAGGCAAAGTAACCCTTGAATTCCAAAAAATTGCTCTTATCAATATGAGTAACAATTGGTATGCTTACCGCCGAGTTGTGGCTGATAATAGCGGAATTCCTTCCACTTCAACTCCAACCCTTTGTGGCACAGAAACCAAAACCAATTGGGTAGTAGACACCGATTGGTCAAACAAGATTGCAAATAACAGTAACGAAACAGATGTTACCAAGGTGCCTTTCTCCTACGCTATGGAATATCCTGAAACTTGGGTATGGAATGCTATACCAACATCTGGTGATGATAATGATAATACTTGGAATACCAGTGGAGATTATAATGATTACTATGTATGGCGTTATCTGAATGAGAATACTATTCCTGGTGTTTCAGCTCAGAAGAAAGGCGTTACTACTGGTATTGTCTTCAAGGCTCAAATAACTGCCACCCAGACAGACATTGTGAATGCTATGAATGCAAAAGAAAGACTTTATGTCTTCCAAAATACTCTTTATGGTAATTGGGATCGCGTAGTTGCTTGCACTTCTACCAATCCTGCTCTCCAAGTGGCTGTTGATAATTCTTATATCTATTACAACAATGAGGGAAAGGAAATATCTGAGCCTGTCTATGATACCGCTACAGAGACTTATCTCTACTATGATGAAACAGGTACTCAAATAGCTGCTCCTCTCGTTGATGCAGATAAGGCTGCCGCTGCTGGCTTCACTGGCTATAGCGCTGATACCGATGGAAAGTACTACTGCTACTATTACTACTGGAATCGCCACAATGACAACGGTGACAACACTACCATGGGCGTAATGGAGTTTGCTGTGGTTCGTAACAATGTCTACAAGCTTTGCGTCAACTCAGTTAGCAAGTTTGGTCACCCGACTCCTGGCGGCAAAGACCCGGATCCCGATCCAGAAGATCCTGACGATCCCGATGAGGAAGATGAGGTTTACTTCCAGGTATCTCTGAAGGTTCTGCCTTGGGTAGTTCGTATCAACAATATCGATTTCTAAAAATAAGATTATCACGGAGGATTGAATTATGCATCCTATAAGGTTTGCCATTTCTCTTGCGGCAGTAGGGGCACTGTTGTCGGGCTGCGACAACGCCATCTACGACTACGACCCGGACTGCCTCGAGGGACTGGAACTAAAATTCGTTTACGACTACAACATGGAGTGGGCCGACGCCTTCCCGGCTAAGGTGCATTGCCTGACTGTGCTCGTCTACGATCAGGAGGGCACGCTTGTCGAAAGGCGCACCGAAGCATCTGAGGTCCTCCAAGATCCCAACTATCGCATGACGATAGACCTCCCCGAGGGCAGCTACCATATCGCTGCCTACGGGGGCATGGAATGTGACGACGCTACATTTGCGTTTGACCAAGACCTCTCCTCGACCCTAAACAGCGAACGCACGGTGAGCCTCCGCTCGCCCAAGCGTTCGCCCGAAGGGTTACTCTACGCCGACTATCTGCTCCATGACCATTTCCATGGGATGATAGATGTGGATGTGGCCGAGGCCGACCTGCAGTACACCACGGCTACGGTCGAGATGATGAAGAATACCAACAATTTCCGCATCATCCTGCAGCAGGTCGACGGCTCACCGCTCAACTCTGCCGACTTTGACATTACCATTACCGACGACAATATCCGTTTCGCCCACGACAACTCGCTGATAGCCAACGACGAGGCCATCACCTACCAGCCGTGGTCGAAGGGACAGACAGCGGTCGGTACCAATGATGCCGGCGAGGACTGGATGGTGGCCCACTACGACCTGTCGACTTCGCGCCTGATACAGCGCACAAGCCGCGCCGGGGCCGACCCGGGCACATCGAGCGTAGACTCTCCTCAACTCAAGATTACAAAAGCTGACACTGGCGAGACCATCGCCGACCTGCCCATCATCAACTATCTGCTGCTGATGAAGGGCGACCATTACACTAGCCTGGGCAACCAGGAATTCCTGGACCGCCAGAGTGAGTGGAATGTAACACTTTTCTTAGACAAAAACCTATCTTGGATCAACGCCTATATCGTCGTCAACGATTGGGTAGTTCGCATCAATGACATTGATCAATGAAACTAACCGCCAGACATATATTGTGGAATGTGATGTTCGGATTAGCAGGCATCATGTCGGCTTGCAGCTCGCACGACGAGCCGCAAGGCGGCAGTGCCGCTGATTCGGGCCTCGTCCACATCTCTCTCAGTTTGGCTGTCCCGGCATCAGCGACTTCGCGCGCTTACGACGACCCTCTTGATTACGACACAGAGCTGCAACGCACCATCAACCCCGAGGATGTGTACGTAATATTCTACGACACTGCTGGCAAGATAGTGGAAATCCCCGAGCTATCGAAAATCGACAACAACGCATCATCGTTGGTTACAGTGGGAGGCGATGTGAAGATACGCACCGAGGCCATCAAATTTCGCGTGCTGGCCAATGTGGCGCAAGGCGGAAACTTTGGCACTACGACCAGTGCTGTCATGACTGCGCTTAAGGATTATGTCGGCAAGACTGACACGGAGCTGTGCAATGCCTTGACCGTAACCGGTTTCAGCAATGGCAAGTGGACGGTTGAGCCTGGCCATTATCTGCCAATGCAGAGCGCAATGTCGTCGGCCATCTATTTGACCTCAGACCTGAGGATGAGCGTGGATATGTACCGCAGCGTGGCCAAGATTGGCGTGGTATACGACCCAACGCTCTATGATGACCAGGGCAATGCGATTACAGACAATAACGGAAACACCCAGGTGCTTGAGGGTTACTCTCTGGTAGGAGTGAGGGTAGTCAACCAAAACGCTACTGGAGCCTTTATCTCGACTTATCAGCCATCGGCTGATGTCTATACTCAATACACACAACCCTTTATCCTCGACGGCACTCAGCCTATTGGCAGTGCCGTAGAGTATGAAGTCACTAATAACGCAACACTCGAGCAAATCTTTGTGCCCGAGCATAAAAATGACGGCTCAGCCTCTGACATCAGGCTGCAAGTCGGATTCACCGAGGTAGGCAAGGCCGAACCGCAGTGGTACGATGTGTATTTCACCGTGGAGCCGCTTGACAATACTACCGAGGTTTATGATGTGGTGCGCAACCACTCGTACATCTTCAAGATTAGGCGCCAGGCATCAATTCTGGTGGTCGACCTGCAGCCCTACACCGTGGTCGAACTCGACCCGGACTTCGGCTTGGAGCGCGATGAAGATGGCAACCTGGTGACGCGCGTCTACGTCGACCACCGCTATATCTATAGCACTGAAAACAGTGCTGGCAAGAACCAGATAATACGTATCGAATTTCTCGATGAGAATAACAAGGTGTATGAGATTTGGAAATTCTCGTATGTGTTTGCTGACCTGATCGATGAGAACTATGACCATGTCGAGATACACAAATATCAATACGACTCGGCTGGCGAGGAGGTGCTGATTGAGATTGTCAAGTACGCCTATTGGGGTTGGGACTTTGAAAACCACAAGATGTCGCAAGGCTCCGTGACATCGATATGGGAGTACGACAACGCTGGCGCCCGCACCACCCGAGGTTTCTTCTTCACCTACTCCGACGATGCTTACACCACGCTCTCGCAGATGGTGGTGACCTCGTATGATTACTATGATTCTGAGGCTATCAAGTCGCTTACGCAGTCGATATACACCACTGGCATACAGACAATCATCGATGCTGCCGACCGCACGGCGCGAGACAAGGCGTTGGCAAAGTTGAGTTACGACTCGACCTATACTCAGAAATATAATGAGGAAACCGGTGAAATCCTCCCAGATTAATAAATAAGCCGTCCAATAAACGATAAAAGCAAAAATGAAACACATTATACATGGCATATTTACAAGGTTGGCTGTGGCGAGCATGGTGATGCTGGCTACCCTGACTGCGTGCCGTGACGACTTTGACTTTGGCGGCACTGACGAGATAGGCGAGGGCACCGCCAATGTCAGCCTCAGCGTCTCATTTACGCCCATGACCTCGGTAGAACTCTCATCGCGCACCTCCGGCACGGCACTTGACGACTTTGCGGATGTGTGGGTGCTGCTGTATGATACCGATGGGGTGCTGCAGGATAAATACTACTTTGCTCAGTCTGACTTTGTGTCGTACGAGTATGTCACTGACGATCCTAAGGCTGTTTATGACACTATGGCCGAGGCAGTGCTGCCGAGCATATCGATACCTTATGGCAAGTATCATATCTATGCTGTGGCCAATATGGGGGCTAGTTTTGATGTTGATGGCAAGACTGAGGATGAGTTCCGTAAGATTCAGCTGACATGGAATGCAACCAATGTCGCAGCCAACAATCAGATGGCTGGGTATTTTGATGTTGTTCCAGCCAAGAATGAAAAGTCGACCAAGACTTATGCTGAGACAAATTATGCCTCTAATCATGAGTGCGTCATCAATAAATCGATGATGTATCTCCACTCATGGATGCGCCGCAATGCCACCAAGGTGACAATCGCCTACGATGCCTCGCAATTGCGCGAGAATATCTGGATATACATTAAGAGCGCAACTCTGCGGTGCGGTGCCGATAAGATGACACTTATAGATAATTTCACGGCTGCTGGCGCAGATACGGTGGCTGTGGCAGATAAGATAACATATTCTACTCAGACCGACTATTTGCAGTGGCCAATGGTGGCTAAGGGTTCGCCTACTTATGGCAGCCATACCACCGATGGCGATGCTCTGTACTGCTTTGAGAATATGCAAGGCGATTCCAAAGATCAGAAGCCGCAAGAACCAGTAACCGAGGGCTCCAGTACTCTTACAACGGAAATCAAAGACTTGATGCCCTATGGCAGCTACATCGAGGTGGAGGCATATTATGTGTCAAATGCTACCGGCAATGAGGGTAAGGGCAAGATCTATTATCGCTTTATGCTCGGCAAGGATGTTACTTATAATTGCGATGTAGAGCGCAATTACCACTTGATGCTGACCCTCAATTTCGTTGGCAACGCCAACGATGTGGACTGGCATATCGCTTACGAAGAAGAAAAATCTCCTGGCATATACCTGCCGGAGACATATTATATCTCCTATCTCTACAACCAATCGATGGAATATCCTGTCAGAATTGAGTTGGGAGAGAATGAGGAGTTTTCATTGCCTTACATCGAGGCTACCATTACAGTCAATTATTGGGGTCCAGTGGATGCCAGCGATGACCCGAATAGTGATGTCGTGACATTGCCAACAGAAACTGAAGAGTTTGAGCTCTATACTGAAGAAGGGTGGCGTCAAGGACTATGGAATGGATTCTTATCCCTCTATAAAGACTCACGCACCAGTTTCAATGTAGGCAAGGCATTTACTACTAATTGGAATGAATTGGATTGGTACGGATATAACGATGGATCGGGTGATTATGGAGACGGCTCCGGTAATTCAACCAATCTTCCTATAGAAGCTTACTCTGATAGGACGGTGCCCCATACTATGTATGTATATAATCAATCATCCCATGGTTCAAAATTGACTGCTAATCACAAAGACCAGGGTTATAGACGCTATGCGGTACCCAAGGAAAATGGGACATTCTACTATAAGGCTGATTTGGTAGAATCAGATGCTAATGATTATGTATATCGAGTGGTACGTTCAGGCCGGGAGGTAACTTTCTATCTGCCTATGTACACTCGTCCCTTGATTATGACAACCACCTCAGGATATACTGGCAATAATACCTATACCTCTTTTAGGCGTAAGGCAAGAGTAAAAATAACTGCTAAGACTACTGTCACCACACGAGAGGAAACAGCAACAATTTATCAAGTGCGCAGACAGATTAACCCTAAGGGTGTATATCGCAAGAATACAAATGTCCGTCCCTTTACTGTTACCCTAAGGCGTCGCGAGGGTGAAAGCAAAACAGACGAATTCGTGGCTTTCACCTCTGTCGGACCTTGGAAAGCAGAAATTACGCATGGCAGCGGTTGGGCAATAGTTGGCCGTTCGTCAGGCAGTAGCGGCTCACAAATATCCCTTACTGTAGCTCCAATTTCAAAAATAGGGGAGAAAGAGACGCGCTGTGCCATTCTTGACATACAGTATCATAATTATACATGTCACCATATCGTGATTTTGCGACAAGGCTATGCCCCGATGCAAATGACCAGCTCGGGCGCATATTGGCATTCCTATAATCTTTGGTATAGTGGAAAGGAGGTGGAATCCCCCTTGGATGAAGGTTCGATGTTCCTCCATGCTTCTTATGACAATCCTATAGATGCCATTAATAATACTCTCCATGACTTCAACCAAGTTGCGCCCTACAATAGCAATGGGACGGAGACAACTTATGATGGATATTATATTGTAGCACCCCTTACTCCTGGAAGTGCCCCTACAATGGCAAGTTGGACTAGTAGCACCTATAATGCAGATGGAGAAATTACAGGTTCCTTTAATAGCCAAACTATAAATAACGTAACTTGTCGGGTGGCGAAACTATCAGATTTCTTGACCCTCCGAGACCGCGATGTTATGGAGACTGGATATGGGGTGTGCTATGGCGACGGTGCCTCTACTACCCAACATGAGCTGAATCGTGTGTTCCGCAATGCATGGTACAAGCGCAAGAAAGCCAGCTTAGCCGCTGATTATCATTACTATGGTCGTGGTGCCTGGGATGCGAACACTAAGGAAGGCGAATGGGGCAGTGACCTCAATGATATCAATGGCATCAGAGGATGCTTTATATACCGCAAGGATACTGGCGCCAACATATTCTTCCCAATTGGGCAGTCAGGTTACGGCCACAGAATACATAGTATAAACCCCAAACAAAAATCTGGCTATGGGTGGTTGCGTTATGCCGGCCGTGCCGATCGTATGGAAGATGCAAATGTAATCTATCGACCACCTTTCTATTCGATTTATACTAATATGGGAGCCATATATTGGTTGCAACAAAAGGATGATGGTCAAACAGCATGGGATATAAATTACAGTACGTTTGACTTCAATGGTTATAACACTGATGCAACCAATGGTGGGTATAAGTCTGCCGCCTATATCCGCTTGGTTCAAGATACGGCCCCATAATGTATGTGCAGTTTCCATCTCACTATAATATACGGTAATAAATCGAGCCAAATAGGACTTATAAATGCATGACTACGTGACTATATAGCAAAATGACTTATAAATGCATGACTATATAACAAAGGACTTAATGGATGACATTATTACAAGTAGTAAAAGTAGATAAATTTTAGTATTAACAAAAATCCCCTGAATCTGGTCTAATATCATCACGCAAGAAGAAATCTTGGTAGCTGACCCGTCGTCTGAGACGCGTCAGCTATCAAGATTCCTTTTTTTAGTGTGGCCGCGCCGCCCTCGGCGCAATGGCTTCTCCTCTCATCCAGTGTGGCCGCGCCGCCCTCGGCGCAAGGCTTCTCCTCCCATCCAGTGTGGCCGCGCCGCTGCATAGCAACAAAATCCTCTTTTTTCGCTAAAATAATGAAAAATGTAACGTCAATTGGAATATAATGCGTAAATTTGTAATCTGTAACGTCATCGACCTTTTTAAGCATTTTTTATTGACCGTCAACATGGACGATATTGAAGAATATTTCCGCCAAGTGATTGCTCAGCACCACAGTATAGATATAGCTGACTCAGAATTTAAGAAGCGCATTGCCGAGGATCCCGAGCTGAAGCGCGAATATAGCGAATGGTGCCATATCGTAGGTAGCACAGAACGACAGGGCTTCCGTGATTTTTGTGAAGAATATATGGAGAGTCAAGACTCAGTGTGGGAGACTCTGACCGACTATGATGAGTAACCTATGACTCAACGCTTCCGACTCCCTCCAGAATGGGCGCAGCAGCAAGCTGTGCTGATTAGTTGGCCCCATGCCCAAACCGATTGGGCCAAGATATTACCCTTTATCTACCCCTGCTACACCGACATGGCTCGTGCCATCACTCAGTCGGCTCGCTTGATCATCGTTGTTCCCAATGCCGCTGAGGTCAAGAGCATAATAGCCGATGCGGTGGATATGGACCTGGTGTCGATCTATGAGATGCCCACCAACGACACATGGGCACGCGATTTCGGTCCAATCTCGGTGACCGATGGCGAGCATTGGCGACTGCTTGACTACAAATTCAACGGCTGGGGCCTCAAATTTCCCGCTTGCTTTGACAATCTCATAACTCGCAATCTCATCGCGCAGGGAGCCTTCGAGGGTGGCGAGTACGTCAACCGTCTCAATTTCGTGCTTGAGGGAGGCTCAATCGACATCGATGCCGATGGCACGCTGCTCACCACTGAGGAGTGTCTGCTATCCCCCAACCGCAACGGAGGATACACCAAAGAGCAAATTGAGCAGCATCTCATCGAGGATTTGGGCGCATCCAAGGTGATTTGGCTCACACGCGGAGCCATCATCGGCGATGATACCGACAGCCATATCGATACCTTGGCGCGTTTTCTGCCAGGAGGGATCATTACCTACGCCGCATGCGACCGACCCGACGACCCCAACTATGCCGAACTCAAAGCCATGGAGCAAGAGTTGGAGCAAGCCACCAACGCAGCAGGCGAGCCATATCGGTTGGTGCCTCTGTATCTGCCCCATACCCAGCATGATTTCCATGGCGAACCCACACCGGCCACTTATGCCAATTTCTTGTTGCTAAACGGCACAGTGCTGCTCCCGACCTATCGTGACCCATATTATGATGCCTTGGCGCAAGAGGCCATGGCGCAGGCGCTACCTGGTTGGAAAATCATTCCCATCGAGTGTCGTTACCTCACCTTCCAGCACGGCTCCCTCCACTGCGCCACCATGCAGATACCCTGTTCACAAGAAAAATGAAAAATGAAAAGTGAAAAATGAAAAATGCCATCCGGTATACCATTTTTCATTTTTCATTTTTCACTTTTCATTTAATGAGTATTTTTGCTACGGTTTTGGCGAGGGGAAAGTTGGGACTATCAGCGCCGTAGCTCCAATACATGCCACCACGCAATCCCTCGGATAGAATGTAGTGGCATTTGGCCGCTATGGATTTTTCGTTCTCATAGCTGAATACTATTTCGCCCGTATCATCAGTCAAGTACGGCACCTCGGCTTTTGCATCCCAGTGCTCTGTAAAGCGAGGATTGGCAGTGCTGTCAGCGGTGTGCTCGAGCGTAGCGCGAAAATCCTCAAAGTCGTGGTATTTCTCTCCTCCGCGTCCATAGAAAGGCATTCCCATCACCAATTTATGCTTAGGCACTCCAGCCTTGATGTGAGCCTCAATAGCCTCGTCGGCACTCATGCCAAGGGTATTGTCTGAATGATGCAACCCGGCATGGAGGCTCGGAGCGCGCCCCATGTCGTAAGCCATCACATTGACCAAGTCGACATAAGGCATCACTGCTGGGAAATCAATGTATTGCGGTGTGCATGCGCTGGCCAAGGTGAGCAGTTTGTCGGGGCCTATGGCTTGGCGCAAGTCGCGCATCAGCAGAGTGAAATTGTCCTTGTCGGCTGGCGAACATGATATGCCAGCCAGATTGCTCGTAGGATATTCCCAATCGATATCCACGCCATCGAGGCCGTATTGCTCAATCAGAGCCTTGCAATCGTTGGCGAAACTGCTGCGAAACTGGTCGTTGGCTGCCATCTCGCTGAAATTGCCGCTACCCCAACCGCCAATCGATAGCAATACCTTTAGGTCAGGCTTTTGCTTTTTCAGCTCGACCATCTGGCGCAATCTGTCGGGCTTGTCAATGCGCACCGAACTGAAATCATCATTGACATGCCCGAAGGCATAATTGATATGCGTCATCAGCTGCGGGTCTGGCACCCAGTCGGTCCATGATGTCACATAAGCAATCACAACATGCTCTTGGCTCCAGCCCAAGCAAGCCGCCAGAGCCGACAATATCACAAACAATAGTCTCATTTTTCGTCAATTTTTAAAGATATCCGCAAATATAAGCATTTTTCTGTACATTGGGTTTACCCCTGTTCACTACTTTTAACTTTACGGGGCCAGAGAAAATTCGTAACTTTGCAGTGAGGATAATAACCAATTTTCAGACTTGCCCATGAATGCCTCCTCTTTAAGACACAGATTTCGCATTTTATTGATTTCGAGCATAGCTGCGTTGGCGCCTATGGGTGTCAGCGGCGATGAGTCGCAGCTTACGGCGCGCTTATCGCTCAGCTCCGAGATTGATCCGACCACGATGTATCTCTACATGAGTCGTGATTTCAATCGCCGCAGCGAGTTGGTCGAATCGATAATCGATTATGCCAAAGGGTATCTGGGCAAACCCTATCGACGCGGCTCCAAGGGTCCGTCATCATTTGACTGCTCAGGGTTTACGAGCTTTGTGTTCAAGAATTTTGACATCTCCCTGAGTTCCTCTTCCTCATCCCAATATCATCAAGGCACTGGCATAGACATCACCGAGGTACAACCTGGCGATTTGTTGTTCTTCGGTGGACGGCGTGGCTCCTCATCAGTTGGCCATGTTGGCATGGCCGTATCGGTCGATGACAACGGCACCGTCACATTTATCCACGCTGCCACCTCAGGCGGCATCCGCTATGACCAGTATCCCGATGGCGGCTATTACAGCGCCCGCTACATCAGCTCGCGCCGAGTAATAGAATAGCCTTGTGAACAGGGGACAGGTACGCGTTCACACCCGCGAGGTGTGAACGCGTACCTGTCCCCTGTTCACAAGGGGTAGCAGCCTGAAGGAGATGTGGGGGAGGATAAAACCAAAGGTGTGAATGGTTTGTTATTATAGGTGAAAGATGCACAGGCCCCCGGGTGTGGGGCGTGAATCTTTATCTTGATGTCTTACACCAACAGCTATTTATTATGAAAAAGTTTTTAGGTTTGATCGCTTTGGTTGCCGCTTTGAGTTCGCTCACTGGCTGCAGCCCGTATTCGCTTGTCAATAGCGAAACTTACAACAATGCTGATTTGGCCGCCTACCACACCTTCCACATAGTAACTCCCGCCGATGGCCAACTCCCCCCCGACCATGACCATGGTGACTTACTACAACATTGCTGCCGCCATACGCGAGCAGATGGTTGAGCGCGGCTTCACCGAAGACCCCAACTCGCCCCTGCTGGTCAACATCGGCCTAACAGTAAAGAAAGAAATCGCCACCGAGCCGCTGATTCCGCCGACAGCCATGCCGCCGCAACCGCCGTTCGGCCCTTGGGGTGCACCCTTCTACAACGGCATGTACCCGGCATTTGTCTACCCGCGCGCTTATTACTGGCCCAGCTATTACAGCAACGCCCAGGTGATCACGGGCATCTATCGCGAGGGCGTGCTCACGATGGATATGGTCAATATCCAACAGAAAGTGCCACTCTACTCGTCGAGCGTGGCCACTATTCTTGACAATGGCGATACGCAATTCCGCAACCTCAAAGGCATAACCGAGGCAGTCAAGGTGCTGTTCTCAAAATTCCCAGTACCGTTGCTGCCCCAGTACAAATGACCGCTGAAAGAGTTATTGAGGAAATGCCACTAATAAGTGGCATTTTTTCGTAAAAATTTTAGAAATAATTTTCATTTATTTGAAATTATTTTCGTAATTTTGCGCCAATGTCGTCCATTCATACTGTAGCGGCGGCAGTTGGCGCATTAGTATATTATTCCAATCTCTCATTTCTTGTGATGGCTGCTGATTATAAAAAGATTTACGGACTGATTGGTTACCCGCTGGGCCATTCTTTCTCGCAGGATTTCTTCAATAAGAAATTCGAGACCGAGCGTGTCAACGCCGAATATGTCAACTTTGAGATCCCCACGATCAAGGAGCTCAAAAGCCAGGTGCTGCATACTCCCGAACTGAGCGGACTCAACGTCACCATCCCCTACAAAGAGCAGGTGATGGAATATCTCGATGAGATTGACGACGAGGCCAAGAAGATTGGGGCTGTCAATGTGGTGAAAATCCAGCGCAACGCCAAGGGCGAAATCTCAAAGCTCAAGGGATACAACTCTGACATCGTGGGATTTACCGAATCGATCAAGGCTTTTCTGAAGCCTTGGCACACTCGCGCCCTGATCCTCGGCACCGGCGGAGCCGCCAAGGCTGTATACCACGGGCTGAAGAACCTGGGCATTGAGCCAGTGTACGTGTCGCGCACCCCCGGCGAGGGCCGATTCACCTACTCAGACCTTACCCCCGAGGTGATGAAGGAATACACGGTGATAGTCAATACTACTCCCCTGGGCATGTATCCGCACATCGACGAGTGTCCGGCGATTCCATACGAGTGCCTGACTGACCGCCACTTGTGCTACGACCTGCTCTACAATCCTGATGTGACGCTGTTTATGGAGAAGAGCGCCGAGCATGGAGCAGTGACCAAGAATGGCTTGGAGATGCTGCTGATGCAAGCCTTCGTATCCTGGAATATCTGGAACCAGCGACGTTGAAAGCGCCGCTGTCGCATGTGCCTGCCCTGCCGATAGCCGCTGGGTTGGCATCGGGCATAGTAGTGGCCGCATACAGCTCATGGATGGTGGGAGCAGCGGCATGCGTCATCGTCTTCATCGCATTTTATGCCAAAAGGCATCACTATGCATCGTTTTATTTCCTGTTCGCGGCCATTGGCTGCCTACTGTGGGAGAGCCACGCACCGGCTGTCCCCAGTTCTGCATTGTTTGACACCGATGCCCAATGGCGCGGCGCGGTATTGGAGTGTCGCGCTGGCAACGTGGGTCAGACATGTGTGGTGAGGGTGGAGAGCCGCGACTCGGCGCAGGTGCAAACTTTTAAAGCATTATTAAGGGTAAGCTCAGTCGTGCCAGAATTGGAACCAGGCCTGGAAGTGAGCTGGCGAGGGCGCCTCTATGCTGTAAACCAGCGCGACGCTCTGCCATCAGAACGCAGTTATATCAGTTATCTGGAGCGCCAAGGGATAATGGCCGAGGGTGGGGCCTCGTATTCGCCCGTCGTGATATTGGCGCAGCCCCGGGGGTATCAAGCCATGGTCAATGCCGCACGGCGCGGAGTAAGGGATGCCATAGCCGATGCGCCCATCAGCGGCAAGGCGGCATCATTCCTGATTGCCATGCTGCTGGGCGACACCACCTATCTGCCACTTGATGCCAAGGCAGCTTACCGCCAGGCTGGCATATCCCATATCCTGGCTCTGAGCGGCATGCACGTGGGCATAATCGCCTCATTGGTAGCGTTTATGATGCTGCCCTTGGGATTGGTGAGAGGAGGAGTGCAAGCACGCTCGTGGATAACGATATTGGCGGTGTGGGCGTTTGCCGTGCTGACTGGCATGTCGGCCTCGGCGGTCAGAGCGGCGGTAATGCTCAGCGCCTATATGTTGTCGCGGCTGTTGCAGCGCGGAGCGCGGCCAGCCAACTCCCTGCTCTTGGCCCTGGGCGCGATATTGGCTGTATGGCCCCGTGATTTGTTTGCCCCGGGTCTGCAGTTGTCCTTTGCGGCCGTGGCATCGCTGTTGGCCTTCTCTCAGGTGGTGCCTGACTCGCTCAGACGCAAGCCGATACGCTATTTCCTAGCCAATCTGGCTGTGCTGCCAGTGATTGCCATGCTCGGCACCGGGTTGCTGTCGGCATATTATTTCCACGCGCTGCCTTTGCATTTTTTGTCGGCCAACATATTGGCGGGACTGCTCCTGCCCTGGATTGTGACGGCTGGAGTAGGGGTGGTGGCTTTGTCGGCCATTGGTATCCCCTTGGCGGGATTGGGCAGAGTGATTGATGGCATGATATGGCTGCTCGACCGTTGGGCGATGGTTATGGCTGGATGGCAGGCACCGCAGATAGGGGAGATATATTTCAGCGCTTGGGCGTTTTTGCCCTACGCTATAGGCTTTGCCGCCTTGGCTTGGGCGTGGCATAGTCGCGAGCATCGGCGCAGGGCTATCAGCCGTGGGTGCAGTGCCGCTGCAGCCTTTGTGCTCACGGCGGTAATCGTGACAATCTCGCATCCCCTGGCGCAAGCAGTAGAGGTGAGGCGCGGCACTGCGGCGCGAGAAATCATAGCGGCTGATAATAAGGAAGCAGTACGCGCTGGTGACTATCTATGGGCTTATGGCCGTTGGCTGAGGATAATCGACAAACCCGCGCCGCCGCCATCGCCAATCAAGATCGACTATGCGGTGCTGGGCCGAGGATATTACGGCAGCGCTGCCGAGGCTTATGCCGCCTCGGGAGCCGATACCTTGGTATTGGGAGCTGACCTGCACCCGCGCATGGCGGCGAAATTGCGCCAGCAATGCGCCGACACCATCCCCTGCATCGACCTACGACAGCAACATTTAATAGTGAATAGTGAATAGTGAATAGTGAATAACGGAGCCATCCGGATGGCCGTTATTCACTATTCACTATTCACTATTCACTATTCACTATTCACTATTCACTGTTCACTATTCACTATTAACTATTCACTATAAAAAAAGGGGGAAGGGGGCGCGATTGGGCGTCACCTTCTCCGCTGCTGGAGGATCGCTTACATTAGCGATGATAATTCATAAGTAGGAGGATTGATCTCACGTATGCGGCCATCTGGGCCAATGAGTATCGATCCGAATCCTTCGTCGAGATGGTATGCCTCAATGATGCGTGAGGCTTCTCGGCCGTGGACGTGGTGCTGCGTTGCAGCGTCGAAATTGTCACGTCTTACAATCTCCTCGAAGAGCACTGGGTGCTCGTCGAAATTGATAGCTACGTGTCGCAAATGCGACGGTTGATTGGCATCAATCCAAGCCTGATACTTGTTACATTCTACTCGGGAGGCGGCATCGGCCGACGACCAGAAAGTTAGCAACACGTTTTCGCCTCGGAGGCTGCTCAGGGCCAGAGTGTCGTTGGGAGATTCCAGGACAATCTCAGGGGCCATTTGGCCTTTGGCGATATGGGCTTCAGTGCGGCCCAAGCCAGAGGTGAAGATGAGCAGCAATGCCAGAAACGCAATACTGAAAATGGTGCTTTTCATCTATGTGAAAATTTTTGTGTACTAATCCGACCTCAAGCTACCTGGCGTCGCGCCGGGAGCAAGCAGCCGTGCCGATTTTCGGCAAAGAGCCAACTCTTTGGCTCTCATACTTGAACTTCGGTGCAAAGTTACGAAAAAACGGCATTTGACAAAATTTTGCAACAATACGGTTACAAGATGGCCATTTCTGCTGCCTCTTGTAACCGTATCTATGAGGGGGTTGGGTAAGTATCTTTACTCGCGCACGAGCGTCATCACTGTCTTGCCGCGAGCGCTGAGCAGCCTGAGGGTAGAGCCTGACAATGAATAACTTGCGGTCTCCTCGAGGGCCACGAGCATGGCCATCTCGACATCAGAATTGGGGCAAGCCTTCATGGTCACAGCCATCTGCGAGAACGAGATTGAGTTGGCTTTCTCGGGATCGACGGTGATTTGGCCGTTGAAGTAGTTGCACCCGGTGTTGCCATGTATGGATTTCTCGGGTATGTCGAGGAATATGTTGACCTGGTCATCATCGACCTTGAGGGCCTCAATCTGGGAGACGCGCCATTTGCCGTTGAGTTCATCGGTGTTATGGCGCCTGAGGGTCAGCAGCTTAGTGCCGGATTTTGACATCAGGTAGGCGATGGTGGCCTTGCCATCGGTCTCAACCTTCATCTTGACTGACGAACCATCGCGCAGAGCCGAGTTGATATCCTTGAGATATGCCAAGTCGGGACAGTCAGCCATGGTCGACAGCACATTAGAGAATGTCACATTGCTCTGGGCATCGGCCTTGAAGTCTCCGTTGAGCACGTTGCACCCGTTGGAGGCGTAGAATCGGCCATCGCTCTCGTCAAAATAGATGTAGGGCATGTCCTCATCTTGCTGTATATGGTACTTGCCGGCTGCGGTGATGGTCCACTCGCCAGCCATTTGGCCCGAGAGCGGACTGCCGGCGGTGGGCGATTCGGCCTTAGTTAGGGTAGTGGAGCCGCTGCTGCGGTCGGGGTAGGTGACAACCGGGGTGCCGGTGCCAGCCTCGGAGACCGTGCCGCTGTCGCCACTAATAGCAGTGCTCTTGCCCTTCAGCGAAGAGCAAGAGCATGCGGTATAAGCTAACAACGCTACTATGAGAGCGTTAAGAATCTTTCTGGTCATTTTGCTCAAATATGTGTTTCAATTTTGAGAACAGGCGGTGTTTTTCTGCCTCGGTGGGTTGCACGTTGGGCGACCCTTCGAGCGAAGCGATGGCGCTGCGTTCGGCATCGGTGAGCTTCTCGGGCATGTACACCATCACGTTCACCAATTCGTCGCCGCTGCCACGGCCGTCGGTCGATGGCAAACCCTTGCCGCGCAGACGCAGCACCTTGCCGGGCTGTGTGCCGGGGGTGATCTTCAGGCGGGCGCGTCCGGTGATTGTAGGCACCTCTACGCTGCCGCCGAGCACTGCGGTAGGTATGTCGAGCATCAGGTTGTAGATCACATCGTTGCCGTCGCGTATCAGCTCGGGATGCTTGATCTCCTCAATCACCACGAGCAGGTCGCCGTTTTCGCCTCCGTGGCGCGGAGCGTTGCCCTTACCCTTGACAGTGAGGGTCATGCCGTCGGATACGCCAGCGGGGATGTTGAATGATATCTGTTCGTCTCTGCGCTCTACGCCCTCGCCGTGGCAGTAGGGGCAGTTCTCAGAGATGACCTTGCCGGTGCCGTCGCACTCGGGACATTCCGACTGTGACTGCATGGCGCCGAGTATGGTCTGCTGCACGCGTGTCACCTGGCCGGTGCCATGACAGGTATGACAGGTGGCGTAGGCCACGCCGTCCTTGGCGCCGGTGCCCTTGCAGTGGTCGCACTTGACGTAGGTAGGTATCTTCAGGGTCTTGGTCACGCCATTTGCAATCTCCTCGAGGGTGAGCTTGACGCGGATGCGCAGGTCGCTGCCTCGGCGAGTGCGACGACGAGTGCGGCTCGAGCCGCCAGTGGCTCCGCCGAAACCGCCAAAGCCGCCGAAGTGGCCACCGCCGAATATGTCGCCAAATTGCGAGAAGATGTCCTCCATCGACATGCCGCCGCTCTGGTAGTACTGGCCTCCGCCAGGGAATCCTTGCGGGCCCATCGAGTGGCCGAATTGGTCGTACTTCTGACGTTTCTCTTCGTTGCTGAGCACGTCATAAGCCTCGGCCGCCTCCTTAAATTTCTCCTCGGCGGCTTTGTCGCCGGGATTTTTATCGGGGTGGTATTTGATGGCAAGCTTGCGGTATGCCTTTTTTATTTCCTCAGGGGTAGCGGTCTTGCTGACCCCGAGCACTTCGTAATAATCACGTTTTTGGTCCATAGTTGCATAGAAGCTAAGAAGTGAGCCGAGGGGGGAGCCGGTTTATTTTTCGCCAACCACGACTTTGGCGTGGCGCAGCACTTTGTCGTTGAGGGTGTAACCCTTTGTGGTAGTGTCAATTACTTTGCCTTTGTGCTCGTCGGTGGGGGCGGGTATTGTGGCAATGGCGTCGTGCTTGTCGGCGTCAAATTCGGCGCCGGTCGATTCGATGGGTTTCACGCCGTTGTTTTCGAGCAGTTTTACGAGCTTGTTGTAGATGAGCTCCATGCCTTGGCGCACTTGTTGGCCGTCGGTCTCGTTCTTGGTAGCTTCGAGGCCGCGCTCAAAGTCGTCAACGATTGGGAGCAGCTCTTTGAGGATGCGTTCTGAGGCATTCTTTATGATGTCGCTCTTCTCCTTGACGGTGCGCTTGCGGTAGTTGTCAAAGTCGGCCATCAAGAACAGATAGTCTTTGCTCTTGTCGGCGAGGGCTTTTTCTGTCTCTTGCAGCTTTTTGAGCATATCGGCCACTTCAGCCTCTTCGCTGTCGTCGCGCTCTACGTCCTGTACTTCAGATGCCGGTGTGGTGGCTTCTTCGAGATTCATGGTCGGATCGTTTTGCACTTCGCCTTCAAAACGCGGCTGGTCGCCGTTGGCTGGGGCGTTATTGTGTTTTTTCTTGTCGCTCATAACATATATCTTTTAAAAATAGTCGTAACAAAAACTTTGCCAAAGTCGCAGAATATTGGCAAAACCATACAAAAAGATAACAAAAATTCAGCTATATATGTTTACCCCACCATGATTTAGGCTATCGGTTGG
Organism: Bacteroidales bacterium; assembly: GCA_020860445.1. Taxonomy (GTDB): domain Bacteria; phylum Bacteroidota; class Bacteroidia; order Bacteroidales; family Muribaculaceae; genus CAG-873. The sequence goes on along the minus strand of JAJBUH010000049.1, from coordinate 9,627 downwards.
CAGTTGACATGGCCGGGCGACCCCAGGTGAGGCGATGCCAGAGGGTCTCGAGGGGGCCGCGCTTGTAATGAGCGAACCACCAGCGGGCAAACGATGCCTGGAGCAACAAGAATACCAGGCCGATGCAGAGACTCTCGGCTGTGCCGCAGGTGCGGTGCAGGGCCAAGCCGTAGCCGAAATAGAGGAAGCTGCCGATGACCGACTGCGTCACATAGTCGGTGAGGCTCATGCGGCCGTAGGGCACTATCCAACTCTTAATCTTTTCGGCATCGGTGGCCCAGTATAGCAGCAGGAAGCCGCCTGCCATGGTGAGCATAAAGCCGAGGTTGTACCACGAGTTGAGGATCGTGCGCATGGTGGATACCATGAATGTGCCGGTGAGTTGGCTCAGCACCAATTCTTTGGCGAAGTACATGACCACTGTCAGGGGCAGGGCGCAGAATACAATGCGGGTCCAGAAGCGGCGCGAGCGCTCGGCCATTTCGGGTGTGTCGGTGTGCATCAGGCCCTCGCGGCCGAGCAGCATCCCGAGCATGAAGAGGGCGACGGTCTGGAACACTCGGCCGTAGCACCATGCCCAGTTGAGGCTGGCGAGCTGGCCGGTCACGAAGTTGACTTTCATCATCTCCCACAGGGATTCGCCGCCGAGCTGGGGATAGACATCGCCAAGCGAGAATATCATCTGTTGGGGGTTGGCTTCGGGATAGAGAGCAGCGTAGGCGACTTTGCACCACTCAACCGGCTGGAGCATCAGTATCAGGGCTATCCACAACACCCAGCGTGTGGATAGGCGGCGCACTGGGAGCAGAAACCAGCCGAGCAGGGCGTAGAGGACAAGTATCTCGCCGGGGAAGAATAGGGCGTTGATGAATCCGAAGCCGAGCAGGGCCACGAGGCGTCGGGCGTAGCGGGGGCGGAAGTCGATGCCGCGGCGCTCGGCGTTATGGTCCATTATATAAAAGGTGAGGCCGAAGAGCAGGGCGAACATGGCATAGGCTTTGCCAGAGAAGAGAAAGAAGAGCATGTCCCACAGAGTCGAGTTGACGGCCTCCATTGCCGGCGATGATGGCGCCGGAAATGAGTAGAAGTTGAAATGCTCGATATTATGTAGCAATATGATGCCCATCACCGCGAATCCTCGCAGCGCATCCACAGCATAAATCCTATTTGTCTTTTCCATCAGCTCATAAATTTTCCCGCAAAAATACAAAAATTTTACTGTTCTGTCTGATATGCCCAATCTGAGATAGTGCGATTTTGGGAACTGAACACAATGCCTATCTTGTAGACTTTACGATGATCGGCGCTCCAACTCAGCAGATAGTCCTTACTGTCAATCTGAGCTATAGCTTCTTGTGGGGTGCTATTGAGCTTAAATTCGATGACATAGACTAATTGAGCAGTCTCAATCACCATATCAATACGACCACCGCTAACGCATATTTCACTGCGAGCATCCAAGCTAAGCAACTGGAATATGATATGAACCATGATATGGTAAGTCCGTTCAAACCTCTCGATAGAATTTACATTCTTTTCGGTTTCCTCTTCTTCTGGAGTGGTTTTCCCGTACAGATGATATGGGACTTTGGAAATTAATGATTGCAGTTCCTTAATCCATCCATTGATATCACCTGAGAGCACCTTGCTTTTCAGTTCTCTCATCTTACGGGGAAATTCTTTTTCCGTGAGACCCAGATATCGGGGCATCAATTGGTCGATAAGGGCTTGGCGCACTTCGCCGTTGGGGATGGCGAGGCGGTATAGAGTATCCTTTACATCTACGATGGTGAGGTAGCCTGTCTGGAATAGCAGAGGAATCGAATCATCTTTACGGAATATATCCTCCATGCGGGTCTTATCCACCCATAGGTCTTGCAGTTCCAGCAAGTCGAATTCGCTATTTGTCAAATACTTGACGAATACTCGCGAGAGACCAGTTTTTATCCAATAATCATCCAGCTCGCCTTGAAAAAAAGCATTCAAGAGGCTGAATGGATTGTAGACTTTTTCCTTTGAGGCTGTAAAACGATAGCTGTCATATTTTAGGCGCAGGGCCTCTATAGTCTCTTCTGTTGACCAATTATTGTATTCCTTGATCTTAGCGATGCCTGGTTGGAAATTCTCTATCAACTCATCCTGAGTGATGCCGCAAATCGAAGCGAAATCTCGTGTCATGGAGATGTCGCTGAAATTATTAGGTCCAGAAAACAGGGTATAATTAGCAAAACGAGCCACCCCAGTGACCATGCAGAATTTTACGTGGGCAGTCATAGCCTTTGGCTGGGAAAAGAAGGCTCTAAGCACTATTGTCATGGCGTCAAGGCGCGGTTGGTCATCCATAGTCTCCATGATTCCCTTGTCATATTCATCGATCAGGATTACAACGTGTAGGCCAGTCTTGAGGCTTATCGATTTTATGAGTGTGCCGAATCTCTCTCCAGCATCCTCAACATCTGAATTGGTTTTCAATCCGTATTCTTCCTCATATTCACCCAATCTGCGATGCAGAAAAGCTTTCATCTCCTCAGCATTTTGGGCTGAACAACGACTAAAATCGAAATGGAGCACCGGATAATGTGTCCATTTCTTCTCATGATTAGCTATCCAAAGCCCATCAAACAGCTCTTTGTCGCCTTTGAAATAATAGTGGAGAGTAGACAAAAGTAAGCTCTTGCCAAAGCGTCTTGGCCTTGACAAAAACAAGAATTTACCCGCCCAGATTAAATCTGGGATAAAGTGGGTCTTGTCGACATAGACACAGCCATTCTCTCTGACTTCACGGAAATCTTGCTCGCCTATGGGGTATCTTACTTTCTGTCTTTCCATACTCTTAATTATTTTTGCGCTCGTCTAATATGGGTTTCTTACGTTTGCTCATTGTCAGTGGATTTTCTATTCTTCTATACACTCTTTAATATAGGTTATGGCTTCTTTCAGGGGAGCTAAATCTTCTTTTACTACTTCATAGACAATAGAGGCATCAATATCGAAATATCCATGAGCTATATGATTCCGCATTTTCAGAATGCTTTTCCAGGGGATTTCGGGCCTAATCATAAATAAACCATCTCCATCCTTCTTTTGAATCTTTTTCAGGCTTTCTCCAATTGCCTCTAAAAGCATACTTGTAGCAGCCAGTTTCATCATTCCATCAGGAGACGTGAGATAATCATCAGGATCAGTCAGATTTTTGTTCCAATCCTCTAACTGATTGATAGCTTCTATAATTTGATTTAGAATTCCTATAGTGGAGTTGTAATCAGAATACATAGATACAATCCTTTTGTATTTGTTGAGTGAAGAAAGGAGTAAGATTTTTATGGTTTCTGATGAGGTCGACTGATGCGCCCAATAGATTTTCTAAGATCTCTTTAAGCTCTACCAACAACGCCAACTTTGGTGGCATATCCACCAAGATATCAATGTCACTGTCTTCGGTTTCCTCACCTCGGGATACAGAACCGAATATCCCCATACGGCTAACATGGAATCGAGATTGAAATTCTTCGATATGGGGTCTTAAGATGTCCAAGCATTCTGACAGTGTCTTCATAAATCTAAATTTTCAAAATTTACTATTTCTTAAAGGACATAATCTTTTTGTAGGGATATACAATCATTGAGCTGATCTCAGTAGCCGGTCTAACCTTATATACTCATAGCATGGGGTGCGGAGCTTTTCGATTACCTCGGGTTTGAGCTCGACAAACTCGTGACTGTAGATAAGGGCATCCTGCTCCTCTTTAGTGAGGAAAGATAGCTCTTGCCGCAGAAGCTTCTCGCGAAACTCGCGGCTCAGGCGATAGGCTTTGCGCTCGTCTAATATGGGTTTCTTACGTTTGCTCATCGTCAGAGGATTTTCTGCAAAGTTAAGACTTTTATTTTATAATAACAACTTAGGAGGGTAGAAAATCTTAAGGTTAGGGAAGTCGCACCTCTTCGAGGTGATGAGGAGTAGTCTCGGAGATGTTTGGCAATTTCTGAGCGTAACGTGTTTGAACAAATCAAATGGGAATGGGTTATAAAATTAGAGTTAAGGCTACACGACACGATTCAACCATTTTAGTCAACCATACCATTCAACCATCCCTCGATTGCCAAATATATGAAAGTAGGATTTTTTTGTCCCATGCTACATCGACGCATTGCACCCGCAAGCCGCAATCTCGAGCTACCAGCTGCTCAAGCGTTTTCCCGAGCTTGACATTGAGTTTATCGAGCGCGCCGCCTGCTGCGCCTTGCCGCTCACCGACATGGGATATCATAAGAAAGCTTGCACCCTCGAGCGCAACCTGGTGCCGCTCCTCGCCCCCTACGACGCCATCGTGCTGCCCTCGGGCGTGTGCACCGACCAATTCCGGGGCCATTTCGATTCTGTGCCGCAGACCGACGAGGTGAAGCACATACGCGAGCACACCTACGACATCGTAGAATTCCTACACGATGTGCTCAAGGTCAAGTCTCTGCCCTGGCACCCCAAATTCCCAGCCCGCGTGGCCCTCCACAACGGCTGCCACTCGCTGCGCTACCTGATGATGGCGAGGCCGACCGAGCTGATGATTCCGCATTTTGACAAAGCCGCCGACCTGCTCGGCATGGTTGAGGGCTGCGAGGTGGGCTACGCCACGCGCCTCGACGAGTGCTGCGGCTTTGGTGGCACCTTCGCCATCTGGGACGCTCCCTGCGCTGGCCAGCAGGGCCTCGACAAGGTGAGCGACTATGCCCGCAACGGCTTTAAGCACGTTGTGTCGCAGGACTTTTCGTGCCTGATGCACCAGAGCGGCGTGGCGCGCAAAAACGGCCTCGACCTCAAATTTTATTACATAGCCGAAATTCTCAACGGCGACGCCCAACCCTAAATACCCCGATAGCCATGAGTCAAGTCAATCAAGTAAAAAACGGGGCACGATTCATCAAAGACATACCCCATCGCGAGAGCCACGACCGATGCCTGTGGAACGCCCGCATGCGTCGCGACCAGACCGCTCAGGCCATCCCCGAGTGGGAGGAGATGCGCGACCTCGCCTCGCAAATCAAGGAGCATACACTGTCGCACCTTGACCAATACCTCGAGGAATTTGAAAATAATGCCACCGCCAACGGCATACACATCCACTGGGCAGAGACCCCCGAGGAGCACAACGAAATAATCTATCAGCTGCTCAAACAGCACAATGTCACCACCGCCACCACCGGCAAGTCGATGACCATGGACGAGTGCGACCTGCGCGGCTATGTCGAGCGGCGCGGCATGTACATCCACGAGGCCGACTTGGGCGAGTGCATCCAGCAGCTCGACAACCAGATGCCCGACCACATAGTGGTGCCGGCCATCCACAAGCTGCGCCAGGATGTGGCTACGCTCTTCGCCAAGAAGCTCGGCAGCGATCCAGATATAACCGACCCGCACTACCTCAACGGAGTGATGCGCGCCTATATGCGCAAGAAATACGAGAAGATTGAGGCCGGGCTGTGCGGCGTGAATTTCGCCATCGCCGAGACCGGAGGCATCTGCGTCTGCTCAAACGAGGGTGATGTCGACATCAGCCAGGTAGTGCCGCCCCTGCTGATTGCCAGCATGGGCATCGAGAAGGTGATACCTACGCTGCAGGACGTAGCCCTGTACGTGCGTTTGTTGTCGCGCAGCGCCCTCGGCTTAGACATCACGCAGTACACCACCCACATCCACCATCCCCAGCCGGGCCAGGAGATGCACATCGTGATCCTCGACAATGGCCGCAGCAAGCGCCTTGGCGCGCCCGACTATTGGCAGGTGCTGAAGTGCATACGTTGCGGCGCGTGCATGAACACTTGTCCGGTCTTCCGCCGTACCTCGGGCCTGAGCTACGAGGCTGTCTACATGGGGCCTATCGGCTGTGTGCTGATGCCGAGCTACGACTTGCACCGCTATGCGCGGTTGCCGTACTCATGCACCCACTGCGGCAGTTGCGGCGACGTGTGCCCGATCAAGGTGCCGATACCTGAGTTGATATTCTACTGGCGCGGGGTGGATGTCGACAAGCATCAGAGCGAGAAGGTGCACGATGCCGAGGAGACGGCTGCCGAACTGATGCTGCGCAGCTCAAAGACCCTCGCCATGGGCGAGAATATGGCTCTGTGGGCGCTGCGCAACCTGCCGCAATGGCTGCTTGATTCGGGCCTCAACCCCTGGGCTGATGTCCACGCCAATCCCGAGCCGCCAAAAGAGACTTTCCGCGAATACTACCGCAGAATAAACAAAGGATAAAATTATGAAATAGATAGTTGGTAGTATAAATCTAAACACGGAGTGCACTGAGGAACACGGAGTACACAGAGGTCCCTTTTCCCTCCACCTCTGGGTGTCCTCGCGCTCAGTGTCCTCTGATGCGGCCTTGCCGCCTCAGTGACCGAATCAAGAGCGCAAACTGAGTAGAAAGAGAAAAAACTCCGTGAGATCCGTGTTTCTCAGTGTACTCCGTGTTTAGAATATTCATTAGTGAAATCTATAGTTGTAAATTTACCAGTACTAAGTAAGAAATAATGATTGATACGAGTAAGGCACGGAGTGCCATATTTGAGAGGATTAGGGCTGGCAAGCCTCAGCCGGTCGAGGCGCCGGAGGTGCCAGCTTACGGCTGGCCGGGCGACAAGGTCGCTAATTTCATCAAGCAGCTCGAGGCGTTTGACGGCAGGGCGCAGCGATTCGACAGTCGCGCCGATGCGATAGCGTGGCTCGAAAAGAATGTCGACTGGCGCAACAAGCGAGTATGTTCGCAGCTTCCCGATTTCAAGGGCTCGGTTTCGGCTGCCGACTATCCCGATCCGCACAAGTGCACCGACATTAGCGCCACGGTCGTTGAGTCGCACCTTGGGGTGGGGGAGATGGGTTCGCTCTACCTCACTGATGCCGAACTTGGCGGAGTGCCAGCGATAGCGCTACTATGCCTCGACCTGTTTGTGCTGATCAATGAGGCGGATATCGTCGACGGCTTGCATACGGCGTATGCGGCGGTCAAGGATACGATGCGCGAGCAGCCCTACGCCTGTTTCTTCTCTGGTCCGTCGGCTACCGCCGACATCGAGGCCGTCCACGTCACCGGTGCCCAAGGAGCCACCTCCCTGACTGCGCTTATTTATAAGGACACTGCCCACTAAGCACAGCCCCCTAACCCCCTAAAGGGGGAAGGCTACCGCCTGCTGAGGGAGTCCCTTCGGCAGGCTTTTTCCGAAAGCTTGAATCCGCATGGCCGTTCCCCCTTTAGGGGGTTAGGGGGCTTAGAAACCTGCTTCGATCAGGCTCTGTTGATTTCCGTAGAATTGAGGGGAGAGGAGGTAGGGTAATGAGGTTGAGGAGTGCTTTTTGAGGTATTCCTTGACGATTTTGTAGCCGATGTAGCGGGCGGCGCGTCCAGGGGCCTTGCCCCCGAGCAGCGGCGTGGAGGGCGCAGCCGCCAGCAGGCGGTTGATGGTCGCCGGGTCGGTGTCATAAATCAGGCGCCGCGCCGCCATCTCATTCCATATCTTGCGCGTATTGTCCTCGAGCACCTCGAGTTGGTCGGGCGTGTAGCCCAGGGCCAGGTTGAGGCGTGCCTCCGGCACGAGCTGCATTCGTGCCTCGACCAGCGCCCCCTCGTAGAGCATCCAGTTGAGCAGGGTGGGGCGCTCGGCCATCTCAAACGGGAGCTGCGTGGCAGCGAGGGCTGCCGCCAGGTCGTAGGGCAGCTGCTCGGGATTTTTCTCGGCGCGCCTATACTCGTCCCAATGCGAATAGCCCTCAAAGTCGGCCCCGAGGTAGTGGTTGAGGGCGATCAGCACCACGGTGTCGACCCTCACTATCGGCTGGGGCTTGCCCCAAGCCACGGCGGCAAACCGCAAGGGCGGAAGCCCGAGCGAATCGCGCTCGGCACGATACAGTATATGGCCTACCTGATGCTCGAGGCGAGTGAGGATAGGGAACACTGAGTCGATGGCGGGCTGGAACATCTCGACGGCCCTCGAGCGGCTCCACGCGGCGATCTCCTCGATGGTGGGGTCGGGCTCGCCCAGCACCTGAAACAGGGCGTCAATCTCGGGGGCAAACTCCTCGGTCACGGCCTCCTGCCGCGCCGAATCCAGTGCGGCAAACTGGCTCATCACCTCGTCCAGCCTCACCACCCTCACCGGCTCAGCCTCATACTGCCTCCCGCACCCCATCAGCACCACCCCCACCACCATCGCTATGTATACACTTATTCTCATCACAAAAACAAAAAATATTACCTTGATAAATTTTTAGATTTAAACACGGAGTTCTCTGAGATTCACGGAGACCACGGAGGCTTTTTCTGCCTTGTTTGCGCTATAGACTCGGTCATGGAGGCGGCAATGCCGCAGAAGAGGACACTGAGCGCGAGGATAAGCGACGGAAGACCTATCGCCTCTCTGCCCTCGGAATCAAGGGCAGCATCCACACTCCGTGACCTCTGGTACCGCTTCAGCGGTCTCTGTGGCCGAATCAAGAAGCGTATTCACTGAGGAAAGATAAAATCTCCGTGGCCTCAGTGTGCCTTCGTGCCCTCCGTGTTGAAATTCTTTTATTTAACAATGTTTCGGCTACCTATATTATCCGTTAAAGCTAAAAAAGTTGGCCGTTTTTCCAATTTTGTCACCTTTATTGCCGTTAACCCACGGAAAATCGCTAAATTTGCACATTATTTCGCGCCCTCATGTACCAATGGCAGAGACATATCATCGTGGTTGCGCTCCTTGGCTGTGCCCTCGCGGCAATGGCTGCCAAGGAGGCCGACTTCACCGTGGTCATCGACCCGGGCCACGGGGGCAAGGACATAGGCTGCCAAGGCCGCTCGGCCCGCGAGAAGGATATAACCCTGAGTGTCAGCAAGCTGCTGGGCGAAATGATCAAGAAAGAATACGGCAAAAAGGTCGATGTCGTCTACACCCGCACCACCGACACCTACCTGACCCTGCAAGACCGCGCCGACAAAGCCAACAATGCCAAGGGCGATTTGTTTATATCTATACATGTCAACTCGGTCGACAAGAAGAACAAGAACCGCTCGCGCATCTCTGGCACCTCGGTCTACACCTGCGGCCTACACAAGAGCGACAACAACCTGCAGGTGGCCATGCGCGAAAATTCGGTGATGGAGCTCGAGGAGGACTACGCCGAGGTTTACCAAGGCTTCGACCCGACCTCATCGGAATCGTACATCATCTTCGAGCTGTCGCAGAATCGCCACTTGCAGCAGAGCATCGACTTTGCCGACCGGGCGCAGAAACGGCTGGTGAAGACGGCCGGACGCGTCGACAAGGAGGTGCGGCAGGCGGGATTCTGGGTGCTGTGGGCCACCTCGATGCCCTCGGTGCTGGTCGAACTCGACTTTATCTGCAACCCCACGCAGGAGACCTTCCTCAAGAGCAAGGCTGGGCAAGAAAAATGCGCCCAAGCCCTCTACGAGGCCTTCAAGGAGTATTATTCCTCTCAAAAAAAGAAATAAGAAACTTTTGACCACTGATAGGACATATTTAAACCACGGAGAAACGGAGGGCCACGGAGAGCCAAATCGGCTATTCCACGGAGGCGATAAATCGGCTCATGCGCAAAAGTCCGTGGCTGAGGCTTAGCCAAAGATCACGGCGCAG
>JAJBUH010000178.1 GCA_020860445.1 Bacteroidales bacterium | reverse complement strand
ATTAGAAACCCCAGATTTACATAAATCTAGTAACATGAAAAATCTGTGTAAATCTGTGTAAATCTGTGGTTTCTTAACTTTCCGTATAATCCGTGGTTTTAAGGAATTAGAGGAGGTCGCGGTATTTGGTGAGGGGATGGAGGGCAGCCTCGGTGTCGTCGGGGTGGGAGATGGGGGTGAGGTGAGGAGCTGACTTGACGAGCTCGGGGTCAGAAGCGGCTTCGCCAGCAATCTGACGCATCACGGCGATGAAGCGGTCAAGCGTCTCGCGTGTCTCAGTCTCGGTGGGCTCGATCATCAGCGACTCGTGGAACAGCAGCGGGAAGTAGATCGTGGGCGCATGGAATCCGAAGTCGAGCAAACGCTTGGCCACATTGAGCGTGGTGACGCCGGTCGACTTGTCCTTGAGGCCGTCGAACACGAACTCGTGCTTGCATGGGCCCTCGATGGGCAGCAGGTACAGGTCGCGCAGCGCCTGCATGATATAGTTGGCGTTGAGGGTGGCCAGCTTGCCCACCATCATCAGATTCTCACTGCCGAGCGACATGATGTAGCTGAGGGCGCGGATCTCGACGGCGAAATTGCCAAGCCATTGCGACACGCGGCCCAGGGCCGAATCCTCGCATACGACATCGAATGTGCCATCGGCCAGCTTAACCACGCGCGGGTTGGGCAAGAATTGCTCCAGGCCCTTGCGCACGCCGATGGGGCCCGAGCCGGGACCGCCGCCTCCGTGAGGAGTCGAGAAAGTCTTGTGCAGGTTGATGTGCATCACGTCGAAGCCCATGTCGCCGGGACGGCATACGCCGAGCATTGGGTTGAGGTTGGCTCCGTCGTAGTACATCAGGGCGCCGCAGGCGTGGACAGCCTCAGCAATCTCCGGTATATGCTTCTCAAACATGCCCACCGTGTTGGGGTTGGTCATCATCACAGCGGCGATGTCGGGGCCGAGCTTGCTCTTGAGGTCGTCGACATCGACAGTGCCGTCGGGCAGACTCTTGACCTCGACAATCTTGTAGCCGCACACAGCGGCCGATGCCGGGTTGGTGCCGTGGGCCGAGTCGGGAACGATCACCTTGGTGCGGGCCCAGTCGCTGCGGCTGTCATGGTAGGCGTGGATAGTCATCAGGCCAGTGAGTTCGCCGTGAGCGCCGGCAAACGGGTTGAGCGTAAACTCGGCCATTCCGCCGATTTCGCTAAGGGCCTGTTGCAGAGTATAGTAAATCTCGAGTGCGCCTTGGGTGGTGCTCACTGGCTGCAGCGGGTGCAGATGCGAGATCACCGGGTCGGCTGCCATCTCGTCGTTGATCTTGGGATTGTACTTCATGGTGCAAGAGCCCAGAGGATAGAAGCCCGTGTCAACGCCGAAGTTGTTGTTGCTCGAGTTGGTATAGTGGCGCACCACTGTGGGCTCGTCGACCTCGGGGAGGTCGAGAGGCTGCTGCCGGCGCAGCTTCTCAGGGAGTTCGACATGCTTGTAAGGATTGCGCGGGAGGCTGAAACCCCGACGGCCCTTACACGAATGCTCAAATATCAATGAACCATATAATTCTCTGTTCATAACTCAGATAATAGTGTAGGTTTAAACCACAGATTTTCACAGATTTTCACAGATTCATAATATGGGAATCCGTTGGTAATTCTGTAAAAAAATATTTCAATATCAAAAAATCTGTGTAAATCAGTGTTAATCTGTGGTTTATGGAGTTTCTTATTCTGTGGTTAATTTGCGGATGATGTCGATGTAGCGGTCGATGTCGGCCTTGGATTGCATCTCGGTGACAGCGATGAGGAGCAGGTCGTCGGCCAGCTTGACGCCGCCAAAGATGCCCTCGGCGAGGGTAGCGGCCAGCACCTGGTCGGCTGTTACCTTTTCGAGCTTCATAAGGAACTCGTTGTGGTACGGCTCATGGGGGTGCAGCAGGTGCATGGCCCCGGTCTCGGTGAGGTGGTGAGCCATGTAGTGGGCGCCGTCGGCGCTCAGCTGGTTGACTTGCTTAAGGCCCTCGGGACCCATCAGCGACATGTAGATGGTGACATACAGGGCCATAAGTCCCTGGTTGGAGCAGATGTTGCTGGTAGCCTTCTCGCGGCGGATGTGCTGCTCGCGGGCCTGGAGGGTGAGCACAAACACGCGCTTGCCATCCTTGTCCTTGGTAGCGCCGACGATACGGCCGGGCATCTTGCGGATCAGGGCGTTGGTGCAGCACATATAGCCGAGGTACGGACCGCCGTAGTTGAGCGGCATGCCCAGACTCTGGGCATCGCCGACAGCTATGTCGGCTCCCCATTCGCCCGGGGTCTTGATGGCAGCCAGAGCCGAAGCTTGGCAATTCATCACAAACAGAGCCTTGTACTGGTGGCAGAGGTCGGCCCAGCCGGTGTAATCCTCGACGATGCCGAAGAAATTGGGAGCCGGAACGATAACGCCAGCCACGTCGCCAGCCTGCATCATCTCTTCAAACTCGGCACGCGAGGTGACGCCATTCTTCTCGGGGATAACCTCGAGGGCCACGCCATGGTAGCGAGCGTAGGTGCGCACCACGTCGGCGACAGCCGGATTCATGGTGGCGGAGATGAGGACGCGATTCTTCTTGCGGGCAGCAGACACGCACATCAGCATAGCCTCGGCGGTGGCGGTAGCGCCGTCGTACATCGAGGCATTCGAGACATCCAGACCGGTGAGGCTGGTCATCATCGACTGATACTCAAAGATGTATTGCAGAGTGCCTTGCGAAATCTCGGGCTGATAGGGGGTGTAGGCGGTGAGGAACTCGCTGCGGGAGATGAGCGCGTTGATCACAGCCGGAGCATAGTGGTCATAGTAACCGGCGCCGCCGAAGCACACCAGCTGGGTGCACTTGGCGCGCATGGCAGCGAAGAAGTCGCGCACCTCTTTCTCGCTCATCTCGGCGGGAAGCTGGTAGGGGCGCTTCAGCTTAAGCTGCTCGGGCACATCGCTGTACAGGTCGTCGAGGCTCTTTGCTTGGCAAGCCTCAAGCATCTGCGCGATATCCTGCTCGGTATGCGGTAAATATCTGTGCATAGTAGTTATTAGTTATGAGTGTTGAGTTATGAGTTATTAGTTAGGGGCTCATAACTAATAACTCATAACTCATAACTAATTTAGTGTTTTTCGGAGGCGCAGAGGGCTGCGTAGGCTTCTTCGTCGAGGAGATTGTCGAGCTCGGCGGGATTGCTCATCTCAACCTTGATGATCCAGTTGGCGAGAGGATCCTCGTTGATGAGGCGAGGATTGTCGATGAGGTGCTCGTTGGCCTCGATGACGGCTCCGCTGACGGGAGCGAAGAGGTCGCTGGCAGCCTTGACAGACTCGATGGCGCCGAAGTCCTCGCCGGCGACAACGTCGTCGCCCTCTTCGGGCATGTCGACATAGACAACATTGCCGAGCTGAGCGGCAGCGTAGGGAGAAATACCGATGTAGGCGATGTTGCCATCAACCTTTACATATTCGTGAGATGGGAGATACTTGATCATAATTATATGGTATTAATTGATTGATTATTTTTAATGATTGGCGATACTATCGATAGTATCGATAATCTCGAGAATATCGATAGTATCGAGAATATCGAGAATATCGAGATTATCGAGATTATCGAGCCGATTATTTTTTGTAGTTGGGGGTGTAAAAGCGCTTTTTGACGACGACTGCTGGGAAGGTCTTGCGGCGGATGCGCACCTTGAGCTCGGTGCCGAGCTTGCTGTAAGGAGTCTCAACCAGGGCAAATGCCAGATTCTTGTCGAGGGTGATCGAGTGATAGCCGGTGGTGATCTCGCCTACCACTTGGTCGTCTTGGTTGAGCACCTCGTAGCCGTGGCGCGGAATGCCTTGGCCTTGCACCTCGAGGCCAACCAGCTTACGGGCTGTGCCTTCGGCTTTCTGCTTGGCGCAAGCCTCGCGGCCCACGAAGTCGGGCTTGTCGAGCTTGACAAACATGCCAAAACCAGCCTCGATGGGGGTAATTTCGTCGGTCAGCTCGTCGCCGTAGAGGGGCAGACCGGCCTCGAAACGCAGAGTGTCACGGCAGCCGAGACCGCAGGGCTGAACGCCAGCAGCCATCAGCTTGTCCCACAATTTCTGGGTGAGGGTGTGCGAGGCGTAGATTTCAAAGCCGTCCTCGCCGGTGTAACCGGTGCGGCTCACGATTACGTCTTCGCCGTCGAGCTGGATATCCTTGAAGGTGTAGAACTCCAGGTCGCGGGCATCGATGCCGAGCACGTCGAGGAGTGTCTTTTCTGCCTCGGGGCCCTGCACGGCCAACTCGCCATAGAGATGGCTCATGTGGTTGACGTGTACGTCAAAATTCTTGGCCACCTCGCGAATCCAGGCCACATCTTTTTCGATGTTGGCGGCATTGGGCACCATGAAGAACTCATGGTCGTTGCGCTTGTAGACGAGCAGGTCGTCGACCACGCCACCGTTGGGGTGGAGCATCATGCCGTAGTAGATCTTGCCGTCGGGGGCGCCGGTGAGGTCGTTGGTGAAGATGTAGTTGATGAACTTCTCAGCCTCGGGGCCGGTGACGAGCACCTCGCCCATGTGGCTTACATCAAATACGCCAACATGTTGGCGCACAGCATTGTGCTCTTCTACGATGCCGGCATACTGTATGGGCATGTCGAAGCCGCCGAACGGGCTCATCAAGGCTCCGAGAGCCACGTGGCGGTCGTGAAGACAAGTTTGTTTCATTGGATCCATGTTTTTGTTGGTATTTAGTTTTTGGCTTATTATCTATTGGATTCGGGCCACGAACTGGCCCGACACAGTAGCCGCCATACGGCTGGAAGCGGGTCGCGGAGCGACCCAATAGGCAGGGCGGCCACCCGGATGGGACTTTTGACTTTTGACTTTTGACTTGGTAATCGGCGTAGCCGATTATTTTATGTCTTCCCATTCGGCGTCGGAGATTTGGGGCTCGTCTTTGTCGTTGGGTTTCTTGGGGGG
>JAJBUH010000042.1 GCA_020860445.1 Bacteroidales bacterium | reverse complement strand
AACAAGTCAAAAGTCAAAAGTCAAAAGTCAAAAGTCAAAAGTCAAAAGTCAAAATTCAAAAGTCAAAAGTCAAAAGTCAAAAGTCAAAAGTCAAAAGTGCTGAGGCGTGAGGCTTAGACTGTGAATGGGAGAAAAATGGTACTGAAAATAAACCATTTGGCCGATTAAACGTCTTATAAATGTTAAGTTTGACATTTAGTAGGAACATTTAAATTAAAGACAATGATTAAGAGAATAGCCCTCGTGGCAATAGTATGCATAGCAGTCGCTCTCGGAGCCAAGGCTCAGAAGTTTGCCCTCATCGACATGGAGTACATCCTCAAGAATGTGCCCGCTTATGAGATGGCCAATGAGCAACTCAACCAGCTGTCGCTGCGTTGGCAGAAGGAGGTCGAGGCTGTGGGAGCTGAAGCACAGACCATGTATCAGAATTTCCTTGCCGACAAGGTATTCCTCACTGACGAACAGGTGAAGAAACGCGAGGAGGAAATTGTGGCTAAGGAGAAAGAAGCTACCGAACTGCGATACAAATATTTCGGCCCAGAGGGCGAGCTCTACAAGAAGCGCCAGAGCCTGCTCAAGCCGGTGCAAGATGATGTGTACAATGCCATCAAAAAGGTAGCCGAGGAGAAAGGATACCAGGCAATTTTTGACCGCGCATCGGCCTCTGACATAATTTATGCGTCGCCCCGCATAGATGTAAGCAACGAAGTGCTTGCTAA
The DNA here is from genome assembly GCA_020860445.1 of Bacteroidales bacterium. Classification (GTDB taxonomy): domain Bacteria; phylum Bacteroidota; class Bacteroidia; order Bacteroidales; family Muribaculaceae; genus CAG-873. Next base: position 29,244 of record JAJBUH010000042.1, on the reverse strand, counting down.
ATTAGGGTATTCCAATTAATTTTCGTAACTTTGCGAAAAATTTGACAGAAACTAACAAAACACCATACAAATGATAAAGAAAGCCATTCTGGCGATTTTGATCGCCCTCCCCTTGAGCGTCTTCGCTCAAAAATTCGGCGTTGCTGATGTGGAATCAATCATCACCGCTATGCCTGAATACGCAACCGTGCAGAAGCAGATCGCTGATGCCTCGCAGAAATATCAGGACGAGTTTGACAAGCTAAACGAAGAGATGAACAAGAAAGTGACCGAGTACCAAACGCTCGATCAGGATGCCACCACCCCCCAATCGATTAAGGAGCGTCGCATCCAGGAAATCCAAGAGCTTGACAACAAGATTCAGCAGTTCCGCAACACCGCATCGCAGGACATCGCTCGCCAGCAGCAGCAACTGATGGCTCCCGTTGAGCAGAAGTTCCAAGAGGCCATCACCTCGGTGGGCCAAGAGGGCGGTTATACCTTCATCTTCCAGAAGGGCGTAGCCCTGTACGACGGAGCCGGAGTGGTAGACGTGACCTCGGCTGTCAAGGCTAAACTGGGCGTGAACTAAGCAGAAATAAGGTAAAAGAATCAAATAATTGGGGCTCCGACCACGGTCGGGGCCCCAATTTATGTTTTTTATACCGATTTTTAGGTATTTTTGCAACTTGATTGAGATTTTATTCTTAACTTTGTCCCGTAATTTATTGACGGCCATGATTAGAATAAAATCCTATGTAATAGCCCTATTAGCCGTGAGCCTATGTTGCTCTACAATGAACGCCGCAGTTAACAAAAAGTCTGCCGGAAAGCGAACGCAAAAGCGTTCGCTAACCGAGCAGGTGGCTGAGGGGCGCCGAGCCATAGTTGCCCCACTGAGATCACTCCTTGGGTCAGCGCACTTGAAAAGCCCAAGGCCCCGATGGGTCTTGACGGCACAACCATAGCCCTATGGCAAAGCCATGGCTGGTACTTTGAACCCACTCTCAATCGTTGGGAATGGCAGAGAGCTCGTATCTTTGAGACAGTCGAGGATCTCTATACCCAAAGCTATGTGATGCCTTTCTTGATGCCCATGCTGCAGAATGCCGGTGCCTATGTGGCAAGTCCGCGCGAGCGCGATGTGCGCACCCAGGAAATCATCATCGATGGCGATATCAGCGGCAGCGGTTATTCAGAAGACAACGGCCAGAAGAAATGGGCAGACAGCTCGATGCCCGGCTTCGCATATTCTGGCGAATTGCTCACCGAGGGCGTAAATCCATTTAAGCAAGGCAAGGCTCGCAAGGCCGAGACAGTGACTGATGCCGACAAGGCATCGGTGGCACAGTGGACAACCTCAATCCCCGAGGCTGGCGATTATGCAGTATACGTATCCTATCAGACACTCCCCAACGCATCATCCGACGCCCTGTATACCATAAACGCCGCCAATGGCGAGCACCATTTCAAGGTGAATCAGCAGATGGGCGGTGGTACCTGGGTGTATCTTGGCCATTTCCCATTTGAAAAAGGCAAATCCCGCAAACCTATAGTAGAACTCTCAAACCTGAGCTCACAGACTGGCGGAGCTGTTTCGGCCGATGCTGTGAAGATTGGAGGCGGCATGGGCAATGTGGCCCGCATAGTCAAGAATGGCGACAAGCGCATCGATTATAGCTATGTCAACAGCGGTTATCCTCGATTCACTGAGGCCGCTCGCTATTTCTTGCAGTGGGCCGGTGCTCCCGACAGCGTGTACACTCCCACAGAGAATGAGAATGATTACAATGACGACTATCGCAGCCGTCCCCTCTGGGTCAATTGGCTGACTGGCGGCTCATCGATGCTGCCCAAGCAGAAAGGCCTGAATGTGCCAGTCGACTTGGCCTTTGCATTCCATAGCGATGCTGGTACCACGCCCGACGACTCAATCATCGGCACCCTCGGCATCTACTGCACCGACAAAAAGGCCAAATACGCCAATGGCACTCCTCGCTTGGCTGCCCTGGATCTCACCGACAGAATCATGACCAATGTGACGCGAGATGTGAGAGCGCAGTTCGAACCCAAGTGGACACGCCGCGATATGCGCGACAAGGGTTATGCCGAGGCTCGAATCCCAGAGGTGCCGACTATGTTGTTGGAGCTGCTGTCGCATCAGAATTTCGCCGATATGAAATACGGCCTGGATCCAGCTTTCAGATTCGCTGTGTCAAGATCAATATATAAAGGCATGCTGCAATACATCGCATCGCGCGATGGCCGCGAATATGTGGTGCAACCCCTGCCAGTGAATGCTTTTGGTATTACCGGCAAAAACGGCAGCTACCGCCTGAGCTGGAAGGCAACGGCCGATGAACTCGAACCGACTGCTACCCCCACTTACTATATCGTAGAAGAAAGGGTAGGAGATGGCGTAGGCTTCGCTCCCATTGCCCAGACCGACAAGCCATACTATGATGTCAAGGTATCAGACCAAGATATCCATTCATACCGCATCATTGCTGCCAATGATGGCGGGGTGAGCTTCCCATCTGAGGTGCTCGCCCTTTGCGACATGCCCAACAAACCGCAGGTGATGATCGTCAATGGTTTCACTCGCGTGAGCGCTCCCGACTGGTTTGACGCCGGTGAGATAGCCGGTTTTTGCAGCTCGAGAGACCATGGCGTACCATATCTTACTGACATATCCTTTGTTGGCGAGCAGATCGAGTTTGATCGTTCCCTCCCTTGGGTAGACGACGATGCCCCGGGGTTTGGCACCTCGCGCGGCAACTACGAGACCAAGGTGATAGCTGGCAATACCTTTGACTATCCCTATCTGCATGGCCAGGCCATCGCTGAGGCAGGATACGGCTTCATTTCGGCAAGCGTAGACGCGTTTATCGAAATGGCACCGGCCGACTGCCCCAAGATTCTCGACTTGATTATGGGCAAGCAAAAAGAGATACAGCGTGGCACTGGCTCTTATGGCACCCACTATAAAACCTTTACTGCTCCGCTGCAGCAGCAATTGCAAGCCTATACAGCTTCGGGCGGTAGCCTGTTGGTAAGCGGCAGCTATATAGCCACTGACCTCTGGAACAATCCTTACTCATCGGCGCAGACTGCGGCACGCGACAAAGAATTTGCTCAGAAAGTGCTGGGCTATGCTTGGCGCGTAGGCCAAGCCGCGGCAGTGGGCGAGGCTTATGAAGTAGCATCTCCATTCCAAGCTTTTTATGGCGGAGAGTTCTCCTTTGCCACTCAGCTTGGCCCCGATATTTATGCTGTAGAATCGCCCGACTCATTCTATCCGGCCTCGGACAAGGGAGCCGTAATTATGCGCTACAACGAAAACCAATTGGTTGCTGGCACGGCGTATTCTCCCGGTCTCTATCGAGTGGTGGCACTCGGATTCCCGTTTGAGACAGTGCTTGGCGCTGAATCTCGCTCTAATCTTATGAAACAAATACTTAAATTTCTAAATTCTTGAATCTCATGATCAAAATCTTTTTGCCCTCAGAAGCCGCTTCCGATGCCCAAGCTGTAGAGCGTTTGGCTAATCAACCCCTGGTTGACGAAGTGGTAGTGCTTGAAACCCCGAGTGCGGCTATGCGGAGCACAGAGACTATGCGCGATATCGCCGCAGCGTCAGGCGACAGCCAGTATGTGCTCATTTACACCAATGGACACACTCTCGAGCTTGGATACTTCGCTCTCGAGAGATTTGTAAGCATAGCTCAAGCCACCCAGGCTGCCATGCTGTATTCTGACTACTATGCCGTGACTGAGGGCAAGCAGACACCCTCGCCTGTGATTGATTACCAAAAGGGTTCGCTTCGCGATGACTTCAACTTTGGTTCTGTGCTTATGTTCCGCACCGACCTGTTGCGCCAGGCTGTCGCAGAGATGGATGCCGACTACCGTGCCGCTGGCCTGTATGACCTGCGTCTGCGCATAAGCCGCCTGGGCCCGGTGGTGCATATCAACGAGTATTTGTATTCCGATGTAGAGAATGACAATCGCAAGAGCGGCGAGAAGCAGTTTGACTATGTAGATCCGCGCAACCGTGCCTCGCAGATCGAGATGGAGCAGGCTTGCACAGCCCATCTTAAGGCTATAGGTGCCTATCTTGAGCCAAAATTTGAGGAAGTAAAATTTTCTGACGAGAAATTTCCTTGCGAGGCCTCAGTGATCATACCGGTGCGCAATCGCGCTCGCACAATTCGCCAGGCTGTCGAGAGTGCCTTGGGCCAGGTGGCCAATTTTGACTACAATGTGATAGTGATTGACAACGGTTCGACCGACGGCACTACCGAAATCCTCAAAGAGATTGCCGCAACAGATGCGCGCCTGATCCACATTATCCCGACACGCACCGACCTGGGCATAGGCGGATGCTGGAATATGGGCATCGAGGACCCAAGATGCGGAAAATTTGCCGTGCAGCTCGATTCTGACGACTTGTATTCAGGGCCCGACACCCTGCAGCGCATCGTTGACGCATTCTATGACCAGAAATGCGGCATGGTGGTAGGCACCTATCAACTGACCGACATCAATTGCAACCCCATACCCCCGGGCGTAATCGACCATAAGGAATGGACGCCTGAGAATGGCCGCAACAATGCTCTGCGTATCAACGGTCTGGGTGCGCCTCGCGCATTCTACACTCCGCTGCTGCGCAAGATACATGTGCCCAATACATCGTATGGCGAGGATTACGCACTGGGTCTTGCCATTTCGCGCAAGCATCAGATTGGCCGCATCTATGATGTGCTGTACAATTGCCGCCGCTGGGAAGACAATTCAGACGGCAACCTCGATATCGTCAAGATGAATGGCCACAACCTATACAAAGACCGCCTGCGTACATGGGAGGTCGAGGCTCGAATCGCTCAAAACCATGAGGCATGATTGATATTGACGATTTTATGGCCACACAGCTTGAGGCTTGGCCAATGGCCAAGGAGAATTTCCTAAAGCTTGACAAGGTGAAGACTAAAAGCATCTGCGCCGGTGATTCGGCGTGGGTGCTCGCACAATGCAATCCCGCACGCATAGCGTCGACCGGGGCAAAAGTAGATGCCGCTACCCTGAAAGCGCGTCGGTGCTTTCTCTGCGCCGACAATCGTCCGGCTGAGCAGCATCATATAGATTGGAACGGGTATGAGATATTGATTAATCCCTTCCCGATTTTCCCTCGCCACTTCACTATCCCCGCCAAGAACCACGCACCGCAACGCATCAGCGGCCGCTTGGAGGATATGGGTCGTCTGGCCGATGAGCTGCCCGGAATGGTAGTCTTCTACAATGGTCCCAAGTGCGGAGCATCGGCTCCCGACCACATGCATTTCCAGGCTGGCGATGCAGCTTTCTTGCCAATCTTCAGGCAAGAGTGCGAGGTCGAATGGATTGAGGATGGCATAGGGGTGCCCAAGTCGGGCCTCCCTGGCTATCCCGGCGTAATCATTGTGACTGGAGATAGTCCGGCAGAGATGGCGCGCCGAGGCGAAGAAGTTCTGGTCCTGCTGCCCGAAGACGAAGAGTCGGGTGAACCGATGGTGAATCTGTTGTGCACAAAGCACTATGGCCAGTGGAGACTATGGATAATCCCGAGGAAAAAGCATCGCCCATCATTTTATGGCGATGGCGAGGGACAAATGCTGTTGTCTCCAGCCTCGGTCGATCTGGGCGGTGTATATATTACTCCTCGCTTAGAGGACTATCAGCGCATAGATGCCGAGACAATAGAGAAGGCTTTGGCAGAACTATGCTATACAAATGAAGAAATACGCCAATTGTTGGAACAATTGCCAGCGAAAGAAAAAACCGTAAAGGTAGGATTGCTCTCACAGGACTATGTAAGCGTAGAATTTGTGGGCGGCTATTGGCTGGGTTCAGAAATAGTCGAGGGCACATATAATGTAGCAGTCGAAGATCTCAGCAAGCCATTGCTTTTCAAGCCTACTGACCCGAGCAAGTGCTATGCCGAGGTAAAAGATGTGACTATCGGCGTCAATTTCCACTGGCAGAGAAAAGAGAACCAGAGATTCCTGGGCGAGATATGCTTGATGCCTGAGGATGGGAAAATCACTGTGATTAACATCCTGCCGATTGAGGATTATCTGGCCAGCGTTATATCATCGGAGATGAGCGCAACATCGTCACTTGAACTGCTCAAGGCCCATGCTGTGATTTCGCGCAGCTGGCTGTTGGCTCAGATCGAGGCTCGCGAGAATCAGACCCACACGAGCCACTGCCAAGGCGATGTGGCCGAAGATAAGATAATACGCTGGTATGGCCATACCGACCATAAACTGTTTGACGTTTGCGCCGATGACCATTGCCAGAGATACCAGGGCATAACCCGACAGACTACTCCTTATGCTCAACAAGCTGTGGATGAGACTCGCGGCGAGGTGCTGCGCTATCAAGGCGAATTGTGCGATGCGCGATTCTCGAAATGCTGCGGTGGAGTATTTGAGGAATATGAAAGCTGTTGGGAGAATGACCATAAGCCATACCTGGTGGCTCGACGCGATGATGTCGATGAGAATAATTATCCCGACCTGCGTAACGAAGAAGAAGCGCGCCGCTGGATACTGTCATCGCCAGAGGCTTTTTGCAACACCCATGATGCGAAAGTGCTCAAACAGGTGCTTGTAGGCTACGACCAGGAGACACAAGATTTCTACCGCTGGAAAGTGCAATATACCACCGAAGAGCTCTCAGAGCTCGTTGCTCGCCGCTCAGGCATAGATTTCGGCACTATCTTGGCATTGGAGCCAGTAGAGCGAGGCGTGTCAGGCCGCTTGATCGTGCTGCGCATAGTGGGCGCAAAGCGCACAATGGAGATAGGCAAAGAGCTGGAGATACGCCGCATCTTGTCGGAATCGCATCTTTACAGTTCGGCTTTCGTGGTCGAGCGCACCGAGAGCGGATTCTGTCTGCGCGGAGCCGGTTGGGGCCATGGAGTAGGGCTGTGCCAAATCGGCGCGGCAGTGATGGCCGACAAGGGATACGACTACCGTCAAATTCTGAGCCATTATTATCCAGGCTCAGAGATCACTTTGATTAATGAAAAGTGAAAAATGAAAAGTGAAAAATGAGATCAAAAACTAAATCTATATCAACAAAGCGGAGCCCCTGGGCATGGATTCCGACTTTGTATTTTGCGCAGGGATTGCCGTATGTGGCCGTGATGACCATCTCGGTGATCATGTACAAGCGCTTGGGAATGAGCAATACTGATATTGCCCTCTACACTGGCTGGTTGGGGTTGCCTTGGGTAATCAAACCATTTTGGAGCCCGTTTGTAGACTTGATCAAGAGCAAACGCTGGTGGACGCTGTCGATGCAATGGATTGTGGCTTTTTCGCTGGCCGGCATCGCATTCACCATACCTACGGCCCTGTACGTGCAGTTTACGTTGGCCATATTCATGCTTATGGGATTTGCCTCGGCAACCCATGACATCGCTGCCGACGGTTTCTATATGATAGCGCTCACCGAGCATGAGCAGTCGTTCTACGTTGGCATACGTTCTACCTTCTATCGTGTGGCCACTGTGGTCGGCCAGGGCTTGCTGGTGATTCTGGCTGGTCTGATTGAGATGAATACCGGCTTAGAGCCATTGGAGATGCAACTGGTGGTCGACCCTGATGCCCAGGTGTCAACCGCTGTGCTTCCAGGTTCGCCATCGATTGAGACCTCCAATCCCCAGGAATTGCAATTCGCTTGCAACTGGGATGCTCTCTATGGCGTGGCCATGCCGGAGGTTGCAATTGTCGAAGGCGACACTGTAACCATGGCACAGATGCTCGAGAAGGCTAATGAATACAATCGCGCTGGCGGCTATCCCGAGATACCCGTGGGACAGGCTGCAGCTGTGACCCAAGAGAAAAACTGGAGCAAATTCCGCCTCTGGATTGAACGCACATTTGGCGAGGAGCGCACGGCCTCAAAGACTGCTGAAAGCAATATCGCAGTTGCTGCAGTGCGCCTCAACCAACCTATCGAAGGCGATGACCAACGCATCCTGATTGTAAATTTCAAGGATGGCGACCAGAGCGTGAGATTGGCTCGCGACACCCGTTTGGTGTTCAACTCAGACAATTGGGACAAGCCCGCTTATGTTGGATTTGTCATCGATCCGAAAATCAAGCAGAAGACACAAGCGACATTTGTCGGCACATCGGGCAATATACCCATGGCTTGGTCGGTAGTGTTCATAGTGCTGTCGATATTCTTCTTCGCCGTGGTGATTTACCATAGCTGGGCGTTGCCGCGTCCCCAAGGCGATAGCATGCGTGGCGAGGCCACAGCCAAAGGCATTGTGATGGGTTTTGTTGAGGCATTCCGCACTTTCTTCACTAAATTCCCAGTACTGCAGACAGTGGCAGCAATCTTGTTTATGCTGCTCTACCGCTTCCCCGAGGCCCAGCTCACCAAGATAATCCAACCCTTCCTGCTCGACCCGGTCGACAAGGGAGGCTTAGGCCTGACGACTGGCGAGGTAGGCATTGTGTATGGCACCGTGGGCATCATTGGCCTCACCATCGGTGGCATCATCGGCGGCATGGTGGCAGCCAAGGGCGGCTTGAAGAAATGGCTCATGCCGATGGCATGGAGCATGTCGCTGACTTGCCTCACATTCATCTATCTGAGCTATGCGCAGGATCACTCGCTGCTGACAGTCAATATATGCGTCTTTATTGAGCAGTTCGGTTACGGATTCGGTTATACGGCTTATATGCTGTATCTGATTTACTACTCCGAGGGTCAGTTCAAGACCTCGCACTATGCAATCTGTACGGGCTTTATGGCTCTGTCGATGATGACTGGCATGATAGCTGGTTGGATTCAAGAGACTGTGGGCTATCGCCACTTCTTTGTATGGACCATCATCTGCTGCGTTGCCACCATCGGAGTAAGCATGATCATCAAGGTAGACCCAAGCTTTGGCAAGAAACTGAAGAATGAAAAATGAAAAGTGAAAAATGAAAAATGAAAAATAGACTGACAACCATATTAATGATTCTTTGCTTGGGCATCAGCGGAGCGCTGGCTCAGGTCAAGCCAGGCATCGAGGTGCTGCGCGACAACGACTTTGCTGCCCTCAAAGGCAAGCGAGTGGGACTGATCACTAATCCTACCGGGGTAGACAACTCACTGAAGTCAACCATCGACATACTCCACGAAACGCCCGATGTCGAGCTCGTGGCCCTGTTCGCTCCCGAGCACGGTGTGAGAGGGGATGTGCATGCCGGCGACAAGGTTGACAATTTTGTTGACCCAGCCACCGGAGTGCCTGTTTATTCAATTTATGGCAAGACTCGCAAACCCACACCCGAAATGCTCAAAGATGTAGATGTGCTGGTTTACGATATCCAAGACAATGGTTGCCGCTCATTCACTTTCATCTCTTCGATGGGCCTGGCTATGGAGGCTTGCGCCGAGCTCGGCAAGGAATTTATGGTGCTTGACCGTCCCAATCCCATCGGTGGCAACAAGGTAGAGGGCTCCCTCACCGAGGATGACTGCATTTCCTTTGTCAGCCAATTCCCGATACCCTATCTCTACGGCCTTACGCCGGGCGAATTGGCTCAATATCTCAACGAAGAGGGACTGCTCTCAGGCGGCAAGAAAGTGAATCTGAGCGTAGTGCCAATGGAGGGCTGGAAGAGAGAGATGGACTTTGACCAGACTGGCATGCCTTGGGTGTTGCCTTCGCCTCATATTCCCACAGCCGAGACCTCGCTTTACTATCCAGCTACTGGAATTATGGGCGAACTGAATTACATGAACATTGGCGTGGGCTATACTATGCCCTTCAAGCTTTTCTGCGCCGAATGGGTTAAGGCTCCCGAACTCGCTGATGCCCTCAATGCGCTTGACATTCCCGGTGTAAAATTTCGCCCTATTTACATTACTCCCTTCTACGGCTTTGGCAAGGGTCAGAACCTGCAGGGCGTAGAGCTCTACATTACCGATAAGGACAAAGCTCCGCTGTCGCTAATCCAGTTCTATGTGGCACAAGAAATCGCCAAGCTGTATCCTGACCATAAAATGATTGACACTGCCGACCCAGACCGATTCTCAATGTTTGACAAGGTGGTAGGCAGCAAGTCGATTCGTCAGAACTTTGCCAAGCGCAATCAAGTTGACGACATTAAGGATTTTTGGAACAAGGATGCCGATGCATTCAAGGCCAAGTCATCAAAATATTATCTCTATAAATAACACCCAATGGCATACCAGAACTTTGTAGATAAGGCATTGCAATTCATACCACGCAACCGCATCTTTACCGATGAGGTGCGGCGCTTGGCATGGGGCACTGATGCTGGATTCTATCGGTTGATCCCACAGGTGGTCATCAATGCGAAAGACGAGGAGGAAGTCTCGGTATTGCTGAGGTTAGCCTCAGAGATGGGACTTCCAGTCACATTCCGGGCTGCGGGCACGAGCCTGTCGGGACAAGCCATTACCGACTCGATACTGATCATCGCTGGTAAGAATTGGGAGAAATGTCAAGTAAACGATGATGGCGAGACCATCACCCTGCAGCCCGGAGTGATTGGAGCTCGCGTCAACGAGATACTTAAGCCCTATCAGCGCATCTTCACCCCCGACCCAGCCTCAAAGGCATCGGCAATGGCCGGAGGCATCATCATCAACAATGCATCGGGCATGAATTGCGGCACCCACGCCAATTCTGACAAGATGATGATTTCGATGCGCATAGTTCTGGCCGACGGCACAGTCATTGACACAGCCAAGCCGTCGGGAAACCCGCGCGAACAAGAAATATACGCCCAACTGGGCGCACTGCGCGATGAAATCCGCGCCGATCAGGAATTGGTGGAGCGCATACGGCGCAAATATTCAATCAAGAATGTTACTGGTCTGAACTTGCGCCCATTTGTGGCTTATGACGAGCCAGCCGAGATACTTGCTCACCTGATGGTAGGCAGCGAGGGCACGCTCGGATTTATGAGCGAGGCCACGATGCTAACCGGGCCTCTGGTGCCCTATACGGCTTCGGCCATGGCCTATTTCAGCGATATGGCTGAAGCCAGCCGAGCTGTGGTTGAACTCAAGAAGTCGGCCCCAGAGGTGTACAGTTGTGAAATGCTCGACAAGAAATCTTTGGTCTCAGTTGGCGATCCAACTGGCACTGGACTAACAGCCCTGCTGATTGAGACTCGTGCCGAATCGCCCTTGCACCTTGATGGCAACATTGAGAACATCGAGGCTATACTGTCGCGATTCAAGCTGTTTCGCCCGGCAAAATTTGAGACTGATCCAGAGCGCATCGCCGCTCTGTGGAAGATGCGTTCGGGCATCTTCCCGACTGTGGGAGCCACTCGCCCGATGGGCACGACATCGCTCATTGAGGATATCGCCTTCCCGATTGAGCATTTGCCAGAAGCCACTACTGATTTGGCACGAATCATTGAGGAGTGCGGATACGCTGATGCTTGCATCTATGGACACGCCTTTGAGGGCAATTACCACTTTATTATAGCCCAAGCATTTGAGAAAGATAGCGATGTAGAGCGCTACCGATGCCTGATTGAGCGCATTGTCGAGCTTGTGGTTGACAAATATGACGGTTCGCTCAAAGCCGAACACGGCACTGGCCGCAATATGGCTCCGTTTGTCAAGAAAGAGTGGGGTGAGAAGGCTTATGGGTTGATGCGCCGAGTCAAAGACATACTAGACCCTAAGGGCTTGCTCAATCCCGGGGTAATCTTCAACGATGATCCGGAGTGCTATCTGCGCAATATCAAGCCATTGCCTATTGCCGACCCGATAATCGATAAATGCATTGAGTGCGGTTTTTGCGAGGTCAATTGCGTGAGCTGGGGCTTTACGCTCTCAGCGCGCCAGCGCATAGCCACTACACGCGAAATCCATACACTCGAACATACCGCGCCTAATAGCCGACGCCTGGCGCGCCTCAAAAAGGATACGAATATCTGGGCGAAGCCACTTGTGCAGCTGATGGACTGTGTAGCCTCTCTTGCCCTATGGGCATCAACACTGGCGACTACACCCATAAGGTGCGCGAGCTGGCCACGCCTAAAGGCTCAAAGGCTTACAAGGCTGGACGCTGGGCGGCTGACCATCTGTCGACCGTTGAGGGTGCGCTGCGTCCGATGCTCACGATGGCCAATGTGGCCCATAGTGTGATTGGCGACAAGGGCGTAAAGATTGTGGGCAAGGTGCTGCATAAAGCTGGAGCGCCGCTCTGGACTCCATCATTGCCCGTAGGACGCGGGAAAAAGAAACCGGTTGACACTGGTGTCCAGTCAGACCTGAAAGTAGTGTATTTCCCCTCGTGCATCAACCAAACCATGGGTCGGTCAAAAACAAAAGGCGCTGCCGCTCAGCCGCATCTGATCGAGACAATGGAGAGACTATGCGCTAAGGCTGGTTACCAAGTAATCTACCCAGAGAATATGGAGCATCTGTGTTGCGGCATGATTTGGGAAAGCAAGGGCATGCCCGACATTGCCGATGAAATGACAGCCAAACTCGAGGCTGCATTGCTCAAGGCATCAGAGGGCGGAAAATACCCGGTGCTTTGCGACCAAAGCCCCTGTCTGCATCGTATGCGCCACCATATCAATAGCATGCGCCTGTACGAACCGGCAGAATTCATAGCCGATTTCTTGGCTCCCCGCCTTAAGTTCCATCCCATCAAGGAGACAGTGGCCGTGCATGTCACTTGCAGCACCAAGCAGATGGGCTTAGGCGACAAGATTATAGGCTTGGCCTCGAAATGCGCCGAGAGGGTAGTGGTGCCATCAGAAATAGGATGCTGCGGATTCGCTGGCGATCGCGGATTCACCTATCCCGAGCTAAATGCTTGGGCTCTGCGCAAGCTGAAGCCGCAAATCCAAGCCGCAGGCGCCAAGCATGGCTATTCCAATTCACGCACCTGCGAGATTGGCTTGACCACACATTCTGGCATACCCTACCAATCGATTGCTTATCTGGTAGACCAAGCCACTGATGCGAAAGACAACTGACTTTATAACTTATCCTTTATACTTTATCCATAGAGTTATCACTTACATTTTATACATATAGCATGGACAAATGCTCGACAGCTTTACCTAAGCAAAACATGAAATCTCATACTAAGACAGCGCCTAAGCGACTGCTGTCACTCGACATCTTGCGAGGCATCACTATCGCAGGCATGATCCTCGTCAACAATCCCGGCACCTGGGGCAGCATTTACGCTCCCCTGGAGCACGCCTCCTGGAATGGCCTTACGCCTACCGATTTAGTGTTTCCGTTCTTCATGTTCATCATGGGTATCTCTACTTATTTCTCTCTCCGTAAGTATCAGTTTACATTCTCATGGGCCGCTCTGTGGAAGATTGTGCGCCGTTCGGCAGTGATTCTGCTTATCGGTTGGGCTATCGCTTGGTTTGCGTTGTCGCTGCGCGGCATTGCGAATCCCGAGGTATCATTTTTCGATGCGGTGACCAATTTCAGCAACATACGCATCTTGGGAGTGCTGCCGCGTTTGGCTCTTTGCTATGGGGCATCGGCAATCTTGGCTATCTGCTTTAAGGAGCGCACCATCGGCTGGATCACAGCCGCTATATTGGTTGTGTATTCAGTGATTCTGGTGCTGGGCCATGGATTTGAGTTCAGCGACCGCAACATCATCTCGATTATCGATCATCGCGTGCTTGGCGCAAATCACATGTATGCCGACACAATTGATGGTGTCACTCTCAAATTTGATCCTGAGGGATTCATCAGCACCTTGCCGTCAATAGCTCACTGCCTCATCGGATTCCTGTGCGGAGCTATGATTGTGCGCACCAAGGATAACGAGAAGCGCGCTTTCAATCTCTTTATTATCGGCTCTATCCTCACTATGGCTGGTTTCCTGTTGAGCTACGGCTTGCCTATCAACAAGAAAGTCTGGTCGCCTACATTTGTATTCACCACCTGCGGATTGGCTTCGACCCTGCTCGCGCTCCTGATTTGGGTTATCGATATCAAGGGCAAGCAGCGCTGGTGCCGATTCTTTGAGGTGTTTGGAATCAATCCGCTATTCCTCTATGTGCTTTCGGCCGTGTTAGGTATCCTGTTCAGTTTTATCAAGGTGCCCATTGGCGACAGCATGGTTTCGATTCATACTGTTATTTACAAATATATGTTGTTGCCGCTCTGCGCCGACGACAAGACCTTGGCATCGCTATTCTATGCCATTGTGTTTGTGCTTATCAACTGGTGCGCTGGCGTACCTCTGTACAAGAAGAAAATATACATTAAAATATAACGATACACCTATAATGTCATGATACTGATCGCAGATTGTGGAAGCACCAAAATAGATTGGTGCGTAGCAGATTATTCTGCCTCTGGCAATCCGATTGTCAAGAGGTTTGAGACATGCGGCATGAACGCTGTGTTGCTCACCCCCGAAGAGATGCGCGAACGCATTTCTAATGAAATGCTGCCCGAGCTTGGGGCTGAGTTGGCTGAAAAGATTACGCATGTTTTTTTCTATGGAGCTGGCTGCATCTCGCCTGCCGTATGCGGCAATGTTGCAGATGCCATCCGGCATAGTTTGCCCAATGCCAAAGTCGAGGTTGCTACCGACTTGCTCGGCGCCGCTCGCGCTCTGTGCGGCCATGGCCGGGGGGTAGCGTGCATCTTGGGCACAGGCTCCAACTCATGCTACTATGATGGCGAGAAGATTGCGCGCAACGTCTCTCCGCTGGGTTATATCCTTGGCGATGAGGGGAGCGGAGCTGTGCTGGGCAAGTTATTGGTGGGCAATGTGCTCAAGGGGCAGTTGCCTGAGGATTTGTGCGAAGCTTTCCTAAAGCAGTACGATTTGGATAACCTGTCGATTATCGACCGTGTGTATCGCAAGCCTCAACCCAACCGTTTTCTGGCTTCGCTTTCGCCCTTTATCAAGCAGAATATCGAGCGCCCTGAGATGCACCAGATGGCAGTAGAGGCATTCCGCGCCTTCTTCAAGCGCAATCTGGACAATTACAAGAAGGATGCGCCCGATGGATGCAAGGCCAATTTCATAGGTTCGATAGCCCATCACTACCGCGATGTGTTGTCAGAGGCTGCTAAAGAAAGCGGCTGGGAGATTGGCATCATCGAGAAGAGCCCCATGAATGGCCTGATTGAATACCATCGCAACTTTTGACTTGACACTTTTGACTCTTGACTTTTGACTTGATACAATGTCTTTTGTAAAAATAAGCGAACAAGATTCGCTATACGACCATTTGGAGTCGAAAAGCGTGGAGGAATTGCTCCACGACATAAACAATGAGGATAAAAAGGTGGCTTATGCCGTAGAGAAAGCCATTCCTCAGGTTGAGAAGCTGGTGACTGGCATAGTTGAGCGCATGAAGCGCGGCGGCCGCATCTTCTATATCGGAGCCGGCACCTCGGGTCGTCTCGGTGTGCTGGATGCCTCAGAGATACCTCCGACATTTGGCATGGACCCCTCGTGGGTGGTAGGCATTGTGGCCGGTGGCGACTATGCTTTGCGTCATCCGGTGGAGAATGCCGAGGATGACCCGATGCAGGGTTGGAAAGACCTGCAGGCCAACAATATCGGTCCTAATGATACAGTGGTCGGCATAGCCGCCTCGGGCACTACTCCTTATGTTGTGGAGGCCCTAAAGGAGGCTCGTCGCCAAGGGCTGCTGACTGCCGCCATCACCTCTAATCCGGATGCGCCTGTGTCAAAGGCGGCTGAGATACCGATTGAGATGGTGGTAGGTCCGGAATTTGTCACAGGCAGCTCGCGCATGAAATCAGGCACTGGCCAAAAGATGATTCTCAATATGATCACCACTGCCACTATGATCAAGCTGGGTCGCGTCAAGGGCAACAAGATGGTGAATATGCAGCTCACCAACGCCAAGCTCGTTGACCGTGGCACTCGCATGCTGCTTGAGGAGATTGACAACAAGCTCTCCTACGAAGACGCTCGCCGATTGCTGTTGCTGCATGGCTCAGTAAAGTTGGCAGCCGACGCATTCCTGCAGAAAGCATAATTTGGGAAAATAGGTTTAAAAAGGTGGAGGCTTTCCTCGCGAGAGCCTCCACCGTCATTCTTATATTGACTGATTATTCAGATAGGATATTGAGTAAAAAACTCTGAGTACCTAAACTTGATGCAAATTTAGACATTTATTTTGAATTTACCGACAAAAATCCAAAGAAAATATACTATCGGCCTAAATTATTTAAGATGGATTATTATCGGAAGCTAAAATAGGGGTCTCAGAGGGATGGTGAGGGGCTTATTCTCCAGTGATGGTTGCCTCGATGCGGCGATAGGCCCTATAAATTAATATGGTTATTTTCGGCGGTGTTGGTAGGATGAGGGTTGTGTGAGGCGCAGGGCGCTGAGGATGGAGGCGAGGATGGCGATGCACATCGAGACCAGTAGACAGGTGTTGGAGGCTGTCTCATTATTGGCAATGAGGTGGAAGGCCACAGCCACGCCAGTGGTGCCGAAGGTCTGGCCCAGTACTCGAGCAATGCTCTGCATGCCGCCGGCAGCTCCGCTGCGATTGCGCGGTGCCGAGGAGGCGATGGTGACATTGTTGGGGGTCTGGAAGGTACCGTAGCCAAGACCGCAAAGGAGCATGCGCCAGGCTATGTCCATGGCCGAGCAATCGTGGGGAAGCAAAAACAGCATCAGCAAGCCAAAGGCGAAAACGCCCATGCCGATGGCGCCGAGCAGGCCACCGTGTACTCGTTCGACAATTCGCCCCGCTATAGGCGCTGCAATCATTACGCCGATTGGCCATGGCGAGATGAGGAGACCTATTTGGAGTGGGTCCTTGCCCAGATCGGTGAGCAAGAATGGCAAAGACACCATCGCCAGCATCTGCGCGCAGAATGAGCAAATTGATGTGCATACCGACATCGAGAACAGGGGGATACGCAGTAAGTCGACCGGGAGCAAGGGGTGAGCGAATTTGTTCTGGCGCCTGACAAAGAACCAGCCGATGATCAGAATTGCCGCACACTCGGCAGCCACCAGCCTCCAGTCAGTAGACTTGGTGAAATCGTCCATCACATTGACGATCAGCCATAGCAGGGCCGCGCTCTCAACTGCGCTGATGCGGTCAAAGGGCTCCTTGCGGCGGTCAATAGTTTCGTTGGTGGGCAGATATTTGATGCCAAGCAGCACTGCCGCCACGCCGATGGGCAGGTTGATCAGAAACAGCCAGTGCCACGAACTGATTGACAAGATACCGCCAGCCAGGGTAGGGCCAGCCACTGTTGAGAGGGATACCACCATGGCATTGTAACCCATGCCTCGACCGAGTTTGTCAGGTGGGTAAATCATGCGCACCAAGGCAGTGTTGACGCTCATCGCCATGGCTGCTCCGATGCCTTGCACCACGCGCGCTCCTACCAGGAATGGCAGCGAGGGGCTGGCGGCGCAGGCTGCTGATGAGAGGGTGAAGAGCGATATGCCAGTGATGAATATTGGTTTGTATCCGAGCCGGTCGCCGAGAGCTGCAAAGGTGAGCAGGAGCATGGTGATGACCAACTGATAGGCATTGACAACCCACACTGCCGATGAGGCCTCGACATGGAAATACTGGGTCAGGGATGGCAGAGCCACATTGACAATTGTGCCGTCAAGCACTGTCAGCATGATTCCGCAATATACTGCCAGAATCCCGGTATATCGCCGTATCAAGTCGGTCACTCTCATTTCAATTCAGGTTTGCCCCCAGTATGAGGATTAATAAAGAGATAAGCAGGATGCCCAGGTCAATGGCTTTGGCACGGACATTCTTCTCATGAAGTACTATTACGCCATATAGGAAGGATACAATCACCGATCCGCGCCTTATCATTGAGATTATGGCGACCATTGAGCCCTCAACGCTGAGGCTGTAGAAATACATGAGATCGGCGCTCATCAGGAAAATGGCTATGCCGGGAATGGCCCATCGCCATTGGAAGGCTCCGCCCACGCTCTTGCCCTTGCGCCAGTCAATGTATAGCAACACTCCCACCAGAGCGCTCATCAGTATGCATTGGTACAGACTGTACCATGCCAACACATCGGTGGGCAAGAAATATTGCATCAGGTATTTGTCGTAGAGAGCGCTGACGGCGCCAAGAAACATAGCACCGATTGACAGCCACACCCAGCGGCTCCCCTTCAGGTCAAATCCCTCCTTACTGCCAAGGCGCGATATCATGAATAGGGATAAGAAACCGAGCAAGATGCCAATCCATTGGACCCAGTTGAGACGTTCGCCAAATATTAGCAATGCACCGACAAGCACCACCACTGGCCGCGATGCGTTGATAGGGGCTTGGATGGTAAGGGGCAGATGCTTGATGGCATAGTAGCCAAGTACCCACGAGGCGAGCACAATCAGCGCCTTGATGATTATCAACAGGTGGCCATGCCAAGTGCCACCCAGGCCCCAGGTGCCGTTGGCTATCTCGCTGGCCCATACCGGCGACATAAGGGCTGCGCTGAACACTGTGTTGAGCATCAACACTATCAGTACATTGTTGCCCCTCAGGGATATCTTTTTGAATATGTCGTAGAAGCCGAGGCAGAATGCCGACCCCAATGCAAGCGCTATCCAGACCATCTATCGGGGCAAAGATTTCTCAATCCAGCGGAATAGGTCGTCGAGATTCAGCTTATCTGCATTGGCTATGCTCCCACAGAGCATTACAGCAAGAAGTAAATTTATGGCCTTTTTCATCCTAAATGTCTTTACAGTTGACAAATTTTCACTGCAAAGTTACAACTTTTTGCCCATTTCCTCACCTCCCAATTTGGAAAATCAACATAAATCCACTAATTTTGCCGTAAAAATAGGTATTATGAAAATAGAAAATCCAGATATCATGAGCAAGGAGGAAAGGATGCGATATGAAGAGAGCCTTAAGGAAATGCGCGATTACAACAATTGCCTCAATACAGCTCGTCAAGACGGAAAATTAGAAGGATGTATGGAGGAAAAACTCAGAATGGCTAAATCATTAAAAGATTTAAATGTTCCTATTGATATAATTGCCAAAGCAAGCGGACTCTCCATTGAAGAAATATCAAAACTCTAAACGCAATAAAAGCGGCTCATCCCATACGGAGTGAGCCGCTTTTATAAAAGATATCCCTCCAATAAAGTCGAATATTTTGTACTTTTGTTGGAAAAATGGGAGAAAATTGCTAACTTTGCGGTCGAAAGTATAGAATATTGGACTTATGGATTTAGGACCCATTATAGCTGAGAGGCGCAAGGCTCTGCGCATCACTCAAATTGACTTGGCCGAAATGGCTCAGGTCGGTCTCGCTACTGTCAAAGATATCGAGCGAGGCAAAGGTAATCCCTCAGTGAAGACGCTTGAGAAAATTTGCACAGTGCTCGGTTTTAAAATTACCCTACAAATACCAAAGCCCCTAATCTAATATGCGTACTGTAGATGTTTATAACAATGACCGACTTGCTGGCCAATTGATTGAGACTTCTCCTAAAGAATATGTCTTTCGATATGAGGATTCATACTACAAGGATCCCCAAACAGGAGGCATCTCTTTTTCACTCCCTAAAACTCAACAAGAATACCACAGTACAAGTATTTTCCCTTTCTTTACTAATATGTTGCCCGAGGGAGGTAATCGAAGAATCGTCTGTCGGCTATGCAAGGTAGATGAGGAAGACTTTTTTGGAATGCTTCAGATGATGCGTGGGGCAGACTTTATCGGCGCAATTAATCTAAGATAAATTTAATTATGGAACTTTACGTTTGCCCCAGTACTCTGGCAGAAGGATATTCAACATATAGTCCAAAAGCATTGCGTCAACTATTTGGGGAGAAAGAGGTTTCCCCTTTTCTTGATTTGGATTTTGAAAAAGATGTTCATCGTGAAGAGGTGGCTAATAATATGAAGCGTGTTTCAGTATCGGGCGCACAAGAAAAGATGTCGGCTATCGTGGAGAATGGTAAGTTACGTCTTACCGACAAAACAGAGATAAGCACCCATTTGCTCAAACCTGCTCCGTTGGACTATGGACTGAAAGTTCGTAAGATGATTCCTGCTAATGAACATCTTACGATGCAAATAGCCTCGCAAGTGTATGGAATTCTTACAGCAGCTAATGGCCTGTGTTTTGATAAAAAGTGCCGTCCAATATACGTCACCAAAAGATTCGACATCTTATCGGATGGAAGTAAAACTCAAATGGAAGATTTGGCAGCCATAATTGGCAGAAACGAGCAGACTGATGGCAAATATTATAAGTATGAAGGATGTTACCAGGAGATAGCTGAATCTATAAAATCTCACGTTCCATCTTGGCCCGTGGCCATAGAGCGATTTTTCCAGTTACTTGTATTCAACTATATCTATGCCAATGGAGATGCTCACATGAAAAACTTCTCGATACAAATTCTCAATAACGAGTGTATCTTAGCTCCGGCTTATGACCTAATGAACACTAGCCTTCATCTTGATGGCGATGATTTAGGCTTGCAAGGAGGGTTGTTTCGTTCGGGCTGGAGAAGTGAGGTATATGAGCGAACTGGCCATCCTTGCCGTACTGATTATGAAGAATTTGGTCGTATTATAGGCATCCCAGCAAGCCGAATTAAGAGGATTATAACTCAATTCCAAACAATACCCCAGGAAGCCATTTCTCTTATTTCGCGCTCATTCCTGGACGACAAATCTAAGAGAAGTTACCTTCGGATTATATCAGAGCGTACCGCTCGCTTCTGTCGTCAATCTGAGATATGACTTTTTCTTTCGGGATTCAAAAAGTTTCGCTAAATTTGCAGTGGATTTCCAAAAGACACAGAATATGGATAAAGTAATGGAGATAGAGATGCCGATAGTGGTGAGAGGCTACGATGTGGATTTTATGCAAGTGGTCAACAACACTGTCTATGTGAAATGGCTCGAAGATATGCGCATGGCAATACTCGACAAGTATTTCCCATTAACGGATATGATGCGCGATGGCAACGCACCTATCCTGGCCGAAACATGCATCCACTATAAGCGTCCCATCAACTTTGAAAGCCATCCCATTGGCCGCTGCCGCATCGTCCTCGTAGGCAAGAGCCGATGGAAAGCTGACTTTATCATTTATGAGGATGACCGCACTTATGCCACAGCGCAGCAGACTGGCTATTACTTCAACCTTGCCTCTCGGCGCCCTACCGCCTTCCCCCAAGAAATGCTCGACAAATACCTAATCAAAGAATAAACACTATGTATAGAAGAGTGATAAATCCCTGGTTGGGGAAACCAGGATACAATTGCATAGGGTGTTCGCCTGATAATCCTATTGGGTTGCACATGCAATTCTATGCCGCTGATAATGAAACCTTGTGGGGAGAGTGGAACCCGGGCCA
Source organism: Bacteroidales bacterium (assembly GCA_020860445.1). Classification (GTDB taxonomy): domain Bacteria; phylum Bacteroidota; class Bacteroidia; order Bacteroidales; family Muribaculaceae; genus CAG-873. The sequence goes on along the minus strand of JAJBUH010000042.1, from coordinate 7,857 downwards.
TAACTACCAAGGTTGGGTAAATGTGCTGCATGGAGGCATCCAGTCACTCATCCTTGACGAAGCAGCAGAGTGGTGGATTAACGTATTCCGCAAAACAGCTGGCATGACCGTTAAACTCGAAGTGAAATATCATAAACCCATCATGCTCTCTGATGGACCCCTAAAAGTCAAAGCCACATTCTCAAGCGAGAAACGCAGCTACATCTTCATCCACGCCGAGCTCATCAACAATCGCGATGAGGTTTGTACCTCCGGTGAGATATGCTACTATCAATTCTCTCGTGAAAAGTCAATGCAAGACTTTGGCTTCACTGGAAGTCAACTGGAGGAATCTGATGCTGAATGCACTTTGAACCATTGATGCGTAAGAGGCGTTGAGATTAAAGGACTTTTGTCCTATCTTAAACCTTTAAACGCATTTACTATGGAAATTAGCGAAATTATCAGCCAATTGCAGAGTAAATTCGGCAATTGCCTCGACATCAGCAAGGTCACAGAGAGCCTCAAAGGCATGGACCTGAGCAATCTGCATTTAACCGACATCATCAGTCACCTCAAGGACAAAGGATTGGTTGGTGACCTCGATGGCGATGGAGTGCAAGAGAGCGTCATAGACGAAATCAAAGGTAAAGCCAGTGACCTCCTCGGAGGCCTCTTCGGCAAATAAACCTCAGGGTGGAAGCCCTAAGATAAAAGTAAACTCAACGGTGAATCTCAACAGGCGTCGTTGGGTTTGCTTTATTCTTAGGCTTGCATTAAATTTTCAGTCCACCAAATTATTCCATCTTATCCAAATAATTTGTAACTTTGCTTAGTTAATTACATTAAGTGAAGATTTATTTGGATGGGATGTGAGCAGGATTTTGAGTTTACGCGTTAAATTAAGGAGGCTTTTCTGATTTCACGGCCCCGTTTATAGCAACCATGATTAAGAACATATTATTTGACATGGGAGGAGTAGTTTTCCTCCAAGATACTGACGAGGCTTTCCGCAGGTTTCGGGAGGCTGGACTTGACCCTGAGCAATATATGGGGGCCTTTGGGCAGAGGGATTTCTTTCTGGATGTAGAGTCGGGCAAAATAGGCACTAACGAGTTCTGTCTGCGCATGGCCCAAGCCCTCGACCGCGAGAAGGTGAGCTGGCATGAGGCTCAGCAATGCTGGCTTGGGTTTGTAAAGGGCGTCCCTACCGACCGTCTGCATGAATTGGAAAAACTAAAGGAGCGCTACACACTGGGGCTGTTGAGCAATACCAATCCCTTTATCATGGCGTATACCAACTCGGCTGATTTCAGCGAGGATGGCAAGCCGATATCTGATTACTTCCACTATCTGTTTCTGAGCTATGAGATGGGGGTGTGCAAGCCAAGCCCAGAGATATTTGAACGCGCATTAGAGATAGGAGGAATGGAGCCCGAGGAGACTCTGTTTGTCGATGACAGCCCTACCAACATTGAGGCTGCTAAGCGCTTGGGCTTTGCTACGCTGCATGTGCCCACCAATGAGCCGTGGGCAGAGTTGCTCGAAGACTATTTGCAACAGAATCAAGAATAAGAATACATACCATTAGAAACAACTGAAACCATTTAGACATGAAACATCTGTACCTACTCATGACGATGCTCATTTCACTGGGCTGGGGAGCCTACGCCCAGCAGATAGTGACGTCGTTGCCCTCACCGCTGCAAGAAAACAGCGAAAACGTGGTGATAACCTTCTATGCCGACCAAGGCAACAAAGGCCTGATGGGCCTTACGGCTTCAACCCCAATCTATGCCCACACCGGTGTGATTACCAATCTCAGCAACGGCTCATGGGCGTACGCTCCCACTTGGCTCGACAATAGCGAGAAATACAAGCTCGAATATGTGGATACCAATACTTGGACTCTCAACATTGGCGATATCCGCACATATTACGGCATAACCAACGAAGACGAGATAGTAGAGCAGCTCGCCTTCGTGTTCCGCACGGCCAATGGCTCAAAAGAGGGCAAGACAGCGACAGGCGGCGACATCTTCCTCGATGTGCTGCCAGCAGGCTTCCAGCTTGAGTTCAAGTCAAACAGTTCGATGGCGCTCAGCAGCCAAACAGCCACTGTCACCTTCACTGCTACCACTACAGCCAAGGCCGATATCAAGATTTACATTGATGATACCACCTCTACGCCTATTGCCTCGGCCACAAACACAACTTCGCTTGAGCAGGTATATACATTCTCAGAGGGTGATGATTGCAATGTGATAGCTGTGGCTACCAATGGCACTGACACTGCAGAGCAAACCATTGCCATCTGCTATCCCGGCAATTCTCAGCAAAAGGATTATCCCGGCGGAGAGCCCCAGATGGGCGCAGTGGCTGATGCGAGCGGAAAAGTGACATTCTGTATCGCAGCCCCCAATAAGACCAACGCAATGATTATCCCATCGTGGGATAATTACGCGCCCAAAAGCCACAATGTGATGTACTATACCGATGTCAATGGCATCCGCTATTTCTGGATTACCGTTGAGGATCTCGACCCTGACACTGAATACCCCTACTATTACTTGATAGATGAAGAGACAGCAGTGGGCGATCCTTATGCTCGCTTAGTGCTGGATCCCTACAGTGACAAGTGGTTGAGCGATGGCACCTATCCCGGGCTGATTTCTTATCCGTCGGAGGTCACAAACAATGCTATGCTCGCCGTGTATAAAGGCACACGCGATGATTATGACTGGCAAGTTAAGGATTTCCAGGGCGTAGACCAGACCGAGCTGGTAATCTATGAGCTGTTGGTGCGCGACTTCACCGGCACCGAGGGCGCAGCCGATGGCAATGGGACCTTGGCTTTGGCTATGGATAAACTTGACTATCTTGAGAATCTTGGTATCAACGCAATCGAACTGATGCCTATCCAGGAATTCAACGGCAATAATTCGTGGGGCTACAATACCAATTTCTATTTTGCTCCTGACAAGGCTTATGGTTCGCCTGACCAGTATCGCCAATTCATTGACGAGTGCCATAGCCGTGGCATCGCTGTGATTCTTGACGTAGTTTTCAACCAGAGCGATGGCTTGCATCCCTGGTATCAGATGTACAATTCGGGTAGCAATCCATTCTACAACGCCTCAGCTCCTCACGCCTACAGTGTGCTCAACGACTGGAATCAGGATAATCTGCTGGTGCAGCAACAATGGACCGACATGATTACCTACTGGATGACGGCATACAAGGTTGACGGTTTCCGCTTTGACCTCGTCAAGGGTCTTGGAGATAATGAGAGTTACGGAGGCAATGCATCTGAGACCAATACCAACAAGTACAACTCGAGCCGCATCGCGCGCATGAAGCGACTGACCGAGGTAATTCGCGGCATCAAGTCGTGGGGCTACTCGATCAATGAGAATCTTGCCTATGCTCAAGAGGAGAATGAGATGGCTGCCAATGGCCAGCTCAACTGGGCCAATGTGAATGATGCCTCATGCCAATTCGCAATGGGATACAGCGACAACTCAAACTGCAACCGCTTCTATGCTCCGCAAGATAGCCGCACATGGGGTTCGACCGTGAGCTATGCTGAGAGCCATGACGAGCAACGCATGGGCTACAAGCAAGACCAGTGGGGCGTAAGCTCGGTCAAGGGCAACCTGGCCAATTCGATGCGCCGTCTCGGCAGCGTGGCAGCGCAGATGCTGCTGTGCCCGGGTGCGCACATGATTTGGCAGTTTGGCGAGTTGGGCAATGCCACAAATACTAAGAATAGCAATGGCTCCAACAATACCGATCCCAAGCCGGTGTACTGGAGCTATTATGATGTGCCTGATCGTCGCGGCCTGTATGACAATTACAAGGAACTGATAGATATCCGCACCTCCAATCCCGACCTGTTTGCCGAGACTGCTAATTTCACCATCAATTGCGCTCAGTCCAATTGGTCAAATGGTCGCACCATCTATGCGTCGACAGATGAGAAGGAGTTGATTTGCGTAATCAACCCCGATGTGTCCACCAAGACTTTCTCGGGCATTACTTTTAAGCAGAGCGACAATTCGGCTTACCGTTCGCTCTCATCGAGCTATGATGTCGATTATTCGTTTGATGCCTCGGCTGGTACTGTCACGCTGACTGCTGGCGGCTATGTGGTGCTTGTCAATGATGCCGTTGGTGCTGTCAACTCTGTAATCTCTGATTCATCCGCTGCTCGCGCCATCGGCGGCAATGGCGAGATTATCATCACTGGCCAATACCAGCGCGCTGAAGTCTACAGCATCACAGGCCAGAAGATGCCTTCGCTGCGCGTAGCTCCTGGCCTCTACATCGTCACCATCGACGGCTCAGCCCAAAAGGTCCTCGTCAAATAAACCGACACTTGTATAAAATCAAAGATTCCCGCAGATTTTCACCGATTAATCTGCGGGAATCTTTTTATTTTTCAGATTGACTAAAAGCGTGCAATTGCACGCTTTTAGTCAATCCGGGTCCATATTATGCTGTTTGTAAGACCTTTATTACTTTGGCTGGATTCCCGGCAACTATAGTATTTGGAGCAATATCTTTCGCAACGACTGCTCCTGCTGCCACTACCGCATTCAATTAATCTATATAGTCAGGTACCAAAGGATTTTGATGAATCTCTTGCCGCATTTCAAGGTGATTGCTTTGTGCCATAACATTCAGAGTTGTGAGAATAAATAAAAGCATTGGGCAGAAAAATGGTTTCATACCAGTCCTCTCCATCCCATGAACATTTTGGTCACTTCGCCATCGTGGTGGTCGAAGAAGAGCGAATGGGCAGTGTCAAGGCTGCGTAGTTGCTGCATCTCTTCGTCAGAAAGGGTGAAGTCAAGGATGTCGAGATTTTCGGCCATGCGTTCCTTGCGCACGCTCTTAGGTATGATTATAACTCCCTCTTGCAGCAGGAAGCGCAGCGCCACTTGAGCGGCTGTCTTGCCGTAGCGTTTGCTAATGGATACAAGCAGTGGCTGGGTGAACAGTCCGTTGCGACCCTCGGCCAATGGACCCCATGACATCAGCTTGCAGCCGAACTCATCAAGGAAAGGCCGTAGCGAGCGCTCCTGGTCAAAGACGTTGGTCTCCATCTGATCGACCATCGGCGCAATCTCGACATTTGAGGCAAGGTCGACGAAGTGGTCAGCAAAGTGGTTGCTCACGCCTATGGCGCGAACCTTGCCAGCCTTGTATGCAGCCTCCAATGCTCGCCAGGCATTGTAGCGGTCGCAGAATGGCTGGTGGAGCAGCATCAAGTCGATGTAGTCAGTGCGCAGGCGACGCAGACTCTCATCGATTGACTTGGCAGCTTTGTCGCCAGCATAGTTGGAAATCCAGATTTTTGATACGAGGAACACCTCATCGCGCTTCAGACCGCTCTTGGCCACAGCTGCGCCAACGCCATCCTCGTTGTGATAGGCCTGGGCGGTGTCGATCATGCGATAACCCACGCTGAGGGCATCGCTCACACAGCGCTCGCATTCTTGCGGGCTCACTTGATACACTCCGTATCCGATTTGGGGCATCTCCACCCCGTTGCTCAATTTTACTGTCAACATAGTTTTTAGTTTTTGGTTTGACTATTGCAAAGGTACGGCGGTTTCTTGGTGTTTGCGTTACATAAATCGTGGTGAAATTTTCACATTTGGTGGATTTTGTTTACCTTTGCAGCATGGACGCATTAGAATTTCTACCACCCAGCGCTGAGTTGTTCATCAAGGGCAACAGAGCAGCGCATACCATGCATGTGCTCCCTCAATCCGGGATGTTGGAGTTTGTGCTTGAGGGTGTGCATTGGTCAGTCAACCCTGGCGAATACCTTATTCTGCCCTCGGGCTCGTTGGTGTCAGAGGTGAGTTTTTCAGCTGGATTTGTGGGACTTGTCATGTCGCTTCCCCTTAGCGTCAGCAACCGCATGACGCTGCGCAGCAACTACGGGGCCATAGGCCACATGTCGCTGATGCGCCATCCGGTTATGAGCCTAACCGCCGAAGAGGTAACCTCATGCCGCGCCGACTTGGAGCGCATACGCCAGCGAGCCACAAACGCATCTCATTTATATTATGAGCAAGCATTGCTTTCACAATTGTCAGCTCATGTGCTCGACCTCTTTGACATTCACGCTCGCAAGAATATGCGCAAAGACCTCTCAGAACGCTCTGCCTCGTTGATTGGGCGCTTCATCGATATGCTTTTTGATGGGGAGTATCGCGAGTATCGCGAGGTGAAGCACTATGCCTCGCGCCTATGCGTCACACCGCATCACCTGGCCGATGTGTGCCGCGAGGTGAGTGGCGAGGCTCCCCTCTATTGGATAAACCGCTTTACCATGCAGGAGATAGTGTGTCTTCTGGCTGAGCAACGCCAAACGCTTACAGAGATTGCTGAAAGCCTTAATTTCTCGTCTCTCAGCCATTTTACCCGCTATTGCCAACGCCATCTGGGCGTGCCACCTTCCCACTTGCTCCCAGCAAAGAAATGATGGTAGAGAATTTATGGAATTTTGTTGGATGAAAGAATAAAATTCACTAAATTCGCACTCAGAAGACAAAAGATGATTTGAAAGAGTAATCGAAATCTTATGACCCTTAACGAATACCAAAAGGCTGCGCTTGCCACTGCATGCTATCCCAAAGAAATGGGCATACTATATCCGGTGCTGGGCTTATCGGGAGAGACGGGCGAAGTAGCAGATAAAATCAAAAAGGTGTATCGTGACCTCCATGGCGAATTCTCAGATGAGCAGCGCCACGCCATCGCCTTGGAACTTGGCGATGTGATGTGGTATTGTGCCTCTCTCGCCCATGACCTTGGTTACACCCTCGATGACATAGCCCAAATGAACATCTCCAAACTCGCCTCCCGCCTCGAACGCAATGTCATCTCCGGCAACGGTGACAACAGATAAAAAATTCCCCTATAATATTATGGCCACGATAGACTGTAAATACTGTTTTCTGGATGAACTCCCTGAGTACTGGGAAGGAGTTTGGGACAAAGACGATTTTGTTCCTCACAGAACTGTTGATCCAGACCAAAAAAGCGACACGCAACAAGAATACCACCGTATTCTTTGGAGTAAGCCTTTGCCCAATGGTGATATGATGATGCTCACTAAAGAGAAAACTATGTACAGCAATGCTCTAAGAGGAAATGGCTTCTTGTTTACGAGCGATGCCATCATAAATAGCTTTCCATACTATAGGATTAGAGGCATACTCTCAAAACTGAAACCGACTGTAGAAGAGTATAAAAATTTCATGGAGCAGCAATGGAAAGGCAACAGCGTCATAGCTGCCACTATGATATGGCCATGTCGTCCCCAATCTATCAATCAAGAAAGAGGACGTAATCTCAAAATATGTGACAGATTTGACCGTACCTTGGAATGTGCGCGTCGCTATTACTGCGGCCAAGAAAGCCCCCTTTCCAAAACCTTAGAGAAGGATAAACGTTTCTTTGACCTCTTCGTGAATTTCAAGGGCTTTGTAGATTTCTTTCTACTTCAGGATTGCGTATCCCCTGATTACTCTTCTGTAAATGTATGGCTTGGAGACACAGGCTTCGATACTAATCCACTTCCTTCAACCCCTGAGGAATACTATACCCTCTACCATTCCCAACAAGATTTCCTCAACAAGCGCACAGCCCGCATCGAGACCTGGGTCAAACAAAATTTGTAAATCCCCATTTTTTGTCAAATCAAGGAAAAGTTAGAAACCAAATTTGGATGAAATTTTAGAGATTTGTTGTAGAAGAGAATAAAATTCACTAAATTCGCACCCATAAACAAAACTATTACAATTAGTAACTACTCAGCGATTCTAAGGAAACACAATGATTCCTTACATCCTACATGGT
>JAJBUH010000029.1 GCA_020860445.1 Bacteroidales bacterium | reverse complement strand
CATGTAGGATGTAAGGAATCATTGTGTTTCCTTAGAATCGCTGAGTAGTTACGAATTTTATTCCAAAATATCAAATCTGCCAGCAGAAAATTTACTCGACACCCTAAAATCAGAGAATAATTTGTCAATCAGGAAATTTATTGCTAACTTTGCCATACAACCCTATAACCTATACGATTATGTGCACAGAGAGAAATATTGACCCTTCCTCCACCGATTTAGATTTCCAAAGAATGTTCGAGAAATATGAGGCCTACCAACTCAGCCTCAAGCGTCAGCGCGATTGGAACAGCATCATCAATACTGCCCGCGAAGAGGGCAGGGAAGAAGGCCGCAAGAGACAAAAGATGCACATCGCACAGTTAATGAAGCAGGATGGCGAACCCATCTCCAAAATCATCCGCTTCACCGGCCTCGCCGAGCAAGAAATCTCCGAGCTGTAAACCAATTAATAATATCTCCTAAGAATAGCAATCCCCAAAGTTGCGGGAAATAAATTTATTTCCCGCAACTTTGGGGTTCGATGAGAATTTAGTATAATAGAAAAGCGTAATTAACGAGCTTTCTTCATGGGGGAAGCTTTATGGCGTGTTTCGCGCATCATTGTCCTGTATTCGCGAGATAGCGGCGGGGTCATGCTCTCATCATAATCATACGATGACCATTTCTCTGCCACTTCGCTACGCGAGCTAGTGAAATCCTTATAGGTATAACTGGTAGAGTAATTATAGCTGGAACGGCTACCATCCGAATTGACATAGGTATAGGCTTCTTTCTCAGTTTGGATGGTACCATCAGAATTATACTCATAAGTAAATTCACTGGTGCTTGAGTACGAATCCCCATCATCATAGGTGACATTTCTTACTACACTATACGGCAAATCAGCAGTAGCTTTTCCAAAAAGTCCAACAAGCCAGAACTCATCGCATTCATAACAAGTATATAGAAAATCAGAAATACCAGTGGTATATTGTCCTAAGTCGTTCGATTCACTATACTGAATGCGTGTTGTACGGGTACTGCCTCCAGAATCCAGATTTCCCTCTTTCCACCTGTATGTAGTCTGAATCTGTGTTAGGTTGCCATTTGACCAAGTCAATGACGTATTCATATTTTCGGTATAAGTTATATCCATATTATAGTAAGAATCATATTCTGTCTCTTCCCACTGCTCTACAAAGCCTGTCAGCTGACCCGAACCGTTATAGGAGAAAGTACCCTTATAATTGGAAATATCGCCGTCATTGAATGTAGTTTCCTCCTCAATTGAAGTGATGCCCCCATACTTGTTCATTGTGAATTTTGATTCGTAGATTCCGCTTCCAGTATACCAGAAGATTCCCGCATCATAGTCAAAGCTATAATCATAAACCTTTATTGGAAGCCCATAAGAGTTGTAAGTAATAGTCATATAGTTGCCGATTTTGCTTGCAACCACTTGCTCGCCAAGATTATTGGTGAACACTGCGTTGGCAGCCACTTTTGAGGGATCTGGCTCATCGTCGTCATCACTGCCGCAGGCAAAGAACCCGAAGCACAGGGTTCCCAGCACAGCCAGCATGGCCAAGAATTTGATTTGTTTCATTGGGTTGGATATTTGTTTGGTTAGTAACTGTAGTCAACTATTTGAGAAGCGTTATGGTTTCATACTCGTCCATGTCTATCAAGACCAATTGAGTGCTTGTTAGGGAATAGATCAAGTAGGTGTTGGTGTAGGCGTTATTGCTCCCAGCCACGGCTTTGATGCTGATTACCAAAGTGTTGCCAGAAACGGAATAGGTTCCAGTGCGTGTCTGGGGAACCCCAGCGATAACGGTATTGACGGACTGGAAGCTTCCGTCACTTGAGAACACCCACCTATTGGTGGTGCCACCATCTACCCACCATGTGCCTACCAGGCTTGAACTCGATATGTCGTCATCATCGTCACCGCAGGCCGAGAAGCTGATGCTCATCGTGAAGAGCATCAACAGCATAGCTAAGAATTTGATTTGTTCTTTCACTGTTGTATAGTTTTAGAGTTTACTTAGTTAATTTTTTATATCCTTTGTCTCTGGACAGTTAAATAGGAATGTCTTTGTATTATTCTAGGCGATCCCAAACTAATGTATAGGTAATGTAACCGCCATAAAATGTATCAGTGTGAATTAATTGCCCACTAAACAAATTGTACTCACCAGTAAGCATGGAGTATGTAGTAGCGCATCTCCAAATGTTGTTTCCTTCATAGGTCCATGTGCCAGACCCATAAGTCGATCCCGCATCATTCCCTGAATCCTTTGTCTCTACAAAGGACAAACTTCCATTTTCTCTCACCTCCATAACCCACGTACTTGTTATACCACTGCTGGTAAAGTAATAACTAGTTTTCCAAGTGCCTACTATTTGTAAAGCCTCTGTAGAATCATCTTCATCATCACTTGAAGAACTGTCATTGTTTACATATATAATGACAGGGTCGGGTTCATCATCGCCTCCGCCGCAGGCAGAGAAGCCCAGGCAAAGGGTTGCAATGAGGAGTATCGATAGGAATTTAACCTTTTTCATGTTGGTATTTTGTGTTTGTTTTATAGAAAATCACTCAGTAGGTTTCGTAGTGATATGTAAATGTATCAGTAATATAGTCAATTTCGGTTTCTTCAATCAGATAACCTTGGGCGTTGAATTTATAACTATATTCATGGTCAATAGTGGTAATATTCGAAGATTTATGACTGTAACCTGAATACTTCACGCTCTCGGGAAGCACAATAGGGGCCTTTCCAAGAAGACCAGCAAAGCAATATTTAGCCTCTATGTCTCCATAATAAATCCAGCGTTCGAAGCTTTTGGAAAAACACAATTGAGGATTAATCACCTTGCCCGAAGCTTCTAATATGTTTACATTATAACCAGTTGGCTCTGAAGAATCAGCGGAATAATATTCTTCAGTCCGTGAAGACTTTAAGCAAGCTCCACTCTCCCATTCTAAAGACATCGTAGCGATAGCTGATATGTATTTTACATCTCCTTCATAATCATATTTCTCAGTATATTGAGAAATCATGTAGCCTCCCAAATCGTATTTAATCGTACCCTCCTCGACACATTTTCCCGCATAATAGAATGAATATTTAGATATATACCCCAGCTTATTCAATGTGAAGGTATAATACTCATTGCTAGATTCATCTATAGTGACAGTACCCTTATCATAATCAAAAAGATAAGTCAGGTACTGACCAAGAGAAATTACTCTCCCCGAGTTATCATACTTCATTTGGAAAGGTGAGCTGGATATAGATTCATCAATAGAAACCAGTCGGAGAGGTGATATCTCCTCCTCTGAGTCATTTGATTCTTGTTCATCGGTTTTTTCTTCTTCAGGGAGCTTCAGGTCTTCTGAATCTGAATCACCATCCTGACATGCTGAGAGGGTGAGTGTCAGGATAAGCAAGAGCGTTACTAATAAACGATTAGAGATGTCCATTTTCATTTTTGTTGATTTTAGTTTTGTTAGTAACTGAATGATTTCACATAATAGCGGGTGCCTGAGATTTCTACAAAGATGCGTCCTTGGTAGTCCTTGGCTCCATTCTTGATCGCTTTATCCATATATTTTACGCATTCATTATAGAGATCAGTGGTGGAGGAAGACCATGGTTTCTCCATTACTTGAATCGCCTTATAGCTATTATAATAAAGGGCCTCCTCAGGATACACAAGGTCGATAAAGATGGTTAAGGTGGTGGAGTAGCTGGTACCAGTCACTGTGAAATATTGTACGTAGTCATAGCTCCCATATCCACACACTATACCATGCTTAGGAGTAACACCAGATAGGGCCGAAGCCAGGGTAGTCTTGAAAGTGATATCAAAAGCATAATCGTTGTATTTGGCCGTTGCGGTCACATTAGAGGATATCAAGCTCTCATAATCAACGCTGCTCGATGAACTGCTGGACGAAGATGAGCTATCGGAACTTCCCCAGTCATACTCGGGTTCATCATCACCTCCGCCGCAGGCTGAGAAGCCGATGCTGATGGTTGCCATGAGGAGCAACATAGATAGGAATTTAATCTTTTTCATTTGCTGTAGTTTTTATTGGTTACTTTTGCTATTAATGAGACAAGAATAGCAAAAGTAACCCATCGTTCTTACGAGATAATCTTTAGGAAATGGTTGCTATTTCTGTAACAACAGCCGTCGATTTTATTTATTAATTTAAAGTGGATAGGGAAAAGGTATCAGAAGTGCCGGTGCCACCTTTGCCGGTGCCAGTACACTTGATTTTATAGTAAGTCCCTTTCTTGAGGCCTGTGAGCTTTGCTGTAATCATGGACCCTGCAACTGTGGCAGTAACTGCTGTGGTCGGAGAAGATGTGCCATAATAAACTTTTGCAGAGGTAACTTTAGCTTCGTCTTGATTATAGATTCTGAAATTTACAGTCATGGAAGTGGTGGATGGCGTATAATCCTCAAAGCCTATTTCAGGAACTTCATAAGAAGACGAGCCTCCTGAATTGCCTCCTGAACCAGAACTTGACCCAGAACCTGTATTATCAGAATTGCTGTATAATTTCAAATGGTAGAGTACGTATGCTTTCCCAGAGTAGTAATTGGGATTTAATGGTTCTAATAACTTAATTTCATTAGAGGTCATCTCTACAACATATCCTTCTGCGTAATAAAGGGTGGTATATCCAGCCAAATTTATTGTCCAGGTTAATTTTGTACTACTATAACCACTTGCGTTTGAATAATGCGCCTTACCTACAAAGTAGTAATCTGAAGTGTCCATATAGTTATCGGAAGTGACATCGCTTGAAAAGGCCTCTGTTGAACTGAAGTAATAGAGGTCTTCTTTTTCTGTCTGATCCTCGTGACTAACAAGTTTTTTATCTGAGTCGTACCAATCGCAGCCAATGTATTGCCAGGTCTTATCTACTAGGGTACGATAAATCTGACTATTGTCATAATAGCTTGTGGCATTGTATGGAAGGTCTCCATCGTCATCATCACTGCCGCAGGCTGAGAAGCTGATGCTCATCGTGAGGAGCATGAACAGCATGGCCAAGAATTTGATTTGTTTCATGTTTTGTCTGTGTTTTAGTTTATGATTGAGATTAGCTGTCACAGGGATACCTGTGGCCTTTTACTATTAATGGCACAGGAATGACAAAAGTAACCAGTGGAACTGAGATTTTTAGAGATTAAACCAGCAAGACATACCTACTTCGAAATAACCGTCTTCACCGAAATAGGCCTTTTGATATTTGTTTACGGGGAAATGATAGCCTCCGAAAATACCAAAGCCCCATAAATGGATGTGGGCACCTAGCTGAAAGTCAACACAGGTTTTTGGCGCCTTTAACTTAGGAGTCTCAACACTTTCCCCATTCTGGGAATTTTTCCGTGTTGATTTCAAACCTATGTTGAAGTCAAAGTTTGCAATAGGCGTGATACCTAATTTTGATATTGACCCAATGGTATAACCCAATCCAAGGGGAACGGTGAGGAAATGATCATTTTGCTCTGCATCACCCCACGATCCAATCTGGGTAGCGGACATATAAGTTCTCGTACTCCGATATCCTACGCCTAAAATCACCTTAGCTCCTTGATAGAAATTGTAAAAGCCGTTTATTGTTGCGGTAAAAGAAGTAACATCCAATCTCGCAGATGTGTATGTTGTGCGGTCATGTTCTGATTCATGAGAAATAAACCCTAAACCAAATTGCAAAAATGCTCCCCATTTCTGGTCTGAAGAGTCATCAGAGGATTCAGAGTATTGGGGACTTTGATTCTGATATGATGGAGTAGAGGCAACTTGCGTAGAAGCACCTTGAGAGGAGGAGCTTTGCGTTGGGGTTACAGCATGGGCACCGTCGGGGAGGGTCAGTTCCATGCCGACATAGATGAATTGGCCGGCATCGGGGTTGAGTTCTACGATTTGGGTGCGAGTAATTCCGAACTTCTGAGCTATGGAATCGAGGGTATCGCCACGGTCTACGATGTAGGTCTCAGCCATGGCGCTTAGGCCAATAGCTAACAAAAGGAATAGCAAAAATATAGATTTTCTCATTTTATTGATAGTTTAAGGTAGAGAAATGGAGGAGAGATAATCCATAGAGACCTCAATCATTGTACAATTACATATATCACCAATTGAGTATCCTCAGGAAGCATAGCATTTACCTTAGTACGCTGAGGCAAGTCATTCCACTCAATAATTTCAGATGGGGTGACTCCATAACGTGTAGCTATAGTCTGTAGGGTTTCTCCTTTGGCTACATGGTGAAATTTCAACTCACGCAGAGCCTCATCTTTTTGAGGAACTGATACTACTTGTTGGGAATAGACAGTCGTTTGTTGGTTATAGGTCTGCTGTTGCGGAACATAAGTTTGTTGTTGGGGCGTATAAGTCTGCTGTTGAGGAGTATAGGGTTGTTGATAATTTCCATACTGAGAATCATTAGAGTGATGACTTTCGGTATAACTCTTTGCATAGAGAGGGGTACCCTCTACAATGTAGCTCGTCTTTGAGAAAAGCAGACATGTCCACCAGCTGCTCTTCACCACACCATCGGCCAAGCCGATACAACCTGGGGTCTTTTGAATAGCTTTGTCAATAGCCTCCTTCATATTGGGCTCTCCGAAGGGTATAAACAATACTATAGGAGCGGAGTCTTTACCCTTTACTCGTTTTCCAGGTACTTTTTCGAGAGTTGTGCCCTCTACGCCAAGAGGCACGTTGTAGGTGGAGATGATAGTGAAGTCGGTAAGACGACGAGTGCATGATGATCCACCCAGCAGGATAGCAATCATGCTACTAAGAATTAAAAGTCTGTACATAGTGATATAGTTTTTATGTTGTTGATCCTATGTTGAAGAAGATAAGGTGGGTTATCGATAACCCTTTCCGTCACATTGGGTGCATTTCTTATGGTAATGGTTCGACATCATCGTCTTACCACATTCGCTGCAGTATTCTTTCTCAGCAAGTCCAAAACTTGCAGAATACTCTACAGTAAAGCCTTTGCCACCGCATAATCCGCACTTAGATTGTGATTTGGCAGTAGAAGAACTTGAAGAAGCGGATGACCCACCAGAACTATAAGAAGAACTTGACGATGAAGAGGAAGACGAGCTCGAGGACGATCTACTTGTCTTTTGCTGTTTGCTTTGCTGCGACTGCTCATAAGCAGTGAGGCCAGCTATTGCAACTGTTTGCGCCAGCCCGGCCCAGAATTGTGCATTCTCCTGCGAACGCTCCTGCTGTATTCGCTCAATGTCTTTGCAATATTCCTGTGCTTTAGGAAAGTGGTCTTCCCTGTCATGTCGCACCACATATTTCAAATCTTCGTAGGCTTGTTTATATTTATCGCGCTGATATTGGGCCACGCCTCTTTGGTAATAGGCGATAAGCAGGGCATCCCCTTGCTCGATAATCTGGTCGTACAGCTTTACAGCTTGCTTATAGTCGCCACTACGGTAAGCTGCCTGAGCCTCACCATAAAGGGAGTTGTTATGGTAAGCCTCTTTCAGTTGCAAATCATATTCCGATATTGTAACTGGAATCACCAACTCCATACCCCAATACACATAGTCGACATCATAATTCGCTTTGCGAATTTCAGCCGGAGTGGTACCGTACAGATTCGCTATCGAGGTCAAATCTTCACCACGATCTACTACATGGATTTTCTGTCGTGCCTCGGGGACAGCATTGGCATAAACCGCTATTGTGGCGGCTATAAAAGCCAATAAGAGGTAAAAACTTCGTTTCATGGTCTCAGTTTGTTTGGATTACCAAATAGCTGGATAGCCGCCAGAAATCCGACGGGTTGTTAATAACCAAGCGGAACTCATCGCCAGTCTTGTACAACGAGAAAGATGATTCGGGCATGGTGGTCAAGATTTTAGGTGCTTTGTTGCATGAAAATGTTATCTCTTTCCATGTGCGCATATCAATCTTGGCAAATTTGCTCTTGTCGAGCAGCGAAGTTGGATTGAGTTTGCCTTTGTTATCAAGCACGCCTTTGCGCTTCAGATCGTCCTTGCTCCCGATAAGTACATAGCCAGTGTTGATAAACTCGTCTTGTTTCTTAAGAGCCTCGCCTTGGCGCTGGTTCTGCGTATTGAGTGCGGTAATAGTTTCGGTCTGTTGATCGATGCGTATGGATTGGGTGCGAACCTGCTCACGCAGTTGGGCAATGTTAGCATCCTTCTTTTCAAGTTCCTGGCGCAGCTCAGCTATTTGACGATCCTTTGTGGCCACTTGTGCCTGCAGATTCTCGATGAGGCGTTGGGCCTCGGCATTGAAGACATTGCGCTTCAATTCTTCTTGCAACTCAACTATCTTCTTATGCTGGCGCAGCATCATCTCCTCATATCGCTCCAGGTTGCTCAGAGCATCTTGGCGCGTTATAGGCATTCCGTCTTTTTGATTGGTGTTGACAAAGATCATCTCCTCTTCGCGAGCGATTGAATCCATTGTGGCATTCATCATATTCACCGCTTTCTCAATATTCATGAGCTTTTGCGTCTGTACCTCTGCTGCAAAGCGTAGAGAGTCTCGCTCAGCAATAAGCTGCATCAAGTCGCTCTTGCTGCCTGTGCCACAGCCAGGCAGAACCATTGACAAAACCAAGACGGACAAGAGTGGCAAAGAAAATCTTTTCATAGGGCTCATTTCATTGCACTACTACGTAGATTATTAATTGAGTGCCAATGGGCAGTTGGGCTGAGGCCTTTGTGCTCTGGGGCAGGTCATTCCATTCGATAATATCGGCCGGTGTCACATCGTACATCTCGGATATTGTGTCGAGAGTTTGGCCTTTCTCTACTCGATGGTATTTGAGCTCAAGGATTGGTTCTACCTCTTCTTTCGGGGTAGTCTGGCTTTGCACGGCTTGTGCATCGCTGCCGACTGGAGGCAGTGGAGTGATAATCTCAGTCACACCACCCTTGTGGATAATCATGAAGACATGGTCACGCAAGAATACTTTATCATCATCAGCATGCTCTGCTGCAGCCATTACTCTCTCATCACGGGCAACTTTACCTTTCTGCATCTGCTTGGCAGCGCTCTCCAAGGCTTTCTTATCATCTGGGGTCAACTCAAATACTATTTCAGTTGGTAGCATCGACTTAACCACTACAGATTTCTCGCCTCCATTTACCAAATATACCACATCATAAGATGTTGAGGCTTTTGTTGCCTCGCCACTGATGAGTTGACCGTCGCTATTGACATAGCGGTTGCCTTGCGATTTGGTATAGATCATGTAGATGTCGGAGTATGGCAATGAATGTTCAGCCTTTCTCAACATGTATTTAATGCCAACGGGGTTGTACTGGGTAATTTCAACCTCCATCACATCGCCTTCGCGAGTGATAATTTCGGCTTTTTCGGCAAAACATGTGCCTACAAACAGGGCAATCAGCAATAAAAGAGAAGCAAGTCTCATAGACTATTGGTGGTGCAATGCCGTGGCCTCTGGCTTGCGGGAATTTGGAATTGGATAAAAAGAAAAGCGTAGGCCGCTGTATCTTTTTGCTTGTCCCGTAGTTCGAGGCCTTCGCATTGCCCATCTATCCAGAACAAGCAACGCAGAAGCCCACGCAAGATATGAATTCCAAGAGAGCAGCCGCGCTGCTCCCTTGGGAATATACACATCCCGTAGCCATCCACCGTTGCTAAGTTTTGGGATAGATTGAAAGTTGCGAAGTTTCGAACTACCAAAACAAAGCGTCAAGTAAACGCCTTTCCATTATGTATATCAGCCCGCCCTCCCTGGCTTCTGCTTAAGCTCAGAAAGGATTGACCTTGCAAATTTAGTCATTTATTCGATTAATCCCAAATAACTTTGGATAATTTGCACTCTTAACTAAAAAATTTTGAATCAATCCCCACAAAAAGTCCATAAATGATAGGTTGGGGGCTATTATTTCGGAACCGAAGAAATGTAGGAAATTATCAGGTTGGGGGATGGGGAGGGTGATAAATTGGAATATTTTTTGTAACTTTGCGGTCAAAATCAAAGAAATGACAGAAAGTAGACCAATACCCCTATGGCAGGGGTTGCTGGCCCTGAGCCCACTGGTTGTGTTTCTGTGCCTTTATCTGGTGACATCGATAGCGATTGGCGATTTCTACAAGATGCCCATCTCAGTGGCATTTGTAGCCTCATCGATTTATGCTGTGCTCATCACCCGAGGCATGAAGCTGACACAACGCATCGAGAGCTTCTCGGCTGGCGCCGCCAATCCCAACATATTGCAAATGATATGGATATTCGTGCTGGCCGGAGCATTCGCGGCAAGCGCGAGCGACATCGGTTGCATCGATGCTACCGTCAACTTGTGCCTGCGGCTGTTGCCGAGCAATTTGGTGCCAGCGGGCCTATTCATCGCCGCCTGCTTCATATCCCTCGCCGTCGGCACCTCGGTGGGCACAATCGTAGCCTTGGTACCAGTGGCTGCTGGCATCGCCGACGCTACCGGCGCCAGCGGCCCATTTATGGTAGCCATCATCGTGGGCGGAGCATTCTTTGGCGACAACCTATCATTTATCTCCGACACCACCATCGCCGCCACGCGATCGCAAGGCTGTCAGATGCTCGATAAATTCCGTGCCAACGCCCGCGTGGTTTTTCCAGCCGCCATAATCGTGCTGGGCATCTACCTGCTGTGCGGATTCGAGGGCGACCAAGCCATGATTGAAATCGGCGAGGTCAATTATGTAAAAATCCTGCCCTATCTGGTGGTGCTCGGTTGCGCCCTATGTGGCATCAATGTGGCAGCAGTGCTGGTGCTCGGCATTCTGTCAGTTGGCATAGTAGGGTGGGCCACCGGCTCGGAGGATGTATTCCAATGGGTAGGTTCGATGGGCCAAGGCATAGCCGGAATGGGCGACCTGATAATCGTGACCTTGCTGGCCGGAGGCATGCTCGAATTGATCCGCGTCAACGGCGGTATCGCTTGGATTCTCCAAGCCCTGACAGCTCGCATCCATGGCCGCACCGGTGCCGGATTCTCAATCGCCGCGCTCGTGAGCCTCGCCAACCTGTGCACCGCCAACAATACAATCGCCATCATCACAGTCGGTCCCATCGCTGCCGACATCGCCCAGCGATTTGGCGTCCCGGCCAAGAAGAGTGCCAGCATCTTGGATACATTCTCGTGCGTGGTGCAAGGTGTAATCCCCTATGGCGCCCAGCTGCTGATGGCTTCGAGCCTATCGGCCCTGTCGCCCATCGCCATCATTGCCAACCTCTACTACCCGATGGTGCTGCTGGTCTGCGCCATCCTTGGCATCGCCATCGCCAGGAAAATCTAACTGAGGCGTTCGATCAGAATCATCAGCACGAATCCAGCCAGCAACGCATAAGTGGCAGGTTTCTGATACCCATGGGCATGGCTCTCGGGTATCATCTCATCGCTCACCACATACAGCATGGCTCCGCCAGCGAGGGCCAGAATAAATGGGAGCACTGCCTCGGACAGCTCGGCCACATAGTAGCCCGTGAATACCCCGGCCACCTCAAGCGCGCCAATCACTATGGCGATAACGAATGTGCGCAGTCTGCTCACCCCTGCCAGTAGCAAGGGCGAAATTATGACCATGCCCTCAGGCACATTTTGCAGCGAGATGGCTATCGCCACGCTTGCTGCCTGGTCGATGGGTTCGCCGCCAAAGCCCACGCCGGCAGCTATGCCCTCGGGAAATTTATGCAGAGCGATTGCCATCACAAATAGCAGCACATGGTTGAGGTGCTGGTTGTGGCGATGTTCCTCCTCATCAATGCCGGTGATGTGATGCAGGTGGGGAGTGAGGCTATCAAGCAGATTGAGCACCACGATACCGCCAGCCACGCCGAGGCACGGCAGCCATACGCGGCTCCAATCAGGACACATATCAAATGCCGGCAACAACAGACCCAGCACAGCAGCCGAGAGCATCACCCCGGCGCAGAGGCCGATGATGGTATCATTGGTGCGGTGCGACACATTCTTGATAAAGAATCCCAGGGCCGACCCGATAATCGTCGAGCCACCCACGCCTATTGCTGCTAAACCTATTGCATTCATGATTTAAATTTTTTCGATACTATCGATATTATCGATATTATCGATAGTATCGATGATTGATAATTTTCCTCACCTCAGGCGCCCGATTGAGCGGCTGATGGATAGATAGGCTATGGCTGTGATTATGAGCATCACCGCAATCGCCAATATTATTGATGGCCAGGGCGAGGATGGCGCGGCTCCCATTGCTTCCAGTGGGCTGCGCCATAGATGCGCGGCTATTAGCAGGGCGCCTATCGCCGCAGCCGTAACCCCAAGATTTATCCAGCCCACCAATTGCAGATAGCAACCGGCCACGCGCCGAGGCGAGTAACCGAGAAATAGCAGGTCGCTATTTTTCTGCCGATTTTTCTGCAACAGCAGGGTCACGCTCAGGCTAAGTATAAACAGGGCCAAAGCGCAAATAGCGATGCCAACCCCTCCGATGGCCGATGACACCAGTTTTAGCACTGTGGCGGCGCGGCTCTTGTCAAGCCCGGCGCCAGCCACCTCCAATCCGGCGCGACTCAAAAACCTCTCAATCTCGGGATTGCCGGGGTCGTCGACCTCGACGATTAGCCGCGATGGCTGCGTCTCCTGGCCCGGCGCGTAGCGCTCGTTGGCCCATTGGATGAAATCGAGCGGAGCCGCTATAGTGTTGAGCCGCGTCGAGAATCCCACAATGCGCGCCCGATAGCGGTCGGAGTGGCCATTGCCCGACAGATACAGATAAAAAGGAATCTTAGAAATCATCCCCTCGCTGATCTGCGGCAGACCTCGCGATGAGGCGTAGCCGAAATTATAGAGCGCCAGATAATCCTTAGATATTATTATAGGGATTTCTGCTTGCGTGCCATCGGCGGGATTGAACCCCCAGCCGCGAGGAGAGATATCCAGAAACTCGTCGGGTACAGCCTCAAGGAAAAGATGGCTCCACATACTCTTGCCTCCAAATTCCACCGACCCGGTGACGCTGAAATTAGCGGCAGTGAATTCTCCGACCCTCTTTGCCCATGGTTGCTGGGCCAAGGCATCGATATCCTCCTGGTCGATGCCATCAGATGCCTTGGCGCCGATGCCAAAAGTCGACAACATCGACACTGGCCGCGACAGCACTGCATATTCGCTTGGCGCAGTCTCGCTTTCGCCCAACAATCCTCGCGCATCGCGGTAGAATTGATAGGCGATAATCACTATCGCTAATCCCACAATCGAGGCTATCGCATAGCCAGCCATCTGCCAGCCGCTGATATTTTTCCTAAGCAATCGCCACATACCGGTCAGAGATTAGAGAGATTAGTGATAGATAGAGGATTGCCCACCGAGGTGACAAGAATTCCGGCCGACTGAGCCGAAGCCTCGGCGAGGATTAGCTGAGAGGCTAATTCGTTGCAGCGGGCATCGAGGTGGCTTACTGGTTCGTCAAGAAGCAAGAAAGAGAATGGCTGGCACAGGGTGCGCACAATCGCTACCCTCTGTTGCTGCCCTATCGAGAGCTGCGACACCAGGTTGTCGGCTTTGCCCTCGACCTCAAGAGCAGAGAGCATTGCGCTGATTTGCTCGGGCGTCTTATGGTGGGTGAGGCGATTCTTGAGCTGGATATTTTCCATCACCGTGAGTTCGGGAAACAGGCGCATCTCCTGCGGCAGCAACGCTATCTCGTTGCGCCGAATCTCAGCCCAACGGGCGCGGGAGAATCGGCGGATGTCCTGACCGTCAAAAAGTATCTGTCCCCGGTAATCATCGCGCAAGCCATAGAGGAAACTGCAGAGCGAAGATTTGCCTCGCCCCGATTCGGTCTCGAGCAGGTAATACTGCCCTCGCCGCAGCTCCAGATCACGGTGCCACACGCGTTGGTCCAATTCCTCGGCCCAGAGCCGAGCCATCGGCTCTGGCACCACATCCCATATCTCTATCCTCTCCATCTATACCTTAATAATTCATTATTGGGTTATACACAGAGTACACAGATGCCACACAGAGCCTATCTGCTCGAATTCAATTTCATAGAGGCGTGGACACGCCGACAGATTACACAGATGCCATCCGGATGGAATCTGTGCCATCTTATTGGTACTTTGTACCTCTATGAAATTATCTACAATCAAAAGCCATAGAAAAGGTCTGTGTGGCATCTGTGTACTCTGTGTATAGATTTCGGATTCTACAAAATTACTTGATCTGCCGGCTGTCGCGGATTATGGCTGGGAGCAGGTAGTCGCCGCTGCCGAGCAGGCGCAGGGTAGCATTGAAGCTGCTGTCAGGTGCCACAACCCTCAACTCATAGCCGTTTTTGAATCGCAAAGCCTTCATGGTCTGGCTTTTGTATGGCACCGTGGCAGTAAGCAACGCCTTGCTGCCGTAAGCAGTCGATGGCCAAGCATCGTATTCGCTTGGGTAATCCTCGGGGTCGTAATTGGTGATAGCCAGATAATCATCGACTGTCTCGCTGTACAGCCCATCGATAAACTTGTTGATAAGCATAGCCGCTGGTTCGGCCTTCTCGCCCAATGGCAGCATAGCCTTGAGCATCCAGTTGCGCAAGGTCAGTCGGCGTATTGTCTCAGCACTGCCGCCGGGAGCGGCTCCGATTGCCACTGTGCCTCCCTGGGCATCCATCATGGCAATCAGCGCCTCGATTGCGAGATTGGTTTTGGGTTCTCCACCCCATAGCTTCAACAATTTTTTGAGCAGTTTTGGCGACACGCCGGCACCGATAGCCGCCACGCAGCCGTTGGGCATCCACTCGAGCGCCTCGGGGTCGATGGCTTGCAGCCGAGCCAGGGGATTGACCGCTGCGCCTTTGTTGTAAGATGTGCCATTGAGAAGGAGAGTGCGTTCGCGCACGCTCAGCGTCACCCTCACCTCATCATAGGGGTCGCCAGCCGGGTTGTCAGCGCCGTCAACCTTGAATCGGGCTTTGAGCTGTGGAGTGCCGTCAAAAAAATCCTTAAGGGCTGGATTGTTGCCCACCGATGATTCGGCAGCTGACAGGACAAGGCGCTCGACGCGTGCCACTGCGCTGTCGCCGCTGATAAACCACGCTTGCTGCTCGGTGGCCACAAGCGTCACATCGGGAGTGATGCGATACAGAAATGCGCGGTCGAGAATGTCGCTTTTTGATGCTGTTATATAGTGAGGGGGCAATTCTACATCTTCCTTTACCTCGGCGGTAAGCACCCAGGGCAGGTCGGGACTTTTACGGCAAGCGTAGGTGTTTTTCAGGTCAAGCCACGACCCTTGTTGCGCTATCGCTTCTACACCGCGCAAGGCATTGCTGTCGATTCGGACCAATAGGTCCTGCAGGTCTTTGGTGAGGGTAATGGCTCCGCCCTTGCTGCCGCATCCAGCCATCTTGAGCAGCTGGTCGAGGTCGGCTGCGATGATAGCGTCAGAGCGAGCCGGTATGGTGTCGGCAAAACTTGGCGGCATAGAGCTTTGGCAGCTCCACGCCGCAATCGACAAAGCGCAGACCAGAGCCCAGCGCAGTTGTATGCAGAGGTTAGACATCAGTGGGCTTGCCCGGCAATGAGCTCAAATAGATTGTTGAGGAATAGGCCATCGGTCTCGGTCTGCTTGGCCTTGAGTATCAGGCTGCTGCCATCCCAGGTGTACGAGAAATTACACCCAAACGGAAAATTAAACACCGTGATTAATGGATTGTCCTTTGGTATGTCAATCACGATGCCGCCCATCGTATGGCGGAAATCGCCAGCGCCGATATTGCAACCGCCCGAGGTGGAGATTGGCGACAGCGAGGCAACGAAATCGTTGCCGCGAGCCTCGGCGTAGAGGGTGCCTTCGCTCGGTATGGTAATGGCGAGTTTGCCATCCTGGTATTCGCAACCCAGCAGGGCCGGCTGGTATTGGGTCCAGCCGTAGGCTTTGTATTCCTTGGCCACACGCTGCTTTTCTTGGTTGCTCGATTCAACAAAAGCCTTGAGCATGTCGATGTATTGCGCGGCCTTGCCCTCCTTCATTTCGGCTGCCACTACGGCGTGCCAGCCATACAGATGGTCGATTTTGTCATAAGACTGCGGGCCAGCGGCCAGCATCACAGTGCCGGTGAGGTCGCTCAGCAGCATGCTCAGCATTGTTGTGGTCATGGTGTCGATGCCCGAAACGCCGGGACCACCCATCATATCCACGGCCTCGTTGAGCACGCTGTTCCAGTCGATGCTCTGTGGCACAGCCGCCATTGCCACCATGAAATCTTGCTC
The DNA here is from genome assembly GCA_020860445.1 of Bacteroidales bacterium. Classification (GTDB taxonomy): domain Bacteria; phylum Bacteroidota; class Bacteroidia; order Bacteroidales; family Muribaculaceae; genus CAG-873. Next base: position 13,782 of record JAJBUH010000029.1, on the reverse strand, counting down.
GGTGGCGTATTTCAGCAGCGAGGGATTGACCTCGACAGTGCCATCCTCGTCAAGCATGTTGGGAATGAATTTGCCGGTATGGTCGACCAGGCAGCACTCGATGGTGAGCGATAAATCCTGGAGCGAGCAAGCGATGGTGACGTAGCCGTTTTTGAGCAGGTCTAAATCATAAGCCTTAGAGATTTGGGGCGATTGCATCAGGTTGATGCCGGTCTGGTCGGCGATGAGAGAGTTGATTTCGGGTATGCTGGCCAGCACATTCAGGGTCTTGCCCTCGTCGAGGGCTGATTTTTGCCAACTGAGCAATGGGCGCTGGCGAGCATTCTCCTTGTAGGCTTGGTAGAATTGGGCATCAACCGTGACCCTCTCGCTATGCAGCAGCACAGCCATGTCATCATCGATAAACATCACAGTGCGGGGGTCGAAGCGGTAGTACTGGCAATCGCCCTCTTTGGCCAATTGCAACTTGCCGCCTGAGCGCTCGGCCAGAAATTCCTGGAAATCGCTCTGGTCAGATATCTTGAAAGCGAAGCACAGCTGGTCGTCGTGCGACATGGCCAAAAGCGTGTGTTTCAGGTCGATGCCTTTGATTTCGAGCACTGCGCTGACATCTCGGCGGTCGCCGGGGCTGAGCACGCTCACTAAGCGCTGCAGAGGGGCTGATAGCTGTATGCCGCTGGCTGTGGCGGCGCAGTCGGCATTTTCGAGCACCGATTCCATGTTGCCGGTCATTACCAGCGCATGGTCGGCACAAGCCAACGAATAGAGGTCGGAATGGGACGAGCACGAAGTCAAGTAGCTCAGTGTGAGCACTGTCCACAACAGGGCCAGGAGAGGGTAGCGACTAAGGGTTTTCATTTTTCGTATCTATGGTAGAGTCTTTGAGGCACAAAGTTACGGATTTTATTTGACAATGGAAAAAATATGTTTAAAATTGCGCCCCGGAATAAGTAACTTTCCAATTTAAAATAAATATATAGTAGTGTATTATCAGTGCGTAGCACTGATAATACATTGCCGTAATCTAAATTGTTAATACCTTGCCATAATCTGTATTGAAAAGTTAGTTATTTGGATATTAGGGGAAAAATCGCTAATTTTGCGCTGTAAAACCGATTAGCATTAAGAAAATACAGAATGAAGATATTGATTACTGGCGGAGCCGGATTTATCGGCTCTAAGCTCGCCAATGAGCTCGCTAAGCGCGGCGATGAGGTTGTGGCTATTGACAATATCAATACTTACTACGACCCCAATCTGAAATATGACCGTCTGAAAGAATTCTACGGCATCGAGGTGGACCCGGCTTGGCCTAAGGGCAAGGCTGTGCCCGAGACCGGCAACGACGGCTCGGAGGTGACATTCCCCGAGATGCCCTACGGCCAGGAGTTCGTGTCGCCCAAGATGCCCAACCTGCGATTTATCCGCATGGATATCGCCGACCAAAAGGCTGTGCCCGAGCTCTTTGAGCGCGAGAAATTTGACAAGGTGATGAATCTTGCCGCACAGGCTGGCGTGCGCTATTCGATCAAGAACCCCATGGCTTATGTCGAGAGCAACGTGGTGGGATTCATGAATCTGCTCGAGTGCTGCCGCTACAATGGTGTCAAGCATCTGGTCTATGCCTCGTCGAGCAGCGTGTACGGCCTCAACACCAAGGTGCCATTCTCAGAGGACGACGAGGTAATCCGCCCGGTGAGCATCTATGCCGCCACCAAGAAGAGCAACGAGCTGATGGCTCACGCCTACGGCAAGCTCTATGGCATACCCTCGACCGGTCTGCGCTATTTCACCGTCTACGGTCCCTGGGGACGCCCCGACATGGCTCCCATGCTCTTTGCCAACGCTATCACCGAGGGTAGGCCCATCAATGTGTTCAACAACGGCGACCTGATCCGCGACTTCACCTACATCGATGATATCGTGGGTGGCACCATCCAGGCCATTGACCATGTGGCTCCCGCCAATGAGGATGGCGTGCCCGTCAAGGTGTACAATATTGGCTGCTCGCATCCAGTGAAACTGATGGATTTCATCAGCGAGATTGAGAAGAACATCGGCAAGGAGGCTCAGAAAAACTACCTGCCCATGCAGCAAGGCGATGTGTATCAGACCAACGCCAATACCCAGAAACTTGAGACCGAGGTGGGATACCACCCCTCAACCCTGCTGCCCGATGGCATACGCGAATTTGCCACTTGGTACCGCGATGTCTACCGCAAATAATATCCTACAGGAACCACAGATTGACACAGATTTTCACAGATTTTTCCCTATAGGAATCTGTGAAAATCTGTGTCAATCTGTGGCTCCTGTCTCATCTAAGAAATATTCTATAGACAAATTAAACCATAGAGGGTCTGTGGGGTCAAAGAATTAGATTGACAACTTTTTCGTTTCCCAAAACTGACCATTTAATCAGATTAAAAGGCTTTTGATTAGATAGGACAACCCGCTGCCCCGCTCGCGAGAGCGTAGGCAGCGGCTTATTTTTTACTCCTCGGCTGATGATTGCTGGGGACGACGGAGACAATTTATCACTGTGCGTATCTCGCCAAAGCTGAAATCCTCGGAGAGTTTCTCGCGCACATCCGACAGTGAGTAGGGGCCATCAAAAGTATCTACTGCCTCGAGAATCTGCAGCTGGCGCTCTGGAGGCACCACTTGATTCAAGACTATGCGTCCTGCCATGACCAAAGTAGCCAAATGGCCATAGATTGTACTCTCGACCAGACCGCGTTTCTTGGCTATTTCGCTTACTGATAGGCCCTGTTCAAACAGTTTGAATGTTTCCTCGCGGGTATCTGGCTTCTTGGGCTTTGGTTCTCGGTCGGCTCTTGGTGGTCTCGGGGCTCTTTCGCGGCGATTGCGGGCTGGCGGGGCGAGGGTCTCACCGAGCATAGCCTTAGCTTTCAGGTCGAGGTACTCGCTTACGCTGAATGGTTTCTCAACCAGGGCTTGGAATATCTGCATCTTGGCTCTGACGGCATCGCGCATGCTATCCAGGGCGTTGCCGTAGATTTGGGCAGTCTGTTTGTTTTCGATGTTGATGGCGCATTGCTTGAGCAGCGGCAAGAACAGGGATTCCAACTTGTCGACAAAATATTTGGCCGAGCTCTGTACGCGAGGCTGCAACGCCTCAAGCGCTGCGGTGCCTCTCTCTGCGATTTGAGGAGCGTACTCACGGCGGAACGACAGACCTACTCTAATCAGCGCAGCCGCCACTGGCTCTTGCGCTCCTTTGAGGACCCTGAGCAGGTCAGGGTATTGGCGGCTCAGATACTCGTCGACTACGCGCTCAAGCCATCTGAGCGATTCATCGATTTGGCGAAATGAGTACAATTCGTCAAGCAGGAACAGCAGATATTCGCTCTTGTAGGCTGGTAGCTGGGCGCAATTCTTGCTTTCGGCCTCAAGTTCGCGGTCGATATAAGCCTCAACCGAGCGGTCAGTAATTACCGAGGCACCTGAGATTGGAGCCGAGAGCACGAGCCCTTGCAAGGTACGGCATCGGCTCAGCGCGACATACACTTGTCCATGAGCAAACGATGCATTGATGTCGAGCACCGCATGGTCAAATGTCAAGCCTTGGCTCTTATGCACAGTAATGGCCCAGGCTAATCGCAGGGGATATTGAGTGAATGTGCCGTCCACCTGCTCTTTGATTTCTTTGGTATTGGGGTCGATGGCATATTTGCGATTCTCCCAGACTACTGGCACTACCCGGATTTGTTCGGGCTCCTCCCCATCTTCTTGGCACGATACTATTATGCTTTGGCCCTCCTCCTCGTCATCCATAAATGCCACCACAGTGCCAATCTTTCCATTATAATACAGATGGCCCCCTGAGGGGTCGTTTTTAACAAACATCACTTGGGCGTTGAGCTTAAGGCGCAATTCATAATCGCAAGGGTAACTCACTTCTGGAAAATCCCCCTTGACACTTGCTACAAAGCGCATTTCATCTCCGGGGAGCCTGCGCATACGCTCCTCGTTGTAATTCTGAGCTGCGTAGTTATGAGTAGTAAGGCGAATCCACCCATCTTCCTTGGGTTGGAAATTAGGGATGAATCGGCTGTTGAGCGTCTCAATTACCTCAGGCGTGATATCGCCGGTGCGCACCTTGGCAAGCAGCGAGATGAAATCTTCGTCTTGTTGGCGGTAGATGTGGCGCAATTCGATGGTTACGTATTTGAGTTGCTGGAGGGCTCGGCTGGCGAAGAAATAAGGTGAAGAGTAATATTGGCTCAGCATGCTCCATTCTTGGTCCTTGGTCACTGGGGATAGCTGCATCAGGTCGCCTATGAGCAGCATTTGCACACCGCCAAAAGGACGAGTGCTGTCGCGATATTTGCGCAGCACATCATCGACGGCATCAAGCAGGTCGGCTCGCACCATCGATACCTCGTCGATAACCACCAAGTCGACCGACCGTATCAGAGCCTTTTTCTTATCCGACATCTGGAACATGCGTTTGCTGTCAGCCACGTGGCCTCCAGGCACAAAGGGTCCGAATGGTATCTGGAAGAAGGAGTGGATGGTTTGTCCGCCGGCGTTGATGGCGGCTACGCCAGTGGGGGCGAGGACGACCATGCGCTTGGGCATAAGCTCGCGCAGATGGCGCAGAAATGTTGTCTTGCCAGTGCCGGCTTTGCCGGTCAGAAACACTGAGATGCCAGTCTCTGCGACGAATTGCCACGCCATGCGCATCTCCGGGTTGCGGCGCTGGTAGGTGACCTCGGGTTCAGCGGCATAATCGGTGAATTCAACATCTATATCAAAATCGTATCCCATGAGATTTAAGTAAACAAAGAGAATAAAGAGGATAAGGGAAACCACAGATATGCACTGATTTTCACAGATTAAATATGTGAAAAATCGATGAGGGATAAAGATATTCGTATTTTAAATCTGTGTAAATCTGTGAGAATCAGTGGTTTCTTAGTTATAAAAATAATTTATGTTAATATCTGATTTCCCAGAGGTATAGGGCGTGGGGAGGCATCGAGGTGCCGGCGCTGCAGCGGTCGCGCTGCTCGATGATGCGCTTGACATCGGCGGGGAGCAGCTTGCCGCGCCCAACATCGACCAGGGTGCCAACCACGGCGCGCACCATATTGCGCAGGAATCGGTCAGCGCTGATCTCAAAGTACCACATATCCTCATCGGCTTGCACCCACTGGGCGCGGCGCACGTCGCAGATATTTGTCTTGACCTGAGTATGCAGCTTGGAGAATGAGGTGAAATCTTGGCGCCCAATCAGATAGGCTGCTCCTTGATTCATGGCCTCGAAGTCGAGGCCGGGAGGGGCCGACCAAGTGAGGGGGTAGAAAAAGGGAGTCTTGCGCGTAGCGGCATAGTAGCGGTATGTGCGCTCAGTGGCGTCAAAGCGCGCATGGGTATCGTCGGCCACCGGCCATATCTCATACACCGCGATATTCTTGCCCACGGTGCAATTGAGGCGATACACCAAGTCGGTCGGCAGCGGGTCGGGCGCATCAAAATGCGCCACCATCATGCGGGCATTCACGCCGGTGTCTGTGCGTCCGGCTCCGGTTACAGCGATTGGCTGCTTGAGCAGACGCGATAGCGCCTGCTCAAGCGTGCTCTGCACAGTGGGGCCCTGGGGTTGCACTTGCCACCCCAGGAAACCATCGCCCCTATATGCCAATCGCATGAAATAACGCATAGTCAGTTGTGAGTTATGAGTTATGAGTTGTGAGTTATGAGTTGTGAGTTGCATCCGGATGGAACTCATAACTCACAACTCATAACTCACAACTACTCTAAGTAGGTGTAGCCGAATAGGCCGGAGCGGTAGGTGCTGAGGAAGTTGCGACCCTCTTCGGCTGTGATCTTGCCATCCTTCATACACTTGGTGACCCAAGTCTCGACATTGCGCACCAGTTTTTTGGGATTGTACTGAACATATTCCAGCACATCGGCCACGGTCTCGCCCTCGATCACTTGGTCGATTTCGTAGCCATCCTTGTTGACGCGGATGTGCACGGCGTTGGTGTCGCCAAACAGATTGTGCATATCGCCCAGAATCTCCTGATATGCTCCCACCAGGAATGCGCCCAGATAGTAAGGTTCGCCGGGGTTGAGCTGATGCACTGGCAGAGAGTTGGAGGTGTCGTTGAGGGTTATGAAGTTGGCAATTTTGCCATCGCTGTCGCAGGTGATATCCTGGATGGTGCAGTTTTTGGTAGGCTTCTCGTCGAGGCGCTCGATTGGCATGATTGGGAACAGCTGGTCGATGGCCCAGGAATCGGGCAGCGACTGGAAGAGCGAGAAGTTGCAGAAATACTTGTCGGGAATCATCTTGGCAATCTTGCGCAGCTCCTCGGGGGCGTGCTTCATGCCCATGGCAATCTCGCCTACCTCGCGAGCGATGCTCCAGAATAGTTTCTCGATCTGTGCGCGGGTGTTGAGGTCAAGCATGCCCAGAGAGAATAGGTCGAGGGCTTCCTCGCGTATCTGCAGGGCATCGTGCCAACTCTCAAACAGGCGCGGCTGATTTAGTTTGTCCCAAATCTCATACATCTCCTTGGCCAACTCATGGGCATCAGCCGGGAGCTCTTCATCGTCTTTCCAGATCGGCAGCGAGGTGGTCTCGAGCACCTGGAAAACCAGCACCGTGTGGTGGGCCGACAGCGAGCGGCCGCTCTCGGTGATGATATTGGGCTGAGGCAGATTATTCTTGGTGCAAGCATCCACCAGGCTCGACACGGCATCGTTGGCATACTCTTGGATTGAGTAGTTCATTGAGCTTTCGCTCGAGCTGCTGCGAGTGCCGTCGTAGTCGACGCCCAGACCGCCGCCCACATCTACGAAATCTATGTGGAAGCCCAGCTTGCAGAGCTGAACGTAGAATTGTGAAGCCTCGCGCAGGGCATTCTTGATAAGGCGTATCTTGGTGATTTGGCTGCCGATATGGAAATGGATTAGGCGCAGACAGTCGCTCATGTCATATTTCTTGAGCTCGTCGATAGCCTCGAAGAGTTCTGACGAGTTGAGGCCGAATTTCGACTGGTCGCCACCCGATTCTGACCACTTGCCCGAGCCTGAGCTCGACAACTTGATGCGGATGCCGATGTTGGGGCGTATGCCGAGTTTGCGCGAAATCTCAGCGATGATGCTCAGTTCTTGCAGTTTCTCGACCACGAGGAATATGCGGCGTCCCATCTTTTGGGCCAGCAGGGCCAGTTCGATGTATGAGGCATCCTTGTATCCGTTGCAGATAATCAGGGCATTCTCGGCGATGTTGGTAGCCAGCACGGCGTGAAGCTCGGGCTTTGAGCCAGCCTCGAGACCGATATTGAACTTTTTGCCATAGGTCACAATCTCCTCGACCACTTGACGCATCTGATTAACCTTGATTGGGTAGATCAGATAGTTTTGGCCCTTGTAGTCGTAATGCTTGGCCGCTTGGGCAAAGCAGTTGGAGATTTTCTCGATGCGGTTGTCGAGGATGTCGGGAAAGCGCAAGAGCACTGGGGCTGCGATGTCGCGCAGCTGCAGCTCGTCCATCACTTCCTTGAGGTCGACTGATGCATAGCCTTGGCGAGGGGTCACCACCACGTGGCCCTTATCATTGATTGAGAAATAGTTGCGTCCCCAACCGATGATATTGTACAATTCGGCGCTGTCTTCAACGCGCCATTTTCTTACTGGCATTCCTAATGAGTGGGTATTTTTGAGGTTAATTATTGTCGAGAATTTTCGAGAATTATCGAGAGGTTTCGAGAATTCTCGATAGTATCGAAATTATCGATAGTATCGAGATTATCGAGGCGGGGTCCGGGGCTACATGCCGGTGTAGCTGTGGGGGGGGTGAGGGCGTGGAGCTCGGCTTTGACGGCGGGGCTGACTTGCAGCGTGTCGATAAAGTCCTGTATGCTCTGCTCAGTCACGCCTTGGTTGGTGCGCGTCAGGGCTTTGAGGGTTTCATACGGGTTGGGGTATCCCTCGCGGCGCAGGATTGTTTGGATGCCCTCGGCTACCACGCTCCACATCTTGTCGAGGTCGGCGTCGATGGCTGCCTTGTTGAGCAGCAGTTTGCCGAGGCCCTTGAGGGTGCTTGCCATGGCAATCATGCCGTGGGCGAGAGGCACGCCTATGTTGCGCAGCACTGTCGAGTCGGTCAGGTCGCGCTGCAGGCGCGATACTGGCAGCTTCTGGGCCAGATGCGAGAGCAGGGCGTTGGCGATGCCCAGGTTGCCCTCCGAGTTTTCGTAATCGATGGGGTTGACCTTGTGGGGCATGGCCGATGAGCCTACCTCGCCAGCCTTGATTTGCTGCTTGAAATAGTCCATCGAGATGTACATCCACATGTCGCGGTCCAAGTCGAGCATCACGGTGTTGATACGCCTCAGCGCGTCAAACAGGGCGGCGAGATTGTCGTAATTGGATATCTGGGTTGTATATTGTTCTCTTTCAATTCCTAACGTCTCTGAGAGGAATTTGTTGGCAAATTCGCGCCAATCTACCTGCGGGAATGCTGCATGGTGGGCATTGAAGTTGCCCGTGGCTCCGCCAAACTTGCCCGAAATCTTTACGGCGTCGAGCTGGGCCAGCTGCTGCTCCATGCGGTAGACGTACACCATCAGCTCCTTGCCAAGGCGCGTTGGGCTTGCTGGCTGGCCGTGGGTCTTGGCCAGCATGGGTATGTCGGCCCATTCGTTGGCGCGCTCGCGCAGAGCCTCGATTACCTCGACCACCTTGGGGCGGTACACATCGAGCAATGCCTCGGCCACCGACAGGGGCACAGCGGTGTTGTTGATGTCCTGCGAGGTGAGGCCGAAATGCACAAATTCCTTGAGCTCTGAGATGTCGATCGAGAGATGCAGGGCGGCGAATTGCTCCTTGATGAAGTATTCGACAGCCTTGACATCGTGGTTGGTCACTGCCTCAATCTCCTTGACGCGCTTGGCTTGCTCGACGGTGAATGTGCGGTAGATGTCGCGCAGCACCTCCTCGTCGATATGCGACAGCGGTGGCAGCTGTGGCAGCCCCACCTGGGTGAGGGCGATGAAATACTCGATTTCAACCCTTATGCGGTATTTGATGAGCGCATACTCAGAAAAATACTCGTCAAGCTTCTCGCGTTTGCTGCGATAGCGGCCGTCGATGGCGCTTATGGCCGTGAGTGGCGTTAGTTCCATTTTTCAGTTTGTGTTCTTTATGCTGTGTATCTTTTTGTCTTGGTATTATCGGTGGCATAATCTGCCATTTTATGAGCACAAAGTTAAGAAATAAAAACCACATTTAGGCTAATTGGCCGAATAAATTCGCTCTTTAGAAATAAAATTCCCCTTTATCGTTGTTATATTTAAAAGTTTTGTGTAATTTTGTTGCCACATGGCAGAAAACGATAGCCCTATTACCCTGCGCCAGGCCCAGGCCGAGGTGCATAGGTGGATAACCACCTACGGCGGGGGCTACTTCTCACCGCTCACCAATATGGCCATCCTGGCCGAGGAGACGGGGGAGGTGGCTCGTGCGATGGCTCGTCTCTATGGAGACCAGGTAGCCAAGCCCACCGACAAGCTCAATCTGGCTGATGAGCTTGCCGACGTGGTGTGGGTGGCGATGGCAATAGCCAACCAGACTGGCATTGACCTGGCCGACGCCTTTGCCGCCAATTTGGAGAAAAAGACGCGGCGCGATGCCAACCGATTCTCTCCTCAGAACCATAACCCTATATCAAACCAATAATACCACTATGAGCGACAAGTATCATGACACCGTGGCTGCGAGCCGCGTCATAACCAATGATCAAGAAGTGGCAGATGCCGTAAAGAAAATCATCGACGAGCATCTCCAAGAAAACATGAATCCCGAGGTGTGGAAAAAATGCTTCAACTACATCGACCTCACCACCCTCAATACCACCGATTCTCCCGTGTCGGTGTCAAACTTCACCGAGCGTGTCAACGCCTTTGATGAGGAGCATCCCGAGCTGCCCAACGTGGCCGCTATCTGCGTATTCCCCAACTTCACCTCGGTGGTGCGCACAGTGCTCGAGGTGAGCAAGGTCGAGGTTGCCTGCGTGTCGGGCTGCTTCCCCACGGCTCAGTCGTTCCTTGAGACCAAGGTGAGCGAGACCAAGCTGGCAGTGCTCGATGGTGCCGACGAGGTTGACATCGTGTTCAACGTTGGCAACTATCTCGATGGCGACTGGGAGGCAGTCTGCGACGAGATTTCAGAGCAGAAGGACGCTTGCGGCGATGCCGCCCGCCTCAAGGTAATCCTCGAGACTGGAGCTCTCAAGACCGCCGAGAATATCCGCGCCGCATCAGTGCTGTCGCTGTATTCGGGAGCCGACTTCCTGAAGACCAGCACCGGCAAGGTATATGCCGGAGCCTCGCTCGAGGCAGCTTACGTGATGTGCCAGTGCCTCAAGGAATACTACGAGAAGACCGGCAACATGGTAGGCTTTAAGGCATCGGGTGGCATCTCTACCACCGAGGATGCTGTCAAGTACTACACCATCGTCAAGGAAGTGCTTGGCGACAAGTGGCTCGACAAGGAGTGGTTCCGCCTCGGAGCCAGCCGTCTGGCCAACAGCCTGCTCACCGATATCCTCGGCGAGGAGACTAAATTCTTCTAAAGACGCAAGCACCATCGCTAAGTCATAACTAAAACCACAGATTTACACGGATTCTCACCGATTGTCAATTGGTGCGGCTCCAATCTCCTCCCAATCTTGGTCACTGTATCAAAATCTGTGAGAATAGGTGTAAATCTGTGGTTTTCTAACCCCCAATATCTAACCCTAAATGAAGATCTGGATCCATCTCAATGGCGTGCAGGAAGGGCCCTACGACCTGGAGGCTCTACCCTTGGCGCGCATGGACGCTTCCACCCCGGTATGGTACGAAGGCCTCACCGACTGGCTGCCGGCCGGCCAGGCTCCCGCCACGGCCTCGCTGTTTGGCGGTGCTGCCGAAGAGGCCAAGTATGGCGCGTCGGCCGAGCCCGAGCCTCAGCGTCAAGAATCGTACAGCTACCAAAGTTACCAGTGGGCTCAGCGTCAGCCGGCTCATGAGGAACATGCGCCTAAATGTCCGCCTACATTTTTTGTATGGTCGATACTGCTCACTGTGGTTTGTTGCAACCCGGTGGGCATAATACCTATCATCACTGGCGCCTCGACGATGGGGCGCTATCGCAATCGCAACTTCGAGGGCGCACGGCGCATGTCGCGCACCACTGAATGGTGGATCATGATCACAATCGTGACCAGCTTGATAATGCTCCCCCTTACACTACTGACCCAAGCCTTATGACCAAGAGCAAGCAAAAGGGCCGTCCGGGCTGGCTCAGCCAGCTGATGAAATTCCTAATCCCCCTGGTGATCACCGTGGGCCTGTGCTGGCTCATGTTCAAGGAGATCAACTTCAGGGAGATGATGGATATCATCCATCGCCAATGCAACTATTGGTGGATAGCCCTTGGTCTGCTCATCAGCGTGCTGGCGCAATTCTTCCGCGCTTGCCGCTGGAATATCCAGCTGCAAGCCCTGGGGGTGAATGCGCCGCTGCACATATTGGTCTACAGTATATTTGGCACTTATGCCATCAACCTGCTGTTTCCGCGCCTCGGCGAGGTGTGGCGCACGGGCTATGTGGCACAGAGGCAAAAGGCAACATTCTCGACAGTGTTTGGCTCGATGGTGGCCGACCGCCTGGCCGACACCATCACGGTATTTCTGATGCTGGTGTGGGCATTCCTGCTGGCATCGTCGCACATACGCAGCTACCTGGCTCAAAACCAAGAGCAATACGAGGGGATTGTCACCGTGGTGACCTCGCCCTGGCTGTGGATTGCCGCTGCGGCGTGCATAGCCTTTGCGTGGTGGTTCCTCACGCGCAAGGGGGCTAAGGACACATTCTTTGGCAAGGTGCAGAATTTTGTCAAGGGGCTGTGGCAGGGCTTTGCCGTAGTTGGCACCATGCGGGGCAAGGGGCGTTGGCTGCTCTTCACGGTGGGCATCTGGGGTTGCTATTTCCTGCAGATGTATGTGTCGATGTTCGCCTTCCCCTTTACTCGCGATGCAGTGTCGGAATATGGGGTGTCGATGGCGTTTGTGACCTTTGTGCTTGGCAGCATTGCCATGGGTGTGCCGTCAAATGGTGGTATCGGCCCCTGGCAGTGGGCCGTGGTGTTTGCTATGAGCTTCTATGGCGTAGAGCACACCAATGCAGTGGCATTTGCCAACCTGTCGCTTGGCAGCACCACTCTCTCGCTCATCCTGCTTGGCATATTCGCATTCGTGGCCATCATCCTCGACAAAAAGAAGAATACGAAGTTAAATACTCAGATAAACTCAAAAACCTAAAACCCTTAATGAACAAAGTACTAATCATCGGATGCGGAGGCGTAGGCACCGTGGTAGCCCACAAGTGCGCTCAGAATCCGCAAGTGTTCAACGAAATCGTTATCGCCTCGCGCAACCGCGCCAAATGCGATGCCGTGGCTGCCGCCATCGGTGCGCCCAATATCACCACCGACCAGGTTGATGCCGACAGTGTGCCTCAGCTGGTGGAACTGATGCGTCGCCACAAGCCCGACATTGTGATCAATGTGGCTCTTCCCTACCAGGACCTCACCATCATGGACGCTTGCCTCGAGTGCGGCGTCAACTATCTCGATACGGCCAACTACGAGCCCAAGGATGTTGCTCACTTTGAGTACTCATGGCAATGGGCCTACCGCGAGAAGTTTGAGAAGGCTGGCCTGACCGCTATCCTCGGTTGCGGATTCGACCCGGGCGTGTCGGGCGTGTTCACGGCTTATGCTGCCAAGCATTACTTCAAGGCTATGGAGTATCTCGACATCGTTGACTGCAACGCTGGCAACCATGGCAAGGCTTTCGCTACCAACTTCAACCCTGAGATCAACATACGCGAGATTACCCAGAATGGCCGCTACTACAAGGATGGCAAGTGGGTGACCACCGGGCCGCTCGAGGTGCACATGGAGCTGACCTATCCCAACATCGGGCCGCGCGATTCGTACCTGCTGTATCACGAGGAGCTTGAGAGCTTGGTGCAAAACTATCCCACCATCAAGCGTGCGCGCTTCTGGATGACTTTCGGGCAGGAGTATCTGACTCACCTGCGTGTGATCCAGGATATCGGCATGGCTCGCATTGACGAGGTTGACTACAATGGCGTGAAGATTGTGCCGCTGCAGTTCCTCAAGGCTGTGCTGCCCAATCCTCAAGACCTGGGCAAGAACTACACGGGCGAGACATCGATTGGCTGCCGCATCTCGGGCATTGGCAAGGACGATAAGCCGCTCACCTATTATATCTACAACAACTGCTCGCACCAGGAGGCATACAAGGAGACTGGCATGCAGGCTGTGAGCTACACCACCGGCGTGCCGGCAATGGTAGGCGCGATGATGTTCCTGCAGGGCAAGTGGCGCAAGCCGGGCGTGCACAATGTCGAGGAATTCGACCCGGATCCATTCCTGGCCGAGCTCGCCATCCAGGGCCTCCCCTGGCACGAAATCATCAACGAGCCTCTCGAGGTCGACCAGCTCGACAACTAATAAACCTTAAGCCCATAACGTAAGCCCATAACGTAAGCCCTTAACGTAAGCACGTAAGAAAACGTAAGCACACTGATGGTGAATTAAATTCCTGTGTATGTGCTTACGTTATTCTTACGTGCTTACGTTATTCTTATGTGCTTACGTTATTCTTATGTGCTTACGTTATTCTTATGTGCTTACGTTTTCTTAAAAAATAGGGGAGAGGGGTGAAAT
>JAJBUH010000005.1:9992-30320 GCA_020860445.1 Bacteroidales bacterium | reverse complement strand
AGATTCACAGATTCACACAGACTCCATCCGGATGGTCTGTAGAAATCTGTCAGTGCCTTGCGCTCTATGAATCAAATCCCCGCTAAAGAATCTGTGTAAATCTTGGTTACACTTCCTCATTTGAGAATAATTTGTTTAATATGGATAAACTTAAGATTGGAGGCAAAGAGTTCGGTTCGCGCCTATTTGTAGGTACGGGCAAATTCTCTTCGCCCGAATTGATGCTCGAGGCCATCAAAGCCTCAAAGTCAGAAATGATCACCGTGGCCCTCAAACGTGTCAATATGATGAACGAGGCCACCGACGAAATGCTCACCCACATCAACCGCGAGCATGTGCAATTCCTGCCAAACACCTCGGGCGTAAGAAACGCCAAAGAGGCTGTGCTTGCCGCTCAGATGAGCCGCGAGGTGTTTGGCACCGACTTTGTGAAGCTCGAGATTCACCCTGACCCCAAATATCTGATGCCCGACCCTATCGAGACCCTCCGCGCTACCGAGGAATTGGCAAAAGACGGTTTTGTGGTGCTCCCCTACATCCAGGCCGACCCAGTGCTGTGCAAGCGCCTCGAAGAGGTTGGCGCTGCCGCAGTGATGCCCCTGGCTGCCCCCATTGGCACAAACAAGGGACTGCGCACCCGCGATTTCTTGGAGATTATCATCGAGCAGAGCCAAGTGCCTGTGGTGGTTGATGCCGGTCTCGGCGCACCCTCGCATGCTGCTGATGCCATGGAGATGGGAGCCGATGCAGTGCTTGTCAACACTGCCATTGCCGTGGCTGGCGATCCGGTGGAGATGGCCGATGCCTTCCGCCTCGCCGTAATCGCTGGCCGCAAAGCTTATCTCGCCGGCTTAGGAGCCACCAGCACCTACGCCCAGGCCACCAGCCCGCTTACTGCTTTTCTGAATGAAAAGTGAAAAATGAAGAATGAAAAATAATTGGTCGGCGTGCTTTTCCAAAAGCCAAAGACCAAAAGCCAAAGACCCAAATGAAAATATCTAATATCGACGTTTCGACATACCCCAATTCCGAGAAGATTTATGTCGACGGGAAGCTTTTCCCAATCAAGGTTGCCATGCGCCGTATCAGACAGTACCCCACGGTGAAAATCGAGGATGGCCAGCGCGTGGAATATCCCAACGCCCCCGTCACCGTGTATGACACCAGCGGCGTGTACACCGACCCAGCCCACACCTACGATGTCAACGAGGGCATACCTCGCTTGCGCGAAAGCTGGATTGCCGAGCGCGGCGACACCGAGGTGCTCCCCGATATCACCAGCGAGTACGGACGCATGCGCAAGGCCGATCCGAGTCTCGATGCCATCCGTTTCCCCCACAGCTATAAGCCGCGCCGCGCCGCCAAGGGCAAGAAAATCACCCAGATGGACTATGCTCGCGCTGGCATTATCACCGCCGAGATGGAGTATGTGGCTATACGCGAAAATCTCGACAACGAGGCTCGCGGCATCTCCACCTATATTACTCCTGAGTTTGTGCGCCAGGAAATTGCCGCCGGCAGGGCCGTACTGCCCGGCAATCCCAACCATCCCGAGGCAGAGCCAATGATTATCGGCAAGGCGTTTGCCGTCAAGCTCAACACCAACATCGGCAATTCGGCCCTCTCGTCAGGCATCGAGGAAGAGGTAGCCAAGGCAGTATGGAGTTGCTATTGGGGCGGCGACACACTGATGGACCTCTCGACTGGCGACAATATCCACGAGACCCGCGAGTGGATCATACGCAACTGCCCAGTGCCAGTAGGCACCGTGCCAATCTATCAAGCCCTCGAGAAAGTGCGCGGTCGCGTCAAGGACCTGACTTGGGAAATCTACCGCGACACTCTGATTGAGCAGGCCGAGCAGGGCGTAGACTATTTCACCATCCACGCCGGAGCCCTGCGCGAGCATGCCGAACTGATCAAAGAACGCACCACCGGATGCGTGTCTCGTGGCGGATCGATCATGGTGCAATGGGCTACGCTGCACAATCAGCAGAGTTTCCTGTATGAGCATTTCGATGAGATATGCGAGATACTGGCCCAATATGATGTTGCCATTTCTCTTGGCGACGGTATGCGTCCCGGTTGTACGCATGATGCTAATGACCGCAGCCAGTTCCTCGAACTTGACGTGCTTGGCGAACTCACCGAGCGCGCTTGGGCTCACGGGGTGCAAGTGCTGATTGAGGGTCCGGGTCATGTGCCAATGCAGAAAATCCAGGAGAACATGGATCGCCAACGCCAAGTATGCCACGAGGCACCATTCTACACCCTCGGCCCAATCACCACCGACATCGCTCCGGGCTACGACCATATCACCTCAGCCATAGGTGCCGCTATCATCGGGCGCCTTGGCACAGCCATGATTTGCTATGTCACCCCCAAGGAGCATCTGGCTCTGCCCACCCTCGAGGATGTGCGTGAGGGCGTAATTGCCTACAAGATTGCTGCTCATGCCGCCGACTTGGCCAAGGGATTCCCCGGTGCCAACGTGCGCGACGATGCCTTGAGCAAGGCTCGCTATGAGTTCCGCTGGAAAGACCAATTCAATCTGTCGCTCGACCCCGAGAAGGCTCGTCGTTTCTATTTGGAATCGCATCGCGCGGCGGCCGATGCCGACGACCGCTTCTGCACCATGTGCGGTCCTAATTTCTGCGCTATGCGCATCTCACAAAATTGTGAAGCCCAAGCCTGAGCTCTCGGCATAGCCGAGAGATGACCACAAAACCACAAGGGCATAAGGCCACAAGGGCAGTTGAGTGCCCCGCGGTTCTACCGCGGGTCCTATCAAAACAAAATAAAATATGGAAAAAGATACAAATTTTTGGGGCCACGGCTTTGCCGATGAGATAGAGCAGTGGGGCTGGCAAGACACCATCGACCAGATCGCCTCGATGACCGAGGCTGATGTGCTGAGGGTGCTTGCCAAGGCCCAGCGCAATGCTAAGCAGCTCACCGACACCGACTTCATGGCCCTCATCTCGCCAGCCGCTGTGCCTTATCTCGAGCAGATGGCCCAGTTGGCCTTGCGCTTCACCCAGGAGCGCTTTGGTCGCACCATATCGATGTACATACCCATGTACGTCTCTAACCGCTGCACCAATTTCTGTGTCTATTGCGGTTTCAACCACAACAATCCCATGCTTCGCACCACCCTCACCATGGATCAGGTCGAGGAGGAATGCAAGGCCATCAAAAGACTTGGCCCGTTTGAGAACCTGCTGATCGTGAGCGGCGAGGCCCCGAGAGTGTGCGGCGTGGAATATTTCGAGCAGGTGCTGCATCGCTGCCGCCCGTATTTCCACAACCTTACCATCGAGGTGCAACCCATGAAGATGGAGGAATATGAGCGCTTGACCCATGCTGGCCTCAACGGAGTGGTGTGTTTCCAGGAGACATACAATCGCGACCGCTATCGCTGCTATCATCCCAAGGGCATGAAGTCGTTCTACGGCTGGCGCCTCAACGGCTACGACCGCATGGGCCAGGCCGGGGTGCACAAGATAGGCATGGGAGTGCTGATCGGCTTGGAGGATTGGCGCGCCGATGTCACGATGATGGCTCGCCATCTGCGCTATCTGCAGCGCCACTATTGGCGCACTCGCTATAGCGTGAATTTCCCACGCATGTGCCCGTCGGAGAGCGGCTTCCAGCCCAATGTGGTGATGACTGATGCCGAGTTGGCCCAGCTCACCATGGCATTCCGCATCTTTGACCACGATGTGGATATCAGTTATTCGACTCGCGAGAATCCCGATTTCCGCGCCAACATGATGCGTCTGGGCGTCACCTCGATGAGTGCTGGCAGCCAGACCGAACCAGGAGGCTATGCCACATGCCCCGATGCCCTGGAACAGTTCCACGTGAGCGACCCGCGTTCGCCCAAGATGGTGGCCGATTCGATACGCGCTGGCGGCTACGATGTGGTCTGGAAAGACTGGGACCAAATCTACGATTGATGGATCGGTATATCAGAAATAAGCAGCTTGACGGCTTTGGCTCAGAGGCGCAAGAGCGCTTGGGCCAGAGCCGCGTGCTGGTGATCGGCGCTGGCGCTCTGGGCTCAGTTGCTGCCATGTATTTGGCTGGCAGCGGGGTGGGACATCTGTGCGTGGTCGACTTTGACAATATAGATATCACCAATCTGCAGCGGCAGCTCTCGTACACCGAGGGCGATGTGGGCAAAAGCAAAGCCGAAGCTCTGGCTGCGCGTCTGCGCTCGATAAATTCAGAAATCGATGTCGAGGCTCGCAACACCTTTCTGCGTCGCGCCGATATCGATGCTCTGGTCAAGGATTACGATTTGGTGGTCGAGGGGTCAGACAACCCCGATACTAAATACGCTGTCACTGAGAGCTGCGAGGCGCAGGGCATCCCCTACGCTCTGGGTGGTGTGGCCCAATATCGTGGGCAAGCCATGTCGTGGTGCCCCGGATACCCTGGATATTCGGCTTTTTTTCCTCTTGGGGCCGAGGCTGGAGGCTACATGCCATGTTCGGTGGGCGGTGTATTTGGTCCGGCTCCGGGCATAGTGGCGTCAATCCAGGCAAGCGAGGTCATCAAGCTGCTCACAGGCATTGGGCAGCCGCTGCTTGGGCGGTTGCTGCTGATTGATGTCAGGACAATGAAATTTCAGACCGTAAGGATGGATTAGCGAGCGATAATAGAATCAAACAAATCGAGCATCGAGTGCGAGGCCTCAGATTCGGGCAGCTCATTGAGAATCAATGCCGCCTCATCGCGCAATTGGCCCATACGGTCAAAAGCGTAGTCGATGCCACCCCCGTTGATAGCGTGCTGGATCAAGCGCGCTATTTCTTCATCACTTAGCATCTCTTTTTGCGACAGGGGCCGCATCTCGGCATTGTCGGCATTGTCATCATCAAGCAGCACGTGCAACAGCGGCAGAGTGATTTTTCCCTCGCGCAGGTCGTTGCCCGTAGGTTTGCCCACAGCCTCCTCTGAAAAATAGTCGTAGATGTCATCGCGGATTTGGAAACACAGACCCATGAGTTCGGCAAACTGCGTGAGCAATTCGCGGTCATGGTCAGAGGCCCCAACAGCATAAGAACCCATCTCGGTGCAAGCCACAAAGAGCGAGGCCGTCTTGAATTTGATTATCCGGAAATAGGCATCCTCGGTGAGCTTGTGGTATCTGGCATTGTAGATTTGGTCAAGTTCGCCCATCGACAACTCCTTGCCCAGACGGCACAGCGAATCGATGATGTGGATGTCGCCGGTCGAGATGGCTTGCTGCATAGCCGAGGACACAAACAGGTCGCCCACCAGCACAGCGATATGGTTGTCCCAAATAGCGTTGATAGTGGGGGTGCCACGGCGCAGTTGCGAATTGTCAACCACGTCATCGTGGATAAGCGAGGCATTGTGTAGCAGTTCGACAGCGGCAGCGGCGGCGAGGGTCTTGTCGTTGATTGTTCCCAACATCTTTGCGGTAAGCAATACAACAATCAGCCTTATCTGCTTGCCCTTGGTGCGCAGATAAGTTTGGACCACTGTATCCATAAGCGGATTGCCGCCACCCAATTGGTCGCTGATACGGCGGTTGAGCTGGTCGAGCTCTGATGCGATTGATTGTTTTATCGTCTGTAGAGTGGACATAATTCCGAAATGATGTGCAAAGTTAATAAATTTATTGTAAAAACAGAGTATTCTGAGAGATTTTATGTTGTTTTCCCGACAGATAAGGAAATTTTCAAAAAAATGTGAACAATTTGCTCCAATTTTTCCCCTTTCTATGCGTTATATCTTTTAAGGTCGAAGCCAAATGGGCTTCTCAACCGGTGACAGTAACAACATTTCGCCTCTCATAACGCAAAACAGACCTCGCATGAAGAAGCTTTTCCTACTGGATGCCTACGGGCTAATATACAGAGCATACTACGCTCTGATACGCGCGCCGCGCGTGACCTCGAAAGGAATGAATACCTCGGCCGTGTTTGGCTTTTGCAACACACTCGACGACTTGCTGCGCGCCGAGGAGCCTGACTACATCGCCGTTTGCTTCGACCCACCCGGCGGCAAGACATTCCGTCACGAAGCGTATGCCGAGTATAAGGCTCAGCGCGAGAAGCAGCCCGAGGATATCGCTATAGCGCTGCCCTACATCAAGCGCATCCTCGAGGGCTACCGCATCCCGATGATCGAGATGGACAATTATGAGGCCGACGATGTGATAGGCACCTTGGCCGAGCGCGCCTCGCACGAGGGTTTCACCACCTATATGATGACCCTCGACAAAGACTATGGCCAGCTCGTCAAGGACAATGTGCTGATGTATCGTCCGGCACTGCGAGGCCAGGGATTCGAGGTGAGAGGGCCCAAGCAGGTGTGCGAGCGCTACGGAATCAACGATCCCAAGCAGGTGATCGATGTGCTGGCCCTCGAGGGCGACACCTCAGACAATATACCCGGTTGCCCGGGAGTGGGAGAGAAGACAGCTGCCAAGCTGATATCCGACTGGGGCAGCGTCGAGAATCTCATCGACCATATCCCGGACCTGAAAGGCGCGATGCAAAAGAAAATCGCTGAGAACGCCGAACAGATACGCTTCTCAAAATTCCTGGTCACCATCAAGACCGATGTGCCCATCGACATCGACCTCGAGAGCCTGAGGCGCCGCGAGCCCGATATCGACAAATTGATGGGAGTGTTCAACGAACTGGAATTCAAGTCGTTCATAGCCAAATTCAATGCTGCCAGCACATCGGCAGCGCCAGCGCCCCCGCAGATGGGCAGTCTCTTTGACGGAATGGATGAGGAAGAAAGGCCTCAGGAGGAAAAGCCGGCCTTGGCCGAAGGATTCTCTGAGGACTCATTTGTCGTGGCCAATACTCCGGCCGAGGTAGACCGTTGGGCAAAGAAGGCCATCGAGGCTGGCACAGTGGGCGTGTCATTCCTCGCCATCGGCGAAGAGGCCATGACTGCCAAGCTGTACGGCATCGCCCTGGCTTATGGTGAGAAAGTAAATGTGTATGTGCCGCTCCCAGAGTCAGCTTTTGGTCGCCAAGAGGTGATGACCATGCTCGAGCCACTATTTGGCAACCCCAAGGTGCTGATAATCAGCCACGATGTGAAGCGCGACATGATACTGCTGCGCCGCGAGGAAATAGATTTCAATGCCCAGTATTACGACACCGCCGTGGGCCACTATCTGCTCAAGCCAGAGATGAAGCACGGCATCGACTTTGTGGCTTACGATGTGATAGGCTATCGCACCATGACTTATGCGCTTACCGACCTGCAGCGCAAAAAAGACGCCCAGACCTACACCCTCAATTCGCCCAAGCAGGCGGCTGAGCGCGCTCGCGTAGTGCTTGCCCTGATGCCCGCTATCCAGAAGGCTCTGGCCGAGCAAGAGCAGACAATGCTGATGGAGGCCATTGAGTTGCCATTGGTCAAGGTGCTGGCCTCGATGGAGTGGGAGGGCGCCCGAGTTGACGTGTCGGCCCTGACCAAAATGTCGATTGATATGACTGCGCGCTTGGAGAAACTCGAGCAAGAATGTTACGAGTTGGCTGGGCAGAAATTCAACATTGGCAGCCCTTCGCAGGTGGGCGAGATACTGTTTGGCAAGATGCAAATCGACCCCAAGGCCAAAAAGACCAAGACTGGAGCCTGGTCAACCACTGAGGATATCCTCGAGAAGCATCGCAAGGAATACCCACTGGTCGACAAGATACTCAAGGCTCGCGCTCTGCGCAAGCTGTTGGCCACATACATCGACACCCTGCCGGCCCTCATCAACCCCACCACCGGCAAATTGCACACCACTTATAATCAGACCAATACTTCGACTGGGCGTATCAGCTCGAACAATCCCAATCTGCAGAATATCCCCATCCGTACCGATGACGGCCGCGAGATACGTCGCGCCTTCATCCCCGATCCGGGCTGTCTGCTGCTATCGGCCGACTACTCGCAGATTGAGCTGAGGCTTATCGCTGACTTCAGCGGCGATGAGGGCATGATCGAGGCTTTCAATTCAGGCAAGGATATCCACCGCGCAACAGCAGCCAAGATTTACCATAAGCCGCTCGATGAGGTCACCGACAACGAGCGCCGCAATGCCAAGACGGCCAATTTCGGCATCATCTACGGCATCTCGGCATTTGGTCTGTCGGAGCGCTTGGAGATACCTCGCAGCGAAGCCAAGATGCTGATTGAGGGGTATTTGGCTACCTATCCCAAGGTAAAAGAATATATGGACGCATCAATCGAGCGCGCTCGCGAGCAGGGATATGTGACCACCATCAAGGGACGCAAACGCTATCTGCCCGACATCAATTCGCGCAACGCTACCGTGCGCGGATATGCCGAGCGCAACGCCATCAATGCTCCCCTGCAAGGGTCGGCTGCTGACATCATCAAGATCGCTATGGTCAAGATTTATGATGAGATGCAGCGCAATGCCATGCGCAGCCGCATGATCCTGCAGGTGCACGATGAGTTGATATTCAATGTCTATCCCGATGAGGCTGCCAAGCTCGAGGAGATAGTGGTGCGCCAGATGGAACAAGCCTACCAAGGCAAGGTGCCATTGGAGGTTTCAGCGGGCATGGGAGCCAATTGGCTCGAGGCCCACTGAGAAAATTAATAATTAAAAATGAAGAGTGAAAAATAAAGATTGAGAGTGAATAGTAATAACGAAAGCCAAAGAGTGAAATTTGGCACCAAGATCGGTGTGATCGCTGCTACTGTGGGCAGTGCCATCGGCTTGGGCAATATATGGCGCTTCCCGAGCGAGGCGCAATCCAATGGCGGCGCGGCATTCCTGTTTGTGTATGTGCTGTGTGTATTTATCCTCGGTATCCCGGTGATGCTGGCCGAGCTATCGCTTGGTCGAGCCGGAGGCAGCGATTCGGTGGGCAATTTCAAGAATCTTACGCCCAAGAGCCGCTGGTGGATTGCTGGCACAATCGGGCTGCTGGCCAGCTATTTGATATTGTCGTTCTACATGGTTGTGGCCGGCTGGACAATCGAATATTTGTTTGATCCCCTGTCGGGCGACCTGTATGACGGTTATATGGCGACCACGCAGGACCAGGAGAACGCATTCTTTGCCAGCAAGATGGCCAATTATGTTAGTTCGACTTGGAATCCCCTGCTGTGGACGCTGGTGATGATTGCCCTCAACCTGTTCGTGCTGCTCAAGGGAGTGCAAAAAGGCATCGAGAAGATGTCAAATGTGCTGATGCCGATGATGTTTGTGCTGATGATCATCTTCTGCGCTGTGTCGTTGTCGCTGCCCAATGCCAGCGAGGGCGTGAAATTTTTCTTGCACCCTGATTTCAGTAAGCTTGACATCAATGTGATACTCAATGCTTTGGGCCAGGCATTCTTCTCGCTCAGCCTCGGTATGGGCATCTTGGTGACTTATGCCGCATATTATCCCAAGACTACCAAACTCGGGCAAACATCAGTGACGGTGGCCATGCTGGATTTCTTCATGGCTTTCTTGATGGGCTTGGTGATATTCCCGGCTGTGATGAGTTTCGGGCTAAACAACAACGAGACACAGCTCGAGGGCACGACCCTGGTGTTTGTGACCCTACCGGAGATATTCGCCCACATGGGCGGCGAGCGCATCTGGGCATCACTGTTCTTCCTGCTACTCGCCGTGGCAGCCATTACCTCAACGATATCAATCGCCGAGGTGTCGGTGGCTTTTGTCAGAGACCGATGCCGGGTGTCGCGCACCAAGGCTTGCTGGATAGTGATGATACCGTTGCTCTTTACCAGCACCTTGTGTTCGCTTTCGCTCGGGGCCGTGCCGGGCATAGAAATTGCTGGGTTGCCACTGTTTGACGCCCTCGACAATTTCGCCACCAACCTGTTGCTGCCTCTCAGCGCATTGGCTATATGTGTCTATGTGGGGTGGGTGTTGCCCCGCGATTTCATACACCAACAGTTGAGCAATTTTGGTACAATTTCGGCCAAGTCGGCTCCGTTGGTTGCTTTCCTCATTCGCTTCCTCAGTCCCGTATTGATTACGGTGATTTTGGTGGCTAAGTTAATACAAATGCTTTGATATAGTGACAAAGAGATCTCAATTCGTAACCAAGACCGGCGTGATAGCCGCCACTGTCGGCAGCGCCGTTGGCTTGGGTAATATATGGCGCTTCCCTTACGAGGCTGGAGTGCACGGGGGTGGGGCGTTCCTGCTCTTATATATAGTGTGTATTTTTGTGATTGGCATTCCGGTGATGCTGTCAGAGTTTGTGCTGGGTCGAGCCACCCATCAAAATGGAGTAGGGGCATTCCGCAAGCTGGCCCCGAAGTCGCCTTTTAGAATAGTTGCTTACATGGGCATTATCGCCTCGGTGATGATTCTCAGCTTCTATTCGGTGGTGGCAGGCTGGATTATGGAATATCTGTTCCAGTCGATCGAGGGTCTATTCTGGAATGTCGATGCAGAGCAGTATGCCGAGCGATTCGCAGCCTTTATCTCCAATCCGTGGCGCCCGGCGCTGTGGACGCTGATTTTCTTGGCGATGAATTTCTTGGTGCTGCGCCGAGGGGTAGAAAAGGGGATTGAGAAAATCTCCAATACCCTGATGCCGGTGCTGTTTATCCTGTTGGTGATATTTTGCGCCAACTCGCTGTCGCTGCCATGGGCCATGGAGGGCGTGAAATTCCTGTTTACTCCGCATTTCGAGGAGCTTAGCGCCTCAGTTGTAATTGGCGCGATGGGCCAGGCTTTCTTCTCGCTCAGCCTCGGTCTTACCTGTATGCTCACCTACGCATCATATTTCAGCGATAGCACCAAGCTCACCCAGAGCGCAGTGCTGACAGCAATCCTCGACTCGTTGGTGGCCATTCTGGCTGGCTTGGTGATATTCCCGGCAGTGTTCAGCTTTGGCAAGACTCCGGAGGAGGGTCCCAAGCTGGTGTTTGAGGTGCTGCCCTCGATATTTGCTGAGATGACCGGCGGACATATCTGGTCGGTAGCATTCTTCTTGCTGCTATTCTTCGCCTCGTTGACTTCGACCATCTCGATGAGTGAGATATTCATATCTTATTTGGTTGAGGAGAGGCACATGCAGCGCCAGAAAGCTTCGATTATGAATACTGTGGTTTGCGCAGTGCTGGGCGTGTTGTGCGCCTTGTCGTTCGGACCCTTGTCAGAATTTACTATCTGTGGCAAAAACATATTCGACCTCTTCGACTATGTGGCGAGCAATATATTCCTGCCCTGTGGCGGCATCTTGTTGAGCCTCTTTGCCGGTTGGGTCTTGGACCGCGCCATCATGCGCAATCAGCTCACCAACGATGGGAGCCTCTCGGCACGTTGGGTCAAGCCTCTGCGTTTCTGTATGCGCTTTATCGCCCCTATAGCAATCTGCATAGTATTTATCTATGGACTGATGTAATCAAAAATGACTATGATAAATTAAGGCGTGGCCCGACTCGGACCACGCCTTTATCTTGCCATTGGCAAAATAAAAAAGCCGCATCGGATGATGCGGCTTGCGGTGGGCGCTGAGGGATTCGAACCCCCGACCCTCTGCTTGTAAGGCAGACGCTCTGAACCAGCTGAGCTAAGCGCCCGTCTCCTCGTTGAAAAGCAGTGCAAAGTTACGCCTTTTATTTGACACTACCAAATTTTTTACCCCTATTTTGTGATTTTTTGCACATAGAGGGTTTAAAACCACGGATTACACGCATCCCGCTATGGTCTGATTATACCCTTTTAGGTATAAATTTGGATAACTGAGTCTTTATTATACCCGATTGGGTATATTTATAAACATGGTTTCAGCTCGTTGATGTTGAGCATAAAAAACATTGTGCCGTTAAACTCGTAGTGTTTGATTGATGATAATGCCCGTAATACCATCTCTTCAAGGGATGGCTATTTTTCGTTAGCCATTCATAGACTTTGTTAAGTCCCTCACGCTCTCGTTTTACATCTTCGGCCAGGTTCTCATCGTTAGCGCAGAAATGTTCAAAGTCACCTTTGACATTCGGTGGGCAGAAAATTGGAGCAGGGTGCGTAACTACTGTGTCAATACGCACATGCTCGTCTTCCAGTGCTTGCAGTTCGTCAGCCTTGAACACGAATGGTTCGTCAACCCACCAAATAGGCATCCTTCCTTTCTTTGGAATAGACATCATTGAGATGCGGAAGTTCCTGTCCTGCGACACTGCACCACCGATGCATAGAATATTATGACTGGCAGTATGTATGATGGTATAGTCAGGCAGAGTCTTCATATAGGGATAGTCTATCAGCTCTTTTTCAAAGAAGATAGGGTCATCATGATTTCCTCGTAGCATCAGCAGTAACACATTTGCCTTTTCTAGTTTCTTGTGCAGCTTGTGCTTGTACAAGGCCTCATAATAGCCCATGCGGCAGAAACCAAAACCGCAGTCCCCTGCTACAATCACTATTGTATCAGTTATCTGGCGCCGGCATATTTCATAAACCAGCGTTTCAAATTCGCCATGAATATCACCGCAGACGATTACGTTATCGGTCCGATTGGAAAGGTCAAGGTAGTGCATAAAGGTAAGGCTTGATTTTATTTTCCAGACTTTTTGATTCACACTCCATAGCTCTGACAAATTCTTTTACGACTGGGGATATGCCAAAATGCGGCATTATTGCCAGTCGGATTGGAGGAGGGCGATGGCGGATTCGAGGATGGTGTCGATGCCGGAGAGGGCGAGGACGGGGTCGAGGTCGACGGCATAGCCGTCGGTGGGGTCGATGCCCGACTCGGTGGAGAGGCCCTTGGCGTCGAGCACGGAGACCGAACTCATGCGAATGCCCCAGCCGCAAGGAAGCTCCATATTGAGGGGGATGCCGCTGCCGCCGCCAGTGCGGGCGCCAACGATCTTGACATTGGGCAGATACTGCATCACCGACACGAAATTGTTGGCGGCGCTGAAGGTGCTGCGGTTGGTGAGGATGACCACCGGCTTAGACCAAGCTATGTGAGGGCTCTCTATGGGGTCGAAGTAATACTCAAAAGGCTTAGACAGGTCGTCATGGGCTGGCCCGGTCTTGTTGATCATATATCCGGCGAGGGTACGCTCAGGTATGAAGTGGCGGCAAAGCCGCTCTGAGTTGGTGAGTTCGCCGCCTCCATTGTCGCGAATGTCAATAATCAGGCCGATGCAGAGGCTGAAATAACTGAGCATGGCATCAATGTTGCTTGCGCCAAGCGATGATTCAAACGATGAATAGTTGATATACCCTATATTTTGTGGCAATATGGCGTATTTGGCAGCTCCGAGCGAACGGTAGTTGAAATTCAGATAATACTCCTCGATGAGGCGAGCATCGTAATTCTGAGGATAGTCGCTCCACCATTTGGTGTAGTATGAGGTGTTGAACCACGACGAGAGATTGACATGCCCATCCTGCAGTTCGTCGAGCATCTCGGCGCAAACCGAGAAGAGCGCTTGCGACGACATGCCATCGTAGAGGCGAGCCTTGTAGCGAGTGTAACATTCATCCCAATCCACATCTTTTTGATCAAAGAAGCAGTAGTGTTGGTCGACCATCGTCCAGAGGGCATCAAAGTTGCCCTCGACGGTGTTGTCAAAGTCCTCGATGCTGTGGCAGGCAGCGAGGGAGATTAGGAGTAATATGAGGATGTGTTTTAGATGTCTTATCATATCATTGAATGAATCAACCCCTACGGGGTAGCCGGGTTGGTGGTATTGTCTGTGCTATTTGAAACAACCCCTACGGGGTAGCTGGGTTGGTGGTATTGCCTGTGCTATTTGAAACAACCCCTACGGGGTAGCCGGGTTGGTAAATCTTTTGGAGCAGCTGGGTGCTTACGTTAAGCTTACGTGCTTACGTTTTGGTCTTAATACGCTGAGATGATGCGGGCATCGGGGAGGCGTTTGCCTCGGGTGAGAGAAATCCAATCGCAGACCACGCCTATGACAAAGGAGTGCGAGACATCGCGAGCCACCAGATTGTTGACCTTTGACGAGAATATGCGGCAATGATATCCAAGTCGCAGGGTAGTCGCTCCGAAATGCAAGTCGGCGGTAGCCAGATTGTCGAGCAAGAAATAATTGCCCCACCATGCCGCATGGGCCAACCCATCGCGGTCGCCAAGGTATATCTGGTAATACAGTTGCCCATACTCAGGCGAGAAGAATGCTCCCGTCACCGGCAACTCAGCCTGGTACCGCAGCGTGAAGGGCAAGTGCCCAACACGGTGATTCCAAGCCGCATACCCCAGAGCATTGACTGTGACTGCTCCTCGAGCCGAACAGGGATTGTTGCCGTTGCGATTGAGATACAGGCAACCCCCACTGAGCGAGGCACTCGGCCCAATGCCAAGCGTGATGGAGTTGGGCAGGCGCAAACGGCGCATCATGCCCCACGAGAATTGCAGCATGGCATTGCCCATAGTGGCATTCTTTGCTGGATTTTTGGTGATGTCGCCCCACAGGTCCAGGCTGAGTTGCATAATCCAGCGCTCCGGGTCGAATTTCATCGCTTGGGTGCGCTCATACCTCAAGCCCACATGTACCCCATTGTAGTGGAGGGGCGTAAGATACGTATCGGCCAGATGTCCCGTGCCAACCTCGGCCGTGTAGGCCGAGGTGACAGGCCGTATGGGCTTAGACTCACTATTTTGCGCCCTACCAACCGCAAGGCCGACAAGGTACAAGATGATGAGCATCCAACCCCTCATCCTCCCATATTTTTCATTCTTCATTTTTCATTTTTCACTCTTCATTTCAAAACAGTTTCTGCTGGCCATTGATTTGGTCACGCAGATCCTCGTCAGAGATGTCGGGGGTGTCACCATCCTCAGCGTTGTCATCGCTGAGGTCGGCCTCCGGCGCTGCCGGCATCTCCTCGATTTGGCTGGGCTCAATCTCCTCGACATTGGCGAGGGCCCAAGTGGTGAGGCGTTTGCCTCGTGCTTTTGAGGATTTCTCGCCAATAAATTCCCAAGCATCGATTTCCATAGGTTCGCGGAAATCATCGGGCTTGCCAAATGTCAGTCGGAATCTTGCTCCAAGGGTGTCGGTGAGCAGAATCAGGCTCGACTTCTCATTTTCGCCGAGGTAGCGCTGAGGCTTGACGCTCGGCTCGAGCTTGAAGCGCTTGATGTAGGGATACCCTTGGTCGGCATCGTTGAGTATGGCAGTCCACACCTTTTGCGGCTCGTATTTCTCGATGCGCAAGATATTGTCTGAGAAATGGTTGGTGGCCTCAAAGGTAGTAGTGTAGTATTCTCCGTTGGTCATGATCACCAGTACGCGGTCATCGCCCATAAACTCGCCCAGATAGTCGCCCTGGCCGGCATAGTTGATGCGGAGCACATCGGGGTCGAACCATACCTGGCGACCGCCCAGAGTGGATGTGCCCTTCTCCTTGAGCGAGAAGCGGTGCACCTCATGTTTGGTGACCAGGTTGCCCATAGCCTGCTTGCCCTTTATGGCCAGCTTGGCAAAGTCTACATCAAATTGCAGCTGCTTGATCTTCTGCTTGGGCTTGAGCGTCACCTTCACCACCTCGGCTTCGCCGTTGCTGTTGGCCGAGAACCAGTTAATCTTCGTTCCGGGTTCGCCAGGGGTCAAGTTGTACTCCTTGTCGCGAGTCACGCCAGTCACGGCAAAGCGCTTCATGTAGTAGAATCCGCCTCGGCCGTTTTGATAAATTACATTATATATAGTGCGCGTATCGTTGCGCTTGAACACGTTGACATACAGCACGCCCTTGCCAATGAATAGCTTCTCTTGCACCTTAACCACCTTGTAGCGGCCATCCTTGTAGAAGATGATCACATCGTCGATGGTCGAGCAGTTGGCAATGAACTCATCCTTCTTCAGGCCAGTGCCGATGAATCCCTCCTCGCGGTTGATGTACAGTTTCTCGTTGGCCTCGGCCACATTGGCAGCCTCGATGCTGTCAAATCCGCGTATCACGGTATGGCGAGGATAATTCTCGCCGTATTTGTTCTTCAGCTCCTGGTACCAGTCGATGGTATAATCCACCAGATGATCGAGATGCTCTTTGGTCGCATTGATGTCAGCCTTGATGCGCAGGATCAGGTTTTCGTTCTCTTCAGAGTTGAACTTGAGGATGCGTTTCATCCTGATCTCCAATAGGCGCAGGATGTCATCGCGGGTGATGTCGCGCACCAGCTTCTTGCGTATCGGCTGCAAGCGCTGGTTGATATGTTCGATTGCGGCCTCGATGTCGGGAGCCTGCTCGTAAGCCTTGTCCTTGTAGATGCGCTTCTCGATGAAGTAGCGCTCGAGCGAGGCGTTTTGCAATTGCTCAGAGAGCTCTGACAGGCGCAACTCGAGTTCGGTCTTGAGTATGTTCTTGGTTGTCTCAACGCTATGGCGCAGCACATCGCTCACGCCAAGGAATAGAGGCTTGTCGCCTGAAATCACGCAGCAGTTGGGCGAAATCGAGGCCTCGCATGCCGTGAAGGCATAGAGGGCATCGATAGTCTTGTCAGATGATGTGCCCGGGAGCAGGTTCACCACCACACGAGCGTGCTCGGCAGTGAGGTCATCGACGCTGCGTATCTTGATTTTGCCCTTTTCCTGGGCCTTAAGTATCGAATCGATGAGGGTAGGGGTGGTCTGCCCAAAAGGTATCTCGGTGATAGCGAGGGTCTTGTTATCGACCTTCTCGATCTTAGCCCTTACCTTTACGGCTCCGCCGCGTGCGCCATCATTGTAGCGGCTCACATCGATCAAGCCGCCGGTGACGAAGTCGGGGTAAAGTTCAAACTCCTCGCCGCGCAGATAGGATATGGCGGCATCGAGGATTTCGTTGAAATTATGAGGCAGTATTTTTGACGACAGGCCCACGGCGATGCCTTCGGCTCCCTGAGCCAGCAGCAAGGGGAACTTAGCCGGCAGTGTCACCGGCTCCTTTTTGCGGCCGTCGTAGGTGGGTGTCCATTGCGTAATTTTGGGATTGAACAGCACATCGAGGGCGAAATGCGACAATTTCGCCTCGATATAACGGCCGGCAGCCGCCGAGGCCCCGGTCAGTATGTTGCCCCAGTTGCCCTGGGTGCGCACCAGCAGGTCCTTCTGGCCCAGTTGCACCAGCGCATCGTTGATCGACGCGTCGCCGTGGGGGTGGTATTGCATGGTGTTGCCCACGATGTTGGCCACCTTGTTGAATCGGCCATCGTCGAGGGTCTTCATCGAGTGGAGTATGCGCCGCTGCACGGGCTTGAGGCCGTCTTCGATGTTGGGCACAGCGCGCTCGAGGATTACATAAGAGGCGTAGTCGAGAAACCAGCTCTGGTACATGCCTCTGAGTTGGTTCTTGACGGCTTCGAGATTGTCGGTGTATGGGCGGAACTCAGCCGTGGGGACTGGCTGCGCCGCATCGTCTGGGTCTGAAGAAATGATTTCTTCAGCCTCAATGTCTTCGGGGATATTTTCGCCGCCCTCAGTGGGGAGGTCTTCGGGGATTATGTCATCGTTAGGGTTTTCTGGGTAGTCGCTCATGGGTATCCTTTTCGTGGTTTAGGGCCTATCGGGGGCCTTTCTGCCTACAAAGTTACGAAAAAATATTAAGTAAGACACAAATTTCAAATTAAATTATAAATAATGGTTTTTAACCACAGATTTACACAGATTCTCACAGATTCAACCCTGGGAATCCTCTATCTAAGGAATCTGTGTAAATCTGTGTAAATCTGTGGTTCCGATTCAAATTATTTATAATTTGAAATAGAAAAGTTATATGTTAGGATTTGAAGGTTGAGATATGGCGATGCTTTTTCTCCTCAAATATGTCAGAGAGGGCGAAGAATATGCCACTCTCCTCGACATCGCCAAATTCATCATTGATGGCGGTGCCAAACATGCGCATCGTTGGCGACAGGCTCATATAGGCGTTGACCAGCGGCGGGATGTTGAATCCGTGCTTGCGCACCTCGGTGTTGAGGATCTTGTAATCCTCCTTGAAGCATTTGCCAGTGAACAGGCGCTCCATTGCTTCGTGGTCGATGCCGGTGTCGAGGCTCTTGATTGGACGCACCAGATGGTCGGGGTCGGGAAAATGCTTGTGCAAAAAATACAAGATCATGTTGCGGCATTCGGCCGAATAGCTCGGGTACATGGTCACCTTGCCAAATAGATATTTCACTTGCGGGAACACCACGGTGAGGGCACCCAGGCCGTCCCACAGATTGTCAAGGGCGTAGAGGGCCTTGGCTCCGGCGCGCGACGACTGGTATTCGGGCCTGACAAAGCTGCGGCCCAGTTCCATGGTCCACGGCAGGCACTCGTTGAGGAAGCGCTCTGAGAAGTGGAACATGTGGCTTGTGGCAATGCGCGGTCTGCCGTCAGGGGTGTAGCGTATGTCCTCGCCGATGATGAAGCGGTAACCCCCGAGAATCAGCTTGCTGTCGGGGTCCCACACTATGAGCTGTCGGCATGGCGGGTCCATCAGGTCAAACTCGTCGATGTCACAGTCCTTGCCGGTGCCACCGCCGGCTGTGCGGAATGCCACCTCGCGCAGGCGCCCAATCTCGCGCATGATATTGGGGGCCTCGCGCCCATCGACTATATAGATTTTGTTGCCGCCTTTGTTTGAATCGCGCAGGAAGCGCTCTTCGGTGAGTTCAGCTTCGATAAGGCTTACATCAATGGGCTCAATAATTCTCTGGTTCATGTATCCTTAGCTTAACTTTTTTGAGGAGTATTCCTAAGTAACTTTAAATTATAGGTATTCAACCACAGATTTACTCAGATTGGCACAGATTACTTAGACAGTAATCTGTGGGAATCTGTGTAAATCTGTGGTTAAAATACATATTATAATTTCATTCTAAAATTATGTCTTACTTAAAACATTCGCAAAATTATTAAATTTTGTCTAAACTACGATAAAAACCGGCAGAAAAAGTTGAGAAATTATTCCATTTCGTAAACTTTCTCTTTTACACGCTGGGCAGCAGCCGTCGAATCGCCCCATTGTTGGATTTGTTGCCAAGGTATGCGCTGGCCCACGGTGATTGAGAATGAGTGGTCGCGAGTGTCGAGCGTCTCGGCTGGCAGATACAGCATTTCGATGTTGAATTTCAAGCCCCAGCGCTTGCGACGACGAGCCACGCGGTAGAAATGGTCAGACAGTCGGCCCGAGAAATGCACCGGCACCACGTCGCGGTGGTGCTGCACAGCCTTGGCGGCAAACATCTTGTGCCACTCCAGGTCGCGGATTGTGCCATCCTTGCCTTGGCGCGATACCAGTCCCGCTGGGAACACTACGATTGGCTCGGGCCCTTCCATGGCTTGGTTGATGGCATCGATGGCTTCGCGGCTCTGGCGACCGTGCTTGTTGATGGGCAGGAACACATTGGCCAATGGCTCGACATGCATCAGCAGGTCGTTGACAACAAACCTCACATTCGGCCCGTAGCGGCGCGACAGCAAGGCTATCAAGGCCACGCCATCGAATCCGCCCAATGGATGGTTGCACGCAAATATCACTCTGCGGTCCTCGGGGGCGGGGAGCGCCTCAGGGTTGGCGACCGTCACATCGACATTTAGCTCACTGATGGCGGCTTCGCAAAAATCGGCTCCGGTCTTTGGGTGGAACAGGCGCAGCAGGCGGTTGATTTCGTCTTGCCTGACTGTGCGTTTGAGCCAAGCCACCAAGGGCTTGGGCACGAATTTCATGTTCTTGCCCAGCTTGCCGGCCAGCACTTGGTCGATATCGATTTGCAGCGGGGTCGCGCCGCTTGTGTCTGCCTTGTTTGTCATTGTCTGAGGTTGTCTGAGATATGGCTGCAAAATTACGAATAATTTTCCAAAAAGAAAAACCGCCCCGGGGACAAATCCCTGGGGCGGTCTGTAATGGTACGGCTAAATGCCGCTTGAATATGGAAGCTAAGATTAGTCGATCACAACTTTCTGAGCCTTGCCGTCGATAACGCGGATGCAGATGCGGCCTGCAGTGGGCTTCTCGATGCGGTTGCCGTTAAGGTCGAAGTAGATAGCGCCCTTAGCGTCGGTACCGATGCCGGCGATGCCTGAGGTCTTCTCTTCCTCGGCGCTCTGGAGCAGAGCCTGCATAGCGGCAACGATGTCGTTGTACTGCTGGTGGAAGCCTTCAACCTCGAAGACGCCGGTCTGCTGGCTGATCTCGAGAGCGGCCTGGATGTCGTTGTAGAGGGCGTAGATGGCCTGAGAGATGGCAGCGCTCTCAGCCTCGTCGTAGCAACCAGCGTACTCGGTCTCGAGCAGGGCTTGGAGCTCAGCGTAAGCCACGGTGAGTTCGTTCCAGACCTCGATCATCTCCTCGTACTCGGCGTAAGCCTTGGCGTTCTGGGCGCTCTGTTGCAGAGC
>JAJBUH010000005.1:0-9892 GCA_020860445.1 Bacteroidales bacterium | reverse complement strand
CCATGAAGAGCTCCTGCACCTGCTCGGTCATCTCCTCGTACTCGGCGTAAGCCTTGGCGTTCTGGGCGCTCTGTTGCAGAGCGAGGATAGCGTTGTAGATTTCCTGATATTTCTCATGGAAGTTCTCAACCTCGAATACGCCGGTCTGCTGGCTAATCTCGAGAGCGGCCTGGATTTCAGCCTGGAGGGCAGTGAGGGCCTGGGCGATAGCAATGCTCTCAGCCTCGTCGAAGTAGCCTGCGTATTCCTCATCGAGGATGCCTTGCAGCTCGATGTAAGCCATGAAGAGCTCCTGCACCTGCTCGGTCATCTCCTCGTACTCGGCGTAAGCCTTAGCGTTCTGGGCGCTCTGTTGCAGAGCGAGGATAGCGTTGTAGATTTCCTGATATTTCTCATGGAAGTTCTCAACCTCGAATACGCCGGTCTGCTGGCTAATCTCGAGAGCGGCCTGGATTTCAGCCTGGAGGGCAGTGAGGGCCTGGGCGATAGCAATGCTCTCAGCCTCGTCGAAGTAGCCTGCGTATTCCTCATCGAGGATGCCTTGCAGCTCGATGTAAGCCATGAAGAGCTCCTGCACCTGCTCGGTCATCTCCTCGTACTCGGCGTAAGCCTTAGCGCAGTCCATGTTGAACTGGAGGTCGGTGATCATGTCGGCGAGCGACTGGTAGGTGAGACGGAAGTACTCAACCTCGAATTCGCCAGTCTGCATAGCCTCTTCGTAGCTTGCTTGGATCAGGTTGTAGAATTGGTAGAGAGTCTGGGCGATGAGGCCGCTCTGCTCGGTGAAGGAGGCAAGCTTCTCCTCGCCGTAGAGGTCAGCCTCTGCATCGAGGCGATCCTGGAGCTCAGCGTAAGCTACTGAGAGTTCTTGCCACAGGGCAATCATCTCCTCATACTCGGCTTGGATGGCCTCTTGGGTCTCGGTGTCGAGAGTCTCAACTGTTGAATCGTCCTGAGCCATTGCTGCGGGAGCGGCAGTGCCAAGCATGGCAACAACCGCAGCGACAGCTACGGGGCGCAGTGATTTGAAGTAAATTTTCTTCATAAGGGGTTGGATTAAATGTTTAAGTGCGGCGCTACCCGGGGGCGCGTCACGCGAAAAAAGATAAGGGATTATTAAGTAAATTTTCTCTTGATAGGATTAGGCAATGCGCAGAATCTCTGGCTTTGCGCTGCAAAGTTAGGGACAATATTTGGATTATACAATAGTTGGTCGTGAGATTTAACGCTTTCTTCTATTTTTTTTGCGCGTTTTCATCCATTTTAAGCAAAAATATCCTTTTTAGAATATTTCATAGATAAACCCCAGTCTCTTAAATTTAAACACGGAGGCCACTGAGATTCACTGAGGGCACGGAGGCTTTTCTTTTCTGCTCTGTTTGCGTTCGGGATTCGATCATGGAGGCGGCAATGCCGCAGCAGAGGTCACTGAGCGCGAGGATAAGCCGCAGAGGGCCTAGCGCCTCGCTGGCCCTAGAATCAAAGGGATAACGCCTACACTCCGTGATCTCTGGCACCGCTTCAGCGGTCTCTGTGACCTAACCAAGAAGCGTATTCACTAAGGAAAGATAAAGTCTCCGTGACCTCAGTGAATCTCAGTGTCCTCCGTGTTTAGGTTATACGTAAGAATGGTATCCGATAAGGTTGATAATTCAATTCCAATCTGGGGATGACACGGCGTTTAGCATATCGGAAAAATTTTGGGGGTGAGAAAAATTATTTTGTGTCAAAAAATGTAAAGGATTGTTAGATAAACCGTTTTGTAGACCAATAACCGCAAGATTTGGCATAATTTTTAGTGCGAATTTCTAAATTTTGGCACAAAACACTCTCGCTTGTGCCAAAAGTTAAATTTGCTTGCGATGAATTTTATTTCAAAAATTATACTTACTTTTGTGAATTAAAATTCTAAACTATCACGCTTTGACGATATGGCAAAAGTAAAAGGCGCAGTGACAATCGATGAAAACCGCTGCAAGGGTTGCGACCTTTGCGTAGTGGCTTGCCCAACCGACACACTCATGCTTCAGCCCAAAGAGGTCAATGACCGAGGCTATCATTTCGCGTTTATGAAGAATCCGGACAACTGCATAGGTTGCGCCTCGTGCGCCATCGTATGCCCCGACGGATGCATCGAAGTGTACCGCATGACATTGCAGCAAGCCTAACCACACTCTTGACTGCGCGAGACGACCAAGATTAGTTAACCTAAAAATCCTATTCAGAGAAACATGGAAGAAGTGAAATTGATGAAAGGCAACGAAGCCATCGCCCATGCCGCCATCCGTGCCGGCATCGACGGTTACTTCGGCTACCCCATCACTCCACAGTCGGAAGTGCTTGAGACCCTCGAGGCAGAGATGCCTTGGCGCACGACCGGAATGGTGGTGCTTCAGGCCGAAAGCGAAGTAGCCGCTATTAATATGGTGTATGGCGGAGCGGCTGCCGGTAAAGCTGTGATGACATCGTCGTCAAGTCCCGGCATCAGCCTTAAGCAAGAAGGTATTTCGTACATCGCAGCTGCCGAGCTGCCGGCATTGATTGTCAATGTGATGCGCGGCGGTCCGGGTCTGGGCACAATTCAGCCCTCTCAGGCTGACTATTTCCAGGCTACCAAGGGCGGTGGCCATGGCGACTATCATCTGATAGTGCTGTCGCCAGCCTCGGTCCAGGAGATGGCCGATTTTGTGGTCGAGGGTATCGACCTGTCATTTAAATATCGCACCCCGGTGATGATACTCGCCGATGGCGTGGTGGGCCAGATGATGGAGAAGGTGGTGCTGCCGCCGTTCCGTCCCCGTCGCACCGACGAGCAGGTGCGCGAGCAATGCCCCTGGGCGGCTATGGGCAAGGGCGACCGTAAGCACCGCAACATCGTCACCTCGCTCGAGCTTGACCCTGCTCCAATGGAGGTCAACAACGAGCGCCTGCAAGCTACATATAAGCGGATTGCCGAGAATGAGGCCCGCTGCAAGGAGTTCTACACCGACGATGCCGAATATCTGATCGTAGCTTTCGGCTCGATTGCTCGCATCAGCCTCAAGGCTATCGAGGAGATGCGCGAGATGGGCATCAAGGTGGGTCTGTTGCGTCCGGTTACCCTCTGGCCGTTCCCGACCAAGGAGATCGAGCGCCTGTCAAAGCAGGTCAAGGGCATCCTCACTGTCGAGCTCAATGCCGGCCAGATGATCGAGGATGTCAAGCTCGCTGCCGAGTGCAAGATACCGGTGCACCATTTCGGCCGCATGGGCGGCATCGTGCCCAACCCCGGCGAAATCACACATGCCTTCCTTTCAGCTTTTCCCGAAGCAAAACAGAATTGAGTTATGACAACAGAAGAAATCATACAGAGCGGCAAAAAGGTGTATGAGCGCCCGCGCTTGCTCACTGAGAATATTACTCACTACTGCCCGGGATGCGGCCACGGTGTGGTGCACAAGCTGGTGGCAGAGGTGATCGACGAACTCGGCATCGAGGATCGCACCGTGGGCGTTGCCCCGGTGGGTTGCGCCGTGTTTGCATACAATTATATTGATGTTGACTGGATTGAGGCCGCTCATGGCCGCGCACCAGCAATCGCCACAGCCGTCTCCAGGCTCTATCCCAACGATGTGGTGTTTACCTACCAAGGCGATGGCGACCTCGCCGCTATCGGCACTGCCGAGACTATCCACGCTGCCAACCGTGGCGAGAACATCGTGATAATCTTTATCAACAATGCCATCTATGGCATGACTGGCGGACAGATGGCTCCCACCACTCTGCTGGGTCAGAAGACTGCTACCACTCCCTACGGGCGCCAGGCCGACCTCAACGGTTTCCCCATCAAGATTAGCGACATCCTGGCTCAGCTCGATGGCACATGCTATGTGACACGCCAGGCTGTGTTCACCACTGCCGCTACTCGCAAGACTAAGGCTGCTCTTAAGAAGGCATTCCAGAATGCCATGGACCACAAGGGCACTTCGGTAGTGGAAGTTGTATCCAACTGCCCCTCGGGCTGGAAACTCAGCCCGGAGAAGGCCAACGAATGGCTCAAGGAGCACATGCTCGAGAAATATCCCCTTGGCGACATTAAAAACGTGTAAATCCCCAGCATTATGAAAGAAGAAATCATCATAGCCGGATTTGGCGGCCAGGGCGTGCTCTCGATGGGCAAAATTTTGGCTTACGCCGGCCTTATGGACAATCTTGAGGTGACTTGGATGCCGGCCTACGGCCCGGAGCAGCGCGGCGGCACTGCCAATGTGACTGTCATCCTCAGCGATGAGCCCATTTCATCGCCCGTGCTCGACAAGTATGACACTGCCGTGATCCTCAACCAGCAGAGCCTCGACAAGTTTGAATCGAAGGTTAAGCCTGGCGGCACTCTCATCTACGACCCTTACAGCATCCACCACGCTCCCGAGCGCACCGACATCACCATCATTCCGGTCGAGGCCATGGAGGCTACCTTTGAGCTTGGCAACTCAAAGACCTACAACATGATTCTGCTCGGCGCCTTGCTCAAGGCTCGCAACCTACTGCCCGACGAGGCAGTAATCCGTGGCCTGAAGAAGACCCTCCCCGAGCGTCACCACCACCTGATCCCCCTCAACCAGCAGGCCATCGACAAAGGCCGCTCCCTGGTGAAATAAGCCCCAGAAGCAAACTCACAACCACAGATTAACACAGATTCCCGCAGATTCACTCTTCTGCGGGAATCTTGTTATTTATGTAGGGTAATGGAATGAAATTTCAAGAAAATTTTGTAATTTTGCTGTAATCATAAACTTATGTGATGAATTAAACTGAAAGGCAATAGCGCAATGAAGAGGATTCCTTATGGCATAGACGATTTCGAGAGAGTGATTAGACAAGACTATTACTATATCGACAAGTCGGAGTACATACGTTTGGTGGAGGAGCAATGCTCATACGTGCTGCTGGTGCGTCCACGCCGCATGGGCAAGAGCTTGTTCACCAATATGCTGATGGCCTATTACGATATCAATAAGAAGGATCAATTCCAACAACTCTTTGGCCATCTTGCCATAGGCAAGAATCCTACGGAATGGGCCAATAAATTTGTGGTGCTTAAGTTGGATTTTTCAAAAATAGCTGATGACGTTGACACTCTGCCCGCTGAATTTAAATCATATTGTTTCGGCCGCATAAGGGCTTTCTTCCAAGAGTATTCCTCGCTGTACAGCGAGCAGGAACAGAAAGATGTCTTGTCTTCGCTATCAATAGCCAGTGCTGTTGACCTATTAGTGATTTATAGCAAGCAAAAGGGGTTGCATACTTATCTTTTTATTGATGAGTATGACAATTTCACCAATACCATATTGGCTGCGCGTGGGGTGAAGGCTCACGAGGCAATTACACATGGCGAAGGCTTTTATCGGAGTTTCTTCAAGGGATGCAAAGGATCTTTTGAGCGCATATTCATGACTGGAGTCTCGCCAGTCACATACGATGACCTTACATCGGGTTTCCACATCGCTGATGTCGTGGCATTATCTCCCCGATTCAATCAGTCGATAGGAGTTACAGAGACTGAGTTGCGTAAAATGCTTGAATATTATCGCGCAGAAGGTCAAATTACACGTTCGGTGGATGAGATTATCACGGAAATTAAGCCTTGGTATGACAATTTCTGTTTTGCCGACGATAGCTATGATACCGAGCCTACAATTTACAACACCGATATGGTGCTCCGCTATCTAAAGGAACTGATTCATGAGAAGCGTCCGCCAAAGAATATGATTGACTATGCGGCTCGAGTCGATTATGCCAAACTTGACCACCTGGTGCTGGCCGAGGATCTTACCAATCGCGAGGAAAGAATAGAGACAGTTTACGAAATTTGCGCCAAAGGCTATACCGTAGGTGTGGTACAGCCAGAATTCCCAGCTCGTGACTGCGGAGATAGCAGGAATTTCAAAAGCATGCTCTATTACTATGGCACCCTCACATTTGGTGGATGGGAGGATGGGGAACCACGCTTGATTGTGCCAAACAAAAACATGGGCGATCTATATCTTGACTACATGCTGCAATTAGCCAAGGGCGAAGGTCTACAGCTCAATAGCAAGAGAGAAGCACTGCAGACTGCCATTAAAGAAGCGGCTGTGGATGGTCAATGGAAAGGCATGGTAGACATGGTGGGCGAAATATGCAAAGATTACGCCAGTATCCGCAATGCTATACGCGGTGAGCACGATATACAAGGCTTCCTAAGAGGACTGCTTTGCCTTAATTCTTACTATGATATATGGCCAGAGCTTGAATTAGGCCATGGTTTCTGTGATATACTGTTAGTGCCTCGCTCCAATAAGAATTGTCCTACTCGCCACAGCTATCTCATCGAGGTGAAATATATCGGTGCAATCTCAAGCAGCGAGTCTGCACTTAACAAAGCCATCGAAGACAAAGCCAAGGATGCCGGCATCCAGTTGAGCCAATACATAAACGACCACCATCTCAACGACAGCTCCCTCTTGCGTGGCACCCCCCTCACTCCCCTCTATCTCATCTTCCATGAACACAAACTGGTCAGCATGGGAGAAGGGTAAGCCAAACTCCC
Source organism: Bacteroidales bacterium (assembly GCA_020860445.1). GTDB lineage: Bacteria > Bacteroidota > Bacteroidia > Bacteroidales > Muribaculaceae > CAG-873. The sequence goes on along the minus strand of JAJBUH010000005.1, from coordinate 3,324 downwards.
GATAAAGAAGCAATGAGGAAGAACTGGTCACAATTTGTGACCAGTTTGAAATCCTTAAAATCAAATGATAGGAAATCACTATTTAATTCATTTGATTCATTTCATCAGGCCATTAAAAGGTCCGATGAAAAAGTTCCGCGTAGCGGGTCGATTTTTTTGAAAAACTTACTTATTGGTGGTCTCCAAAAAATAATCCTGATTTTCTGAAGAATAATTTATAAGGGCGAGAAAAAGTGTGTAAATTTGTGTCATAAAACGACATCCTCTCCTAAGAAACCGATCAAGTAGAAGGCGCAAACCGATCAAGTAGGATCGAACACCGTACTAGTAGACGGCTCTACTTGTGGGGTAAACCACCAAGTGGAATCGAAAACCGATTAAGTAGATGATGAGAAACCACCAAGTAGGCTTGTGAACCACCAAGTAGAGCCGGAAAACCACCAAGTAGGTTTGGCTATAGGTAAAAACAAGATTCCCGCAGAGGATTGAATCTGCGGGAATCTGTGTTAATCGGGGGTTGACACCAAGGGAATTTAGGCTTTGGCGAGTTTGACGGTGAAGTGGCGCATGAGCTCGGCTTCCCAGACAATCTTGTAGCCGCGCTTGATCTTGTTGCGGCGGTCATAGATGTTCTTGAGGGCCACGGCAATCACATCCATGTGATTGTTGGTGTAGGTGCGGCGCGGGATGGCCAGGCGCAGCAGGTCGAGACCGCCGAAACGGTTCTCGCGTGTCACTGGGTCGCGGTCGGCCAGGATGTAGCCGATTTCGCAACCGCGGATGCCAGCCTCGAGGTACAGCTCAACGGTCAGCGTCTGAGCCGGGAACTCCTCCTTGGGCACATTGGTCAGAATCTTGCCGGCGTCGAGGAAGATGGCGTGACCGCCAGCGGGACGCTGGTAGGGGATGCCAAACTCGTCGAGGCGAGCAGCCAGGTATTCAACCTGCTTGATGCGGGTCTCAAGGTTGTCAAACTCAGTGTTCTCCTCCAAGCCGACAGCCAGAGCCTCCATGTCGCGGCCATTCATGCCGCCGTAGGTGAGGTAGCCCTCGTAGGGGATGCAGTAGACCTTGGCAGCCTCGTACCAGTCCTCGTGGCGAGTAGCGATGAAGCCGCCCATGTTGACGATAGCGTCCTTCTTGGCCGACATTGTCATGGCATCGGCCAGCGAGAACATTTCCTTGACGATTTCCTTGATGGTCTTCTTCTCGTATCCCTTCTCACGCACCTTGATGAAGTAGGCATTCTCGGCAAAGCGGGCCGAGTCGAATATTACGCGCTTGCCGTATTTGTCGGCCAGAGCGCGCACGCCCTTGAGATTCTCCATCGAAACGGGCTGACCACCAGCGGTGTTGTTGGTGATGGTGACGATGATGAACGGCACCAGGTCGCCCTTGTCGCGCAGCACTGCCTCGAGTTTGCCGAGGTCGACATTGCCCTTGAATGGGTGCTCGAGCTGGGTGTCCTTAGCCTCATCGATGGTGCAGTCGCAAGCCACGGCTTTGCGGCTCTCGATGTGGCCCTTGGTGGTGTCAAAGTGAGAGTTGCCGGGCACGATCATGCCGGGTTTTACCAGAGCGCTGAAGAGCACATTCTCGGCAGCGCGGCCTTGGTGGGTAGGGATCACATACTTGAAGCCAGTGATTCGCTCGATAGTGTCTTTCATGCGGAAGAAAGAGCGGGCTCCGGCGTAGCTTTCGTCGCCCATCATGAGCATAGCCCATTGTCGGTCGCTCATGGCTCCGGTGCCAGAGTCGGTGAGGCAGTCGATGTAGACCTGCGAGGCCGGGAGTTGGAACACGTTGTAGTGTGCTTGTTTGATCCAGCGTTCGCGCTCGCGGCGTGTGCTTTTGTGGATGGGTTCAACCATCTTGATGCGCCATGATTCGGCAAAAGGTAATTCCATGTTAAATCTATTTATAAGGTATTAGAGGTTAAATGTCATTTTGAAGCAGAGGCACAAAGGTGCAAAGGTGCAAAGAGGGCAGGAGGCACAAAGGCGCAAAGGTATGTGTCAGCAACTATTTTTCATTATTCATTATTCATTTTTCATTTGCAACGCATGCCATGCATTCTACCTCGATTAGCCACTCGGGGCGGCAGACCGGGGCGTGGAGCGCCACGCGGGGCACCCAGCCGATGCGCTCGTCGAGGATGGGCTTGACACGGTCATAGTCCTCGGGGTTGCGCAGATAGATGATGGCGTGGCCAACATCATACCAATCGGCGCCGGCATCGGCCAGCAGAGCCTCGATATTGTCGAGCATCACACGCGTCTGCCCCTCGATATCGCCCACATGCACCACCTCGCCGCGATTGTTGATGCTCGCTGTGCCGCTGATCATCACCTGGCGATAGGCGGGAAAGTCGATGGCTGTGCCGCGCTCAAACGCCACGCCGTATTCGTGCGTTGGATTGAGGCGATGGGGAGCATGCAGATAGCGCACCTGCTCGGGCTTGATACCATCGATGGCGTAGGCATCGATCACCACCGTCGATCGGGGGTTGGCGCTTGCGCCAGCGATGCCAGTGCTGGCGATGAAGTGGGTATCTGGGGTCAGGCCATACTGGGCGAATGCCTGGTTGCGACCGTTGACGACCCCCTGATAGTTGTTGTCGATGTCGCGTACAAACAGCCAAGTGCGCATGCAGTTGTCGGCAAGCGATAGGCCCTTGGCCTTGAGCCGCTCGGCCATGTCGGTGAGGATGCGGCGGGTAGCGTCCTCTGATGTTGCGCCGCTAACCTCGGTCCCGGTGAGCCAGATATGGCGCCCCTCGGGGTTGCTGACCTCGAACCAGCCATTGTCAAGCCGCTCGACCCTGGGCTGGCGCATGAAATGCGCCCAGATGGCCACGGCCGTGCCGTCGACTGGCGCTTGCTCCACCTTAGAGATGGCGCACGGAATAAGCTGCCGTGGCAGTTTCTGCCCGGCCGCATCTGTGAGGAAGTATCTTTTCATCACCAATTCTATCTCGGGCGATAGGCTGGAGCGAGTCAAAAACAGACACATCTCAGCTTCTGCCATTTGCTGCTCAGGAGATAGGGTGGGATCGAGTATTTTGACCACGATATGCGCTTGCTGCGGATTGCCATTGCTGTCTTCAAACAGGGCGATTTGCGCCTGAGAAACGGCTTTGCGCTTAGACATGCTATCGAGTGTGAACACTGAGTATTTCATACTGCAAAGGTACGAATTTTCTTCCACATAATATACGGTGATATCCCAATAATATTTTTATTCCGTCGAATAAAATTTAAACACGATTTTAAAATTATAATAGTGGATTTTAACCACAGATTTACGCAGATTTACACAGATTCC
>JAJBUH010000016.1 GCA_020860445.1 Bacteroidales bacterium | reverse complement strand
TTCTTGTTTTTCATTTTCTTAATTTTTCATTCTTAATTTTTCATTTTTCATTTTTCATTTCTAATGATAAAGGCAGGAATAATAGGGGGGAGCAACCCCATGGCAGGCGAGCTGATTAGGCTCCTTATCAATCATCCCGATGTTGAGATTATGTGGGTCGATTCGGCCCGGTATGTCGGGCGGTTGGTCTCGGATGTCCATCATGGCTTGATTGGCGAGTGCGAACTGCGCATATCGCCCAGCAGCGCCAACCGCCTCGAGGATATTGATGCCCTCTTTATTTTCCGCCACAAGGGCCAGACGCTCGACTGGCTTAGCCATCACGAGCTGCCCGAGGATTTGCGCATCATCGACTTGAGCGTGGATATGCGCGAGCCGGAGAATGCGAGGCAGTATGATTTTGTATACGGCTTGCCCGAACTCAACCGCAAGGCTATGGTTCGCGGCGCCAAGCGCGCCGTGGTGCCGCATCCGGCGGCGCTGATTGCTGAGCTGACGATGCTGCCGATGGCTAAGGAGGGGGCTCTCGCCAACCCGATACATGTCAATGTGTCGATGCCGGAGCGAGCTGAGCAGATTGACTCTACGGCTGAAGTGACGCAGGAGATTGTCAATGCCTTGCGCGAACTCCAAGCCGACTTTGACCAGCCGATAGTGCTGGTGGCTGGCCCGGCTGACGATGACCGCGCCCTGATGGCCACTGTCGAATTTGACACAGACCTCGACATCGGTGAGATTTTGCGTCTCTACGAGGAGTTTTATGAGGATCACAACTTCACCTTCATCATCAACCAAGCCCCTGAGGCCAAGGAAGTGGCTGGCACCAACAAATGCCTGATGCGCATCGACAAGCGCGACGGCCACGTGCGCATCTCTGCCATGCTCGACGCCCTGATCAAGGGTGCCTCCGGCACCGCCGTCCACGACATGAACCTCCTCTTCGGCCTCCACGAGCGCGTCGGCCTCGCCCTCAAAGCCTCCACCTACTGACCGCCCGCATGGCCCTCAGCCAAACGCCTGGATGAATCTCAGCCAAACACCTGGATGGATTTCGGCCAAACACTCGGATGAATCTCGGCCAAACGCCCGGATGAATTTCGGCCAAACGCCTGGATGGATTTCGGCCAAACGCCCGGAAGAATCTTGGAAATATTTGGAAATGTGGAAGATAATTCATAACTTTGCAGTGCTTAAAATCCTGTCTTTGTTATGGAACAAAATTACCGTCATCGAATCGCTGATGCTCTTCTTTCACGCAAGCTCGAAGGGAAGGGTGCCGTACTAATTGAGGGTGCTAAATGGTGCGGAAAAACCACTACAGCTGAGCAACAAGCCAAAAGTGTAGTATACATGTCAGAAACAGGTAGGTTGGAGCAAAATATCCAATTGGCTCGTCTGAATCCAAAAATTCTGCTTAGAGGAGACAAACCGCGCCTTATTGATGAATGGCAAGTGGCTCCAGAACTTTGGGACAGCATACGATTTGAATCGGATCATACCGATGATTTTGGCCTATTTATTCTCACGGGTTCAGTTGTACCCCCAGATATGAGTAAGGTTGTGCATAGTGGCACTGGTCGTATCGGGTGGCTCAAGATGAGACCAATGTCATTTTGGGAATCAGGGGATTCCTCGGGTGAGGTTTCCCTATCCTCATTATTCAGAGGCGGAAGCCAACTGGAGGGTGCATCCAGTATCGATATAGAGAGGTTGGCATTCCTGACTTGTCGAGGCGGGTGGCCAGCGGCCCTGAGGATGAGAGATGAAGTGGCACTAGATCAAGCCTTCGACTATATCGCCTCAATAGAACATAGGGATTTGAGATGGGCCGACGGTGTAAATCGCGATCCCTCAATGGTGCATCGTATCTTGCGCAGCTACGCACGTCTGCAAGGCGCGCAAGCCAGCTGCGGTACTATCAAAGCGGATTTGAAAGACAATGAAGCTAAGTCTCTATCAGAAGAGACGATTTCTCTCTATCTAAAAGCTCTCAAAAACATCTTTGTGGTAGAGGATTCGGAAGCGTGGAATCCCAATTTGCGTTCAAAGACAGCTATTCGCACTTCGGATACCAGGTATTTCACTGACCCCTCTATAGCTACTGCAGCCCTGGGACTAGGACCGAATGACTTGATTAATGATTTGGAGACTTTTGGGCTTGTGTTCGAGACTCTCTGCGTAAGGGATTTGCGTGTCTATGCCGAGGCAATCAATGGCACTGTTTATCATTACCGCGACAAGAATGGTTTGGAATGCGATGCTGTAGTCCATCTGCGCAATGGCCAGTATGGATTGATAGAGGTAAAGTTGGGTGGGGATGAGAACATCGCCGCTGGAGCCTCTACTTTGCTCCAATTAGCCGCAAAGATAGACACTACCCGCATGAAGGCTCCTTCATTCCTAATGGTTCTGACTGGCGTAGGCCAATATGCCTATCAGCGCGCCGATGGTGTCCTAGTAGTCCCCATTGGCTGCCTCAAGGATTAGCCTCCTTGCCAATGATGAAGTAAAGGATGAGTTGTTTGGGCCAGTCGGTACCCCATCTCGTGATGAATATGAAGCGCAGCTTGAGGCTGATTTATCCCTTATAGCCTCGGAAAATAAAGATTTTCGTAGTCAAAATTGTATTTCAGATGATACTAACCCCTAAATTAACAAAACTATGGATATAAAGATAATAAGAGATGCATTAATAGAGGCGCAACATCTCATCGGCGAGGAATACCAATCCCTTTGCGATGAAGAATTGGCCTCCCAGTATGATAAAACCCTAAAACTCATCTCCGCTGCCTTGAAAGAGATTGAAAATACTCAAGATAGGTCAGCAAATCCTCGGTGAGGGATGTCAGCAGTGACTGCTACCTTCTTGGCACCCGTCACTGCATACAAAGCAGTGCCTCAGTTAGTCTAGACTATGTATCTTTTAGTTGCTCTATGTTGCCATAGAAGGATACGTAGACAGGCGCATCTTTAATCCAATTGGCTGGTCGAAACTTCTCAATCAATTGGTCTACATTGATTCTGGGAGCGGAGAGTTCCTGGTCAATTGTGTATAGGAGATATTCACGATTATCATGGTAATGTGGATATTCCAACTCATTCATCTCTTTGGAGGTCAATCTCTTTATTTTTCCCTTGAAGGTGAAATATTTGAAAACACTATGATTCTTTTGATTATAAAGCAAGAGGTGTGTCGCTTGGTTAACGGTATAAGTTGGGGTAACGGCGCCTCGTGAACTCTTAAGGCGCACATTGTACATGGCATTCTTGAGAATCCATCGCAATTGTTCTTCACTGCGATAGCAGCCAATTAGTAAGGATACTAATTGGTCTTCTGCCACCAGGGCATAGTGGGGCTCTTGTTTGTGGATATAACTGGCAGGTGCCTTGGCCTTAAGAGTTTTAGAGTACATTTTAATGAGTTGTATCATTTCTGTGTGAGAATATACTCCCTCTATGGCGCTATATAGTTTATTGTCAATAATTTTATTATGATAACTTAATGCTATGTCTTTCTCTTTTACACTCATTTCATCTGGAATCACCAAGTAGGCCTTTTTGATGTTTTTTGCTAACACCTTTATATGGTAACTATTCCATTGTTGAATATTCATTCTGTCAGTCCTAACAGAATTAGAAGAAAAGAGTAACCAGCCTTCCCCATTGCGAAACTCTATGTAGAAGGGCGCATAAAATTGTTTCGGGTCATATTCTGCATAGCCATTCCTATACTCCATAGTGCAAGTCTCTATCACTTTGTCATTTTGGAGTTGCTGAAGCAATTGCAGAAGCGCGGTTTTACAAATATTGCCATTGAGGGATTTCTGTTGATTATCGTTCATGACTATAGTATTTGAGGTGGAAATTTCAATACGCTTGCATCGTCACCAGCATCTTCAATGGTGGCTACATCTTCAAGCCATTCTCGTAAAAAGGCTTCGGTTTTAGTATCTTCACCCTCTACTTTTCTGAAAGTAACTTTATTTGGGAGGTCTACCCTTACAGTTTCTTTCTCATAGAGTTTATCCTTTAGGTCTAGCCCAGCAGCAAATCTCCGAATGTCGGATACGAAATCCAGAACTATGACCTTTTCTTTATTTTCAGAGATTCTTAAGCCACGGCCTAACTGTTGGATGAAGATACGGCGTGAATGGGTAACACGTTGGAAGACTATGATATTGACATCGGGGACATCAATGCCTTCGTTAAATACATCAACAGTGCATACCGCATTTATAAGACCATCCCCAAAATCACACAAGATTCGATTGCGCTCGTAAAGAGATTGATTCTCTTGGGCATTTTTTGAGGTCGAGAATATGGCTGCGGCTTTACAGAAACCGAGTGCATTGATCTTGTCGCGCATGATTATGGCATGGTCAATAGTGCCACAAAATATCAATGCACGAGGCCTGGGTTGTTCTTTCCAAGCTCGTTGTAATTCTGACACTACTGCGTCATCCCATTGATTAATAAAGAGTCTGCGATTGACCTGGGCAGGGGAATACAATTTGCCATCGAATGATTTTAAAGCCTCCCAATCAATATTGTCTGTATACATCCGATAATCAACGTTGGCCAAAAAGCCATGCTTCATACCATAGACCATATCGATTGATATTCTTGGGTCTCCAAATATGGATTTAATGTCTTTTTCGTCTGGTCGCCAAGGGGTGGCTGTTAGGCCTAAAAGGAAAGGTCCACTCTTTCCAGCATCATAATAGTCTAATATGTTTCTATAGGTGTCCGAGCCGGCGTGATGACATTCATCGATGATGATGGCATCAAAGTCGTATGAAATATTTTTTTGTAAGGCTCCATTTACGGTGTCTACGCATGCAAATACAAAGTCATATCCTTTTGTTAAATCAGGCCTTTCATATCCATTCCACACTGTGGTGGTCTGATTTGGTTTTAAAAATGGCCAAAAAGCCTTCTCCAATTGATATACCAGTGGATTGGTGTGAGCTAATACCAATGTTCTCAGTGGTTTCTGAAGATTTATTCTTCTCATAGCCTCTGCAGCCACAAAGGTTTTGCCAAGACCAGTGGCCAACACTACAAGGGCCCTATTTTTCTGAATAATTGAAATAGGGTTGAACGATATTTACTATGGCATTCTCTTGATATTCTCGAGGTGTTTTATTGTTTGTGATTCTATCTTGGGGTAGCAAAGAGGCTC
>JAJBUH010000044.1 GCA_020860445.1 Bacteroidales bacterium | reverse complement strand
GTATTTTTGAAACCACCAAATTTTTCTTCAAAAATTTTACCCAAAAAGTGATTTTTTTTCTTTTCTGATTTCTAAGTAACCACTCATAAAATTAAAATATCATAGTACATTTTACCTTACTTGGTCTTAACACGGAGGCCACTGAGGAACACCGAGTCCACGGAGTCTTTCTATTTCCTTAATCAATACCCTCGCAGATTCGGTCACAGAGACCGCTGAAGCGGTGTCAGAGTTCACGGAGTGTGGAAGTTATCTCTTGGATTCCAGGCTTAGCGAGGAGTTGGACTCTGCGCTTGTCCTCGCACTCCGTGGTCTCTCCTGCGGCATTGCCGCCTCTGAGACCGAAGCCAGAGCGCAAACAGGTAAGAAAAAGGCAGCCTCCGTGGACTCTGTGTCCCTCAGTGGCCTCCGTGTTTAGACTTAATTTCATATCTGCATGTCTCTTTCTTATGAAGTTCATCCTCTTTAATTCAAAAAATTTTCAGTCTTTCAGGTTTTTGGGATGGATTATTGAGGAAAAGTGTTAACTTTGCATTAGAATCCATTTGTGACAAGAATATGGCGAAAATCAAATACCCAATTGGAATACAGACCTTCCAAAAGATAAGGCAAGAGGGCTATCTGTACATAGATAAGACCAAATACATATTTGATTTGGTAGATAGCGGTACCTATTACTTACTGAGTCGTCCTCGACGATTTGGGAAGAGCCTTCTGATTTCCACTCTTGAGGCTTATTTCCATGGTCAAAAGGAGCTGTTTGAGGGGTTGGCGATTTATGACATCGAAAAGAAGTGGAAGAAATATCCTGTGCTTCATTTCGACCTGAATATTGGGCACTATTCCGAGACAGATGGGGTATATCAAATCCTCAACTCCCAATTGTCGAGATATGAAAACGAATATGGCAAATATCCCGGCTCTGATGAGTTGGGCATCCGGTTTGATTATCTGTTGAGACAAATATTCGAGAAGACAGGGAGCCAAAGCGTGATATTGATTGATGAGTATGACAAACCAATCCTACAAGCCATCGGAGATGAGGATTTGCAAGCTCATTTCCGAGCCGAGCTGAAACCTTTTTACGGATGCCTTAAGTCTTGTGACCGCTACATAAAATTCGCCTTCTTGACTGGTGTCACCAAAATAGGCAAGCTGAGTGTATTTAGCGACCTTAATAACCTAATTGATATCTCAATGGAGGATAAGTATGCTCAAATCTGTGGCATCACACGCAAAGAAATTGAGACAACTTTGGCCGAGCCATTACAAGAAATGGCTCAAAATAAGGGCGTGACTGTTGAGGAGATGCATCTTCAGCTTAAAAAGGCTTATGATGGATATCGCTTTTCTTGGACAGATGACAAGGTCTATAATCCATTTAGTCTCCTTTCAGCATTCCGTGCCCAGAGGATCGATGACTACTGGTTTGAGACTGGCACGCCTACATTCTTAGTTAAACTGTTACAGAAGCATGGCTTCAATCTCTGGGAAATGGATGGCGTGGAACGTCAAGTGAGTGCTATCAGGAGCGTCAACTCATTTGCCTCTGACCCGATTCCGGTAATATACCAGAGCGGTTACCTGACCATCAAGGAGTGGGATGAGATTTTCAACATTGTCAGTCTGGGGTATCCCAATGCAGAGGTGCGCCGAGGTTTCATCAATTCTCTCCTCCCATGCTATGCTGGAGAAAAAGCAAGCCAGGATTTTGATATCCGCAAATTCGTACGTTCCATCAATGATGGAAATGTCGATGGTTTTATGCGGCAGATTCAAGCCTTATTTGCCGATATCCCTTATGTCGAGGCTTCTGACTTTAATTACGAGGGGGAATTCCGAAATGTATTGTACATCGTCTTTTCAATATTAGGTTTTTATGCGCAGGCCGAAAAGCATGCGGGCAAAGGCCGAGTGGATCTGGTGGTAAAAACTGCCTCGACAGTATATGTGATGGAATTCAAACTCGACGGAAGCGTCGATGAGACTATGGCTCAAATCAACTCAAAGGGCTATGCGATCCCATTCTCTGCCTCTGGTAAAAAAATTGTAAAAGTCGCCGCTGTCTTCTGCAAAAAAGATCGCAACCTCACTGATTGGAAAATCGAAAAAGAATAAGGATGGTACGGGGGACAGTCCCCTGTACCGGTTAAAAGATAAGGAGATGAAAAAACTATTTCTATATGCGGCGCTGGCTGGGATGCTGTTGACAGCCTGTGGCAAGAAGGAGCCAGAATTTGTAGTTAAAGGCTCGACAACAATCGAGAGGCTCAACGGGCATCGGGTGTTTCTGGTGCCCTATGGCAGCAAGCAGATTGAGGACAGCATCGGAGTCGATTCTGTGGTAATTCAGGACGGCAAGTTTGAATTCCGAGGACGGGGCGAATACCTGGCCCGCGTGACCATGGACCGCAAGGTGCGCTATGGCACCCAGGACCTGCTGATTGTGACCGAACCCGGAGGCGACATTATCATCACCATCGATTCCCTATCGACTGGCGGCGGCACGCCCCAGAACGAGGCACTGCAGCGCTGGAAAGACATGAAGCATGCCCACGATGTGATGCTGGCTCCGCAGCGCGCACATCTGCAATACCTGCGCCAGCATGGCGACAGCGTATATGCTGCTGCCTTGCAGGACAGCATCAAGGCCTATAATGACGATTTCCGCGATCAGGTGCTGGGCATAGCGCGCATCCTCGGCTCTGGCCCAGCCTACGACCTGCTGATGCAATTTTATGGCCCCAAAGAATAACCCTTAGGAATCCTAGGAATCTTAGGAATCCTATGATGCCTGAAGAATCTTGCTAACGCTAATGCCATTTAAGATGAATAATTCATCAAAAGCCTGGAGGGTAGGGGTTTCGGTCTTCCTTTTCCTCTTTGTATTCCTATGGTGGCTCGGTCATCCCGAGCTGCTGGCATACCATGAGCAATACCAGTTGTTTCTGTTGACTGGTGACTATTTCATCAATGCCATGCATTCTCCAGGGGGATTGGCCGATTATATTTCAGAGTTTCTGACCCAATTCTACTATATCCCCTGGATAGGAGCAATGGCTATAGCCATTGTGCTTACTGCTCTGCAAGCGCTAATAGGCGCATGCTGCGTAAAAGCATGTCAGAAGGCGAGTTCAGTACTGTGGATAGTCTCTGCCTTGCCGTCCCTCTATCTTATCAGATTGATGGGTGACGAGAATCTGTTGCTCTCCTATCCCGTGGCTTTGGTTCTGGCTATGGCTGGAGTATGCCTAACTCAGAGAACAAAACCCGCACCGGCGTGGGTCGACATCATCTGTTATTTGGCCATCACTGGTTTGCTTTACTGGTGGATTGGCCCAGCAGCTTTGCTTTTCGCCTTGCTGGCTCCGTTGATGCGACAACCGGGCTTGAAAGGCTGGGTCTGGGCTGGAGCTATGTTTGTGGCTGGATTGCTGATAATCCGACTGATGGGGATGTGGCTTTGGCCACAGTATCCTGACAATCAATTATTCCTCGGGGTCAATTACTATCGCATCACCAATGTGCATCCCGATAACTTAATTGTCGCTTGGGCTTTTGTGGTTGCGCTTTGCGTTTTGGCCAAAGTATTGACACGCCCCATTGCAAAGGCTTGGACTATTCCAGCTACGGCTTGCGCAGTAATAGCAATCGGCTGGTGGATGCTGGCTGGAGCTTATGATGAAGATAAGATGGATGTGTTCCGCTATGATGCCATGGTGCGCCAAGGGCAATGGCATGACATCATCAGCCGAGCCGAGAAGCGCGCTCCAACCAGCGACTTTTGCCGCCAAGCCCTGAATCTGGCTCTTGCAAAGACTGGAAAATTGGGTGAAAGGATGTTTGAGTTTGAGCAAAATGGCTTAAGCAGCCTGATAGAGCCCTACTCAAACAATAATACCTCATGCTTGGTGAGTGCCGAAGCATTCTATCATTTGGGTATGATCAATTCGGCATTTCGTTATACCTTTGACTTGCAAGAAGCAATAATGAACGACCGCAAGAGCGGCCGATTCATGCAGCGCATGGCCGAGTGCATGATCATTGATGGCCGCTACAAGGTGGCCAAAAAATATCTGGGCATGTTGGAACATAGCCTGTTCTATCGCAAGTGGGCAAAGAATGCACAGGCATTGTTGGCTGATACAGCTCTGATTGACTTGCACCCGGTGTGGAGCGAAAAGCGCAGATTGAGGTTCAAGCAAGATATGCTGTACGACTATCGACAGGTACACAAGATGCTGGGAATGTTGGCTATCGAGAGCCAGGGCCAAAACCGTTTGGCTTGGGAATATTTCAATGCCGGCATGATGCTCACTGGCGATTTGCAGACCATGGCTGGGATGTATCATTATGCGTCTGAGATGTTTGGCGTGAGGGAGATACCGCGCCATCATCAAGAGGCAATAGCGATGTTTTGGAGCATGGGGCATAACTCATTTGATGGATTGCCGTATCCCATCTCGCCCTCGGTGGGCCATGGGTTGATGGAGTTGGCCAAAGCTTACGGCCCCAACCAAAACACCCCCTCAGTCTGGCTCCCCAAAGCCCAAGGCACCTATTGGGCCTATTTCCTCACTCGTCAGCAAAACGAGCATGAATATGCTTCGAGGGAAAGAGAAGGCTGAAAACGTAAGCACGCAAGAAAACGTAAGCACGACAATTAGATGAAAGAAATAATATCCATAAAAATACATCGCTCCTATCTTAAAAACATGATTCCCCTCTTTTTCTCATGTCTTTTGGCGGGGTGTGGGAGTGAGAGGCCGAGAGAGGTGGTGGAGATGGGGGTGAAGGCTCCGATTTGGCCCGATTATGCTGGGGTGACAATCCCGGTGGGGATAGCGCCGATGAATTTCAATTATGACGGCGACGATGACATCACGATGATGCATGTGGCAGTCAGCGGCAGCCAGGGCGGAGAAATGGAAGCAGTGGGCGAGTGGGCTGACTTTGACAGTAAAGAGTGGAAGCAATTGACTGAGCAGAATCGAGGCGGCAATCTCACCTTTACCGTTTCTGTCAAGCGCAAGGCCGATGGCCAATGGATTGGCTACGAGCCATTTGATATGCACATCAGCGAGGAGCCATTGACTGACTGGGGAGTAACTTATCGCAAGATAGCTCCCGGATTTGAGACATTCAGCAAGATAGGCATCTATCAGCGGTGCCTGGCAGATTTTGCTGAGACCCCTATCCTTGAAGAGACCACAGTCGATGGCCAATGCCTCAATTGCCACTACGCCAATCGTGCCAATCCGGCGCAATACTCGCTGCATGTGCGCGGCAAGCATGGTGGCACCCTCATCCATAATGAATCGGGCAACAAATATCTGCATACCAAGACCGACCAGACCGTTGGCAATTGCACTTACGGCTACTGGCACCCCGGCGGGAGATATTGCGCCTATTCCCTAAACCGCATCTACCAGAATTTCTACGTGGGCCAAGAGCGCCTGATTGAGCCATGGGATGCTGTATCGGACATTGTGGTGCTCGACACCCATGACAACACCCTGCTCACATTGCCAGCCCTAATGACCGAGGACTGTGAAACTACTCCGGCTTTTTCGGCCGACGGGAGTACCCTGTATTTCTGCCGTGCCCCAAAGGTGAATATGCCGGGAGAATACCAGGATCTAAAATATAGCCTGTGCGCTATCCCCTTTGACAGCAATGATGGGCAGTATGGCGACAGCATCTACACCGTGATATCGGCCGATTCGATTGGCCAAAGCGTGAGCCTGCCGCGCCCATCTTATGATGGGCGATATCTCATGTATTGTCTTACTGACTATGGCACCAACCCAGTGGATCGTCCGGAGGCCGACCTTTGGCTAATGGACCTGCAGTCGGGCGAGACCAGACCGATTGATGAGGTAAACAGCGCCCAAGTGGATGGCTACCACAACTGGTCGAGCCAGGGAGGTTGGTTCTTGTTTAGCAGCAAACGCGAAGACAGTCTGTATGCTCTCCTTTACTTGTCGCGCATCGGCGAGGACGGAATAGCCACCAAACCATTCCTATTGCCTCAGCGCAATCCCAAGAAATACTATGGCGAATCTCTCCACTCATTCAATGCGCCTGATTTCACCTCTGAGCCAGTGGATTTGTCGCTGAGAGAAGCCAAATCGCTTATCATTGACCAATCTCCAATCCACGTAACGATAAAAGAAGATGGCAACTCAAACCCTTAATACCGATATTGCAGTGGCCAAGCGCCAGCGACAGAGCCGGAGATTTTCTCCGACTTGGATAGCTATGGCTATAGCGCTGGCGGGGTGGGGAGCCATGATGGCTTACTACTCATTGGCTTATCCATGCCATTTCTTTTGGCAAGAGCAAAATCAGATATTCCTTAGCGATGCCTCCTGGTTGTCGGGATATTTCGACAAGCCGGGATGGCTTGGCTGCCTGGTTGGCGACTATCTGACACAATTTTACTATTATCTCTACGCCGGTCCAGCCATATTGGCTGCGGTGATTGTATTGGCAATGATTGCTGCATGGGCTGGACTCAGGAAAATTTCAGAGGCGGGAGCATTGGCGGTGATGGTTGCCGTAGGGATTTGGATGTTCTTTTCTTCGCTCAATGCCTATTGCGGCTTGGATGCTCTGTTTTGTGTCACTGGCGGCATAGGCTCATATCTGCTGATACCGAGGCTCAAAGGGTGGGGAGCCTTGCTGTTGCCAGTAGCGTTTTGGCTATTCGGCATAGGAGCTTTATGCTTATGCGCCTTGATTGCCGCAAATGCCCTTAAGGAGAATTGGAAGAGGGGCATAGGGATAGCCGCTGCTTGCATTGCGATAGCCTTGGCTACACCGGCTGTAGCCAAAAGTTACTATACGCTGCCATACGACAAGTGCCTTTTGTACCCCAAATTGCCAGTGCCGACGGCTCCGCAACGATTGCTCGAACAGAATCGAGCCATTGACACCGCTTATTATTTCGGCCAATATGACCGAGCCATACAGCTCGCCAAGCAGGTTGACCAGGTGACGTCTGTGAGCAGTTTCTACTATTATCTTGCCAATGCGCAGCGCGGGATGTTGCCCGACTGCCTGTTGGAGTATCCTCTGCGCGACCTGGGCACCTTGACCAAGATAGGCGAAAACACTCCTCGGCCTGTAATCAATATGATGAACGAGCTCTACTGGACCGTGGGCGACATGATGATGACCGAACGCGCCGCAATGATGCACAATGTGTTCTCGCCGCGCAATCGCAATGTGAGGATGCTAAAGCGGTTGGCCGAGGCCAACCTGGTGAGCCGTGACACAGTGGCGGCTCTCAAATATCTGCGCATATTGGATAAAACCAAGGTTTACCACGCTTGGGCTCAGGAACACTGGCCCGGTAGGATGACAGACCAGGCTTTGGCTAAAATAGAAAGCAAACGCGCTATCGCCAACGCGCAAGACGCTTTGCGTCTTGGCGACAATTGCCGCACCATCCTCAGCGAACTATTGGAAACCAATCCCGACAATATGGTAGCCCTCGATTATCTGCTTTGCACTGACTTGCTGCTTAAGCAAATGGATGTTTTCAAGGCCGACTATGACCGCTACTGCATGGAGCGCGGAAAGCCCAGAACTAAGTCCCTGTATCAACAAGCCTTGATGATTTACCTTGCCGGAACGAATGCACCAGCTGAGGAATGGAAGAGATACGTTACTCGCGAGGACGAAATGATGCGATTCCGAGACTACAACCAGCAACGCGGCAGCAAGAAATATGCCGACACATACTGGTACTACTTTGATGCCACCCGATAATCCTAAAACCACGGATTACACGGATATAAATTGGTAAGAGTTGAAAATGGTGAATAACAAATTGGATTATAAGTATAAAAGATGGAGCTTTAATTTTAGGGATGTTAAGCTAATGGCCTGCGCCTTTGCTCTGCTGTGCCTTTTAGGTTGCTCAGAAACGCCGAGAGATGCCATCAGAGCCGAGAGCTTACCGCCGATGTATCCCGATTATGAAGGGGTGACGGTGCCGGTAAATATAGCTCCTCTGAATTTCTTGCTACGCGATGACTGCGAGGCAGTTTATGCCGAGGCTAAGGGATTGGCGGGAGTTATCTCTATTTCTGGCCATGGCAATGAGATAAAATTCGGCCCAAAGCAATGGCATCGGTTCTTAGAGATGCATCAAGACCAGGGTTTCCTGATTACTGTATCAGCCAAAAAAGATGGACAATGGATAGAATACGATCCTATCAGCATCAATGTGAGCGGCGATAGCATTGACCCATATCTTACTTATCGCTTGATAGAGCCCGACTATGAGATATTCAGCCGATTGCAAATCAGAGAGAGGTGCGTTGAGGATTTCTCGGAGCGTACCCTGTGCGATTACAATATGGTGGGCAATCGGTGCATGAATTGCCACACTTATGGCGCCGGGCGACCCGACCGCTCATTCCTGTATGTGCGCGGAGAGGGCGGAGGCATAATCCTCAACGATGCGGGCCAACTGCGCAAACTTGGCCTCAGGACCGATGATATGGTATCGGGTTCGGTTTATGCCCAGTTTAGTCCTTCGGGTCGCTGGCTGGTGTTCTCGACCAATGTGATAATTCCTGGCTTCCATGCCAATCCGAGCAAAAGGCTTGAGGTATTTGACACTAAGTCGGACGTCTACGTGGCTGACCTCGCCAACAATACCATTGTGGCTAATCCTATATTGGCTGATAGCCTGACACTCGAAACCTTCCCGACATTCTCACCCGATGGGAAAAGCATCTATTATTGCGCAGCCCAATGGAAGCCTAACCCCGCAACTATCGACAGCTTGCAGTATAGCCTGTGCAGCATAGATTTTGACGAAGCTACTGGCCGAGTGGGCGAGAAGATTGACACTATCGTTGAGGCCAGGCTGGGAGAGAAACGTTCGGTTTGTCATCCGCGAGTATCCCCGGATGGCCGTTATTTGCTGTACACAGTGGCCGACTATGGCACCTTCCCGATTTGGCATAGAGAATCAGACCAACAAATGATTGACCTCACCACAGGCGAAATCAACGAAATGGCCCGCGCCAATAGCGATCAGAGCGATACCTATCACAGCTGGAGCAGCAATGGCCGCTGGTTTGTTTTTGCCTCAAAGCGCGACGATGGCCTGTATGGCAAGCCATATTTCTGCCATGTCTCAGAGACAGGCGAAGTGGGTAAACCCTTTGTGTTGCCGCAGCGACAACCTACATTCTACGATGCCAATCTGAAATCATTCAATGCGCCCGAACTGGGACGCGGCCAGGTGCATTTCAACGCTGCTGATGTGGCTGCGGCCATGGAGTTGCCAGCCGAAACATTCACCGTGGCGGATTGAGGGATTTGTATATCTCGATAAAAATCCGTAACTTTGCGTAATAACTTGCATTTTAGATGATAAACCAATCAAAGATAATCAAATCTGGGCTAACGGTAGCGCTGATTGTGGGGGCAACCATATTTTTCGGACATGTCTATCCTCATCATTTGCATTACCACGAGCAATTTCAGATATTCATGTTCACTGGCAGCTATGCTGCCGAGGTAATCATGGCTCCCGGGGGCTTGGCCGACTATTTAGGGCGATTCATTACCCAATTTTTCTTCAGTTCGGGCTTAGGTGCAATACTGATTGCTCTGCTGCTCGCCGCAACTCAAGTGACAATGTGGCGACTGATGGCAGAGCGTCCGCTTTGGGCCTATCCGCTGTCGTTTATCCCATCGATAGCATTATGGATGCACCTATGCGATGAGAATGGGATGATGGGAGCCATAGTGGCTGTATTGTTGTCATTACTTTGCGCCTTGGCGGCAAGACAGATCAAAAATCCGATGGCGCAGTTGGTAGTGATGCTCATCACCACCCCCTTGATGCTGTGGTTATGCGGCGCCCTCGGCGTAGCTTATCCCTTGGTGTTATTGGCGCGAATGAAATGGCACCGCGCTTGGAGCGCTATCGCCTGGGTGGGCCTTACGGCTTGCGTCGTGGCTGGCACCTTTGCTGCGCAGAGGTATATCTATGCCTTGCCGTTGGGTAGGGTAGCAAGCGGTATCCATTATTACAGATTTCCGCAAATTATCGCAGCTTGGCCTTGGGTTGCTGTTTTGGCAAGCGCGGCGATTGCCTTGGTATCGCGATGGCTCAAGCCGGTGGTCAAGGGAAGCAAGATGCGTTATGCGGTGCTCGCTAGCCTTATCGCCTTGGTTGGCGGCAGCGGTTATGCTGGGGTGAGCAGATGCTCAGACATGGGCAAAGAGGAACTCATGGCTTATGACTATTGGGCTCGCACCAAGCAGTGGAATAAAATCGTAGACAAGGCTTTGAAGCGAAATCCTGATGCTCCGATGAGCGTGGCTTGTCTGAATCTGGCACTTGCCAAGACTGGTCAATTGGCCGACTATATGTTCCTATTCTATCAGAACGGTTCCCAAGGATTGCTGCCTACCTTTGTTAGGGATTTCACTTCGCCCTTGGCTACCTCTGAGGCTTATTATCATTTGGGATTTCTCAACACAGCCCAACGCTTCACTTATGAGGCTCAAGAAGCAATACCAGATTTCCAGAAAAGCGGACGCTGCTACAAGCGCCTCGCCGAGACCAGTATGCTTACTGGCAATCGAGAGGTAGCCCAGAAATACATAAAGTCGCTGCAGCACACCCTGGTGTATCGCAACTGGGCCAATTGGGCACAAGAGATGCTGGACAATCCCGAAAGCCTTAAGGAGAATCCCGAGTATGCTTGGCTATCTGCAGTGCAGAGCCGAGGTGACTTTTATTACAGCGAGGATGAGATGGATTCGATGTTGGGACTGCTTTTCCAGCAGTCGTCGACCAACAAGATGGCTTATGAATACCTCATGGCTTGGTGCTTGCTCAATAAGAACTTGCCACGCTTTGAGCAGTGCTACCCTATAGGCGCAGGCTTAGGCTACGACCACATACCTATGGCATATCAGGAGGCATTGGCTCTGCATTGGACACGGCTTGGCAATCCCTTGGAAACAATTCCATGGGCAGTGTCTGACCAGGTGCGCCAGCGCATGGCCCAGTTTATCGCCGATATGCAGGCTCAGCGCCCGCGCTCGTATATGCTCAATGCTTATCGCGGCAGCTACTGGGCTTACTACTTCTTTAAATGAAAAGTGAAAAATGAAAAGTGAAAAATCATGTTGATGCGATTTAAGACATGTTTTTTAAATGAAAAGTGAAAAATGAAAAATGAAAAATCATGCTGATGCGATTTAAGGTATGTTTTTTAAATGAAAAGTGAAAAATCATGCTGATGTACTTTAAGACATGTTTTGATGACCATAAGGGATTTAGTAGCAAATTGTCAGGGGGCTTTATTGGAGCTTTCTTGGCAATGCTGGCAGGGTGCACAGCCGAGACGAGCCGAAATGCCAGTGAGGTTGAGGCTATGCCTGAGATTTGGCCAGATTATGTTGGTGTGACAGTGCCGAGAAATATCGCTCCGCTGAATTTCAATATGGCGGATAGCGCATTGGCGATGGATGTGAGCATACAAGGGGCAGATGGCACCGTAATAAGAAGCCAAGGACGCGAGGCATCAGGCATTTCGATACGCCAATGGCATAAACTGCTTGACCAAAATTCTGGAGATTCAGTAATGGTGACAGTTGCGGCTAAATATGCCGATGGTTGGAGGGAGTATCGACCCTTCCCAATCTACGTGAGCCATGACAGCATCGATTATGGCCTGACCTATCGCTTGATTGCGCCGGGATATGAGGTGTACAGCAAGATGGGAATCTACGAGCGCAACCTGTCGAACTATGACGAAAAGGCCATACTCGAGAATACCCAAGTTGACGGGTGCATGAATTGCCATGCCTACAATCAATGCGACCCCGACTGGTATAGCATGCATGTGCGCGGACCGCATGGCGCTACCTTGCTGCGCAAGGATGGAGAGATGGCAGTCTATGACACATCGACCGATGCAACGCTTGGCCTGTGTGTGTATCCCTATTGGCATCCCTCGGGGAGGTACATCGCATATTCTACCAACAATACTCGCCAGGGTTTCCATATCTCTGGCAAGAAGAGGTTGGAAGTGTTTGACTACGCCTCAGATGTGCAAGCTTATGACACCGAGACTGGTCAGCTCTTGGCTCCAGCCATTCTGAAACGTGACTCAATTTGGGAGACCTTCCCAGCTTTCTCGCCCGATGGCAACTCCCTCTATTTCTGCGCTGCAGCCCCGCAAGAGATACCTCAGGGTCTGGATCAAGTAAGATACGACTTGCTCAGAATCAGCTTTGACCCAGCCACTGGCCGATTTGGTGAGGAGGTTGACACTGTGATCCACGCCTCGGCTATGGGCAAGAGCGTGTCGTGGCCTAAGCCGTCGTTTGACGGCAAGCATCTGGCCTATACCCTATCTGAATACGGCAATTTCTCAATCTGGCATCCCGAGTCCGACATCCATATCTTAGACTTGGCTACCGGAGAAAGCAAGCCAATGGCAAAGGCCAATAGCGATGATGCTGACAGTTATCATAATTGGAGCAGCAATAGCCGCTGGATGGTGATAGGCAGTCGCCGCGATGATGGATGGCACACTCGCGCCTATATCTGCCATGTCGATGATGATGGCAATGCCTCAAAGCCATTCTTGCTGCCGCAGGAGAATCCTCGCCGATACTATGACCAGCAATACCGCTCATACAACATCCCGGAGTTTGTGAAGCGTCCAGTCAACCTTGACAAATTCGAGGCTGAAAAGCTGCTGACAAACCAAGACCGCATTAAGATGAAAGTCAAAGGGAGTGAATAATGAAAAGTGAATAATGAAAAGTGAATAGTGAGGGGCTGGGTATTGTGAATAGTGCATTGCTCTGTTTTGAACAATAAAGTTGAGAAATCTGTTGGAATGATGTCGGGATTAGAATCCCCTCAGATAATAATGCAAGCTATATGGGCCTAAGGCGCAAGATATTGAAGGAGAAATATCGAGATCGGTACGCTCCGTGGGTAGCCGCCCTATGTGTGGGGTTGGCTGCTTTCGCTTTCTTCTTTTTCTTCTACCCCTATCATCTGCAGCACAAAGAGCAGACGCTGCTTTTCCTACACAATCCAGATTATGTATTCAGTTATGTAGGCCGTCCTGGTTGGGTTGCCTGCCTGTTGGGCGATTTCTGTACACAATATTACTGGTACATCGGTGCTGGTCCTACCATCGTGGCCATCTGGCTGATGGTGGTATGGTTAGTGGCATGGGTAGTAGCCAAACGCCTGATGGCATCGTCAGACTGGGCCATGATAGTAGCCACATTTGTGGCACTATGGGAATGGCTCAGAGAGTGCGCATTCGACTATCCTCTCAGTGCTACAATCGCCTTGGCCGGTGGCATGAGCCTCTTTTTGATATTCGCGGCACTTAAGGATGGGTATGCTCGCACCATAGCCGGTATAGCCTTGTTGGCGTTCGCCTATTGGTGCTTCGCTTATGGCGCTTGGGCGCTATTGGTACTGATTGTGATATTTTTGCTGTTGCACAAGCGGTGGACCTACGCAATAGGTTTCGCTCTGTTGGGCGTGATAATACCTTTTAAGAGTTATCCAGCCACTAATTTCTGGAGTTGGCCAAATCTTACTCGTGAGCGCGCGATGGCCATTGACACCGAGGCTTATTGGGGCCATTGGCACAATGTGGCTCGCAAGGCAAAGGAGGGCAAGAGCGGATACCTCGACGCTTTTTATTACAACCTGGGCCAAGCTATGCGCGGCCATCTGGCTGATAGTCTGTTGTATCATCCACAAGAGGGACCTTATGCGCTGCTGCCCATGACCGACCGCAACTCAAATTATCTCTACACTGCAGCGGCTGGCGAGGCATGGTATCGGCTGGGCGACCTCACCTTTGCCGAACACAGCACCATCCTGGGCATGATATTCTCACCTCGCAGCGAGGGCACCCGTTACATAAAGCGACTGGCAGAAATTGCCATCATCAACGGCGACAGCGCATTGGCCGACAAGTACCTGACCATGCTCGAGGCCACAGCCGTGCATAGCGGTTGGGCTAAGCGTATGCGAGAACAAGACCCCAAGGATCCAGCCATAAAACAGCTCCGCGAAATAGCCAAACTTAAGCCCACGCAGGATACACTGAGATTTTCATCTGATATTCCGGGTCCGCTCCGAGCATTGCTGCGCGACAATCCCGACAATGAGATGGCATATCAATATTTGATTAGCGTTGACCTGTTGAGCCGTGACCTGAAATCGTTTGAGACCGACTATAAGCCGCAACGCGGCCGTGCGCGGCTCTATGACGAGGCGATGCTCATCTCTCTGCTGCTGCGCGATGCTACCGAGGAAGAACTCCAGGCATCAGGCATCCCCGAGGCTACCATTGATGATTTTGTGCAGTACACCCGGCTGTTCAATGCCAGCGGCCGTCAGTCGCATGTCTTGAAACAGAGATTCGGCAATACCTATTGGTACTACTATCATTTCTCAGGTAAGAATCTCAGCAAGAATTGGGGCCAAAACCTCGAAGGCAAGAGGCATAAACCCGCGCCCGACAGCATCCCGGCAGCAGACACTCTGAGAACAAAAGCCCTACTAAGGCCACAATCCCAAATAATTACTTCTGATAGTTCATCAACCAATGAAATCTATTGACAAATATAAATACACCCGAGGTTGGGCTGGCGCACTCTTTATCGGTGCGTTGGCATTTGCCATGACAGCTTGTGAGCCTAAGATGGACAAGGTGGAGATGGTTGACGAACCAGCTCCAATTTTCCCTGACTATGCCGGCATAATAGTGCCATGTAACATAGCCCCGCTGAATTTCACTCTCCGCAATGATGCCGACTATATGACTGTAAAAGTCAAAGGACAGAACGACAGCATCACAGTGAGGGGGAGGAAAGAGACAAACTTCTCTTTAGGCCTTTGGCGCTCTTTGTTGACAAGCGAAATCGGCAACGACCTGGAGGTTACGGTTACGGCCCATGTCAATGGGCAGTGGGTACAGTACCAACCTTTCTATTTGACAGTTTCACCACAGCCTATCGACCCGTATCTCAGCTATCGACTGATAGAACCAGGATATGAGGTATGGAACAAAATACAACTCTGCGAACGCAACCTTGAGAATTTTGACGAGCGCGTGCTGGCCGACAATCTCAATCTCGATGGGGCATGCATGAATTGCCATATCTATGGCAATGGCAACCATGAGGAGAGGGGCACATCGATGTTCCACCTGCGCGGCCCCAAGGGAGGCACCATCATGATAAAAGATGGCAAAATTACAAAACTCACCATCAAACCGACCTCGATGGAGACAGCAGCCGTGTATGGCGATTTCAGTCCCGGAAACCGGTATTGCGTATTCTCGTCCAATCTGGTGCGTCCGACATTTCACACTTTGGACTCGCGCCGATTAGAAGTATATGACGAAGCATCTGATGTGTTTGTGGTTGATCTTGACCGCAACATGGCGGTTGAATCGCCCTTGGTGTCGCGCAAGGATGTCTGGGAGACATTCCCAGTGTTTTCGCCCGATTGCAAGTGGGTGTACTATTGCTCTGCTCCAGCCGTGTCGGTGCCTGATAGCGTAGAGCAACTGCGCTATTCGATATGCCGCATACCTTTTGATTCTGCAATGGCTGAGTTTGGCGACAGTGTCGAGGTGGTATGGAGCGGACCCGAGCATAATGCCTCGGCTTGCCATCCCAAGATTTCGCCCGATGGCAAATTCTTGCTTTTCACCGAGGCCGCTTATGGCACCTTCCCGATTTGGCATAAAGAGGCCGACCTGAGAATGCTTAATCTCGAGACTGGCGAGGTTGACCCCCTCGATGCAGTCAATGGGCCCAATAGCGACACTTACCACTCATGGTCGTCAAATGGCCGATGGTTTGTGTTCGCCTCAAAGCGCGATGATGGTCAGTACGGACGCCCCTATATCTCCTATGTGGATACGACTGGCGTAGCAGCAAAACCATTTCTGGTGCCGCTGAAGCGTCCTACGCATTATAACAATACGTTGAAATCATATAATATCCCCGACCTCTCGCCTCGGCCAGTGACGGCTACGCAGCAAGAAATCGAGGATGTATGCAAGTTATAATTGGCTATAGCGCTTCTTACCCCTTAGATAATATTCCAAGAGGATATTAGGCTGCTCAGGAAGCAGTATAGCCTCGGGGTGGGTATTGTAATTCTTGCGCATCTTGGCAAAGTGGCGATGAGCGCGCAGGATGGCGTTGGCATTCTTGAAATCAAAAGTCACCATGAATTTTGCCCAGGCTGCAGTGTCAAGCAGACGACGCACAAACAGGCGCTGGCTTCTGACCGAGTCGGGGAGATTCTTGTGCATCATCAGCAGGTTGTTGCGGAAATTCAGGTAAGTCTTGCGCGGATTTGATGCCGGCAGCGACCCACCACCGAGGTGATAGATAGCGCTTTGCGGCACTGCGGCGACTGTCCAGCCTTGGAGCTGCATGCGCCAGCACAGGTCAATCTCCTCCATGTGGGCAAAGAATTTTGGATCCAGACCTCCCGCATCGCGGTATGCCTGGGTGCGCACCATCAGCGCCGCGCCCGAGGCCCAAAAGACATCCATCGCATTATCGTATTGGCCTTGGTCAGTCTCGCAAGTGTCAAATATGCGGCCTCGGCAATAAGGGTAACCATTCTTATCAAGGAATCCGCCGCAGGCACCGGCATATTCAAATTTGTCGGGTTCGCGATAGCTAAGCAGTTTGGGTTGGCATGCAGCGCAATGCGGGTGAGTTTTCATATATTCCCAAAGGGGCCCAATCCACCCGGGAGCAGGAGCCACGTCAGAATTAAGCAAGATGGCATATTCGTCATCGATAGCCGCTATGGCGCGATTGTAACCATCTGCGAACCCGTAATTTTCGGAAAAACGCATCACCTCGACCTCGGGGAAATCTTCGCGAAGCACCTCAAGAGAAGTGTCGGTGCTGCCATTGTCGGCCACGATGACGCGAGCCAATTCCTTGTCGGTATTGGCCAGAACGTGAGGGAGAAATTCACGGAGTAGGTTGGCTCCGTTCCAGTTTAATATAATTACAGCGATCATTAGAGGGGGCGATAAAGAATCGACGAGAATCGACAATATCGACAAGAATCGAATAGAATCGAATAGAGGGAGAACGAGAATCGATAATATCGACAAGAATCGAATAGAAGGGGGGAGAATCAATTTGGATCCTGGATCCAAGGGACTTTTTTCCAGCGCTTATGGGTCCAGAGCCAAATTGAGGGTTGACGGCGTATGTTGGATTCGAGGAGTTGTGCATACTTGGCGGTGATTTCCATGGGCTGAGTCTTTGAGGCGTCGGGTGCAATCATCACATTTGTGATTTTGTAATGCCCGCGTGAGACCTTCTCAATATCCCAATAGATAGCAGCCATGCCGAGACGTCGAGCCAGAGTCTCGGTACCGGTGATCATGTGGGTGGGGTGGTTAAGAAAATCTGTCACGTATGTCGGATCGCCATGGCTGGGCTTTTGGTCAGACATGAATCCGGTGATTGATGGCACCTTATCGCGCCGCAATGTCAGCAATTCACGCAGGGTATGGGATTTGGCTATCGAGATGCTGTGGAAACGGCTGCGGAGTTTCAGCATCATGCCATCGAACCATTGATCCTTAAGCGGTCGGTATATTTGGCAAAAAGCGGCTGAGCCGGGACCGGTGAACTCTGGGTAAGGTTTCAGGCGCGACCAAAGGGTGATTGATGGCGCCCACTCCCAATTGAAGCAATGGGAGAAGTACACGGCGATGCTTCCGCCCGAGGATAGGATATCGTCGACCATATCCATGTTCTCAAACACCATGCGGCGCCTCATCTCCTCATCGCTGACATGGAGCAGTTTGATGGTCTCGACAATGTAGTCGCAGAAATTGCGATAGAATTGTCGACCAATCTTCTTGATCTCTTTTGCTGAGAGTTCTGGGAACGACTCAGTGAGATTCTTCTTTACCACTCCTCGGCGATAGCGCACCACATAGTAGAGGATGAGGAATATGAAGTCGGAAATCCCATAGAGTATCCAAAATGGGAGATGGGCTATGCCCTTGAGCAGAGCCGTAAGTATGCTATGGAATATGCGTGCCATTGAATTCAAGATTTTCGGGGTTTAGAGAGTCGAGTCTGACATTTACGATGCGATTGTCAAAATCTAAGGGCAGGTCAAGATTGACTCTCAAATAATTGTCGGTAAATCCGGCCATCGATTTGCCATGTCCGCGCTCGATGAGCACTGGGCGCACCGCGCCAACGAATTGCTCGGAGAAGGCTTTCAATTTTGCATCGCTGACGCGCAGCATGGCCTGGTCACGCTTGCGCTTCTCCTCGATTGGCACAGCATAGTTAATCTCCAAGGCGCGAGTGCCAGGGCGCTCGCTGTATGGAAATACGTGCAGTCGCGATATCGGCAGCGATTCGACAAAGGCTTTGCTCTCGGCAAAGAGTTCGGGCGTTTCGCCTCGGGCACCCACTATCAAGTCTACGCCGATGAAAGCATCGGGGATGCGCTCGCGTATGCGCATTATCTTCTCGCGGAATAGGGCAGTGTCGTAATGGCGGTGCATCAGCTTGAGCACTTGGTCGCTGCCGCTCTGGAGAGGGATATGGAAATGCGGCATGAAGGCTCGCGACTGGGCGCACCAATCAATGATCTCATCGGTCAGGAGGTTGGGTTCTATCGATGATATGCGATAGCGCTCAATGCCATCAACCTCATCGAGGGCTCGAATCAGGTCGAGGAATGTGTCGGGGCGCCCTTTGCCAAAGTCGCCAATGTTGACGCCAGTGATTACTATCTCTTTGCCGCCTTCAGCGGCTGCCTGTCGAGCTTGTTGGCACAGGTCTTGGATCGAACCGCTGCGGCTGCGGCCGCGAGCCTTGGGTATGGTGCAGTAGGTGCACCAATAGTCGCATCCGTCTTGCGCCTTGAGGAAATAGCGGGTGCGGTCGCCTCGGGCGCAGGAGGGCTGAAATTCGGTTATGCTCTTTGCCTCTGGCACAATTGAGATTGGCTGATGCGTCTGCATCCACTCGTCGAGATATTGCGCTAGTTGCAATTTCTGGTTGCTGCCAGCCACGATTGCCACGCCCTCGATGCCGGCCACCTCCTCGCTTTTGAGTTGGGCATAGCAGCCAGTGACAAGGATGGGCGCATCGGGGTAACGGCGATGGAGCGAACGGATAGTCTGCCGACACTTCTTGTCGGCCAGTTCGGTGACCGAACAGGTGTTGACGACTATCACATCGGGCACTTCGCCTTTGGCCGCGCTGCGAAATCCGCGCTGGGCCATAATCTGGGCCACCGCGCTTGTCTCAGCGAAGTTGAGCTTGCAACCTAATGTATGGTAGAGGGCCACGCGGGTGGCAAAAGTGGAGCGGTCAATCATCTCAAGAATGGGGTCTTTCTTAATATAACTGCAAAATTACGAAATATCTTTATGAAGTGAGTAATTTATTTTGTAATTTTGTGCCATAAAACCGTAAAACCGCAAAACCGCAAGGACATAAGAAACATAAGGACATAAGTCACCAAAGACCTCCTCTTTGCGCCTTTGTACCTTTGCCCCTTTGCCTCTTTGCCCACTTGCCCCTTTGCACCAAAGCCACAAAGATTAAACAAAAATTGTCACCAATAATGGAACCCCAGAGCGTAACGCCATACATAATAGAGATTCCTCGGGTTTGCGATCCCCGAGGCAACTTGTCATTCTTGCAGCGTCCCGGCTGCATGCCTTTTGATGTTAAGCGCGTGTATTATTTGTATGATGTGCCGTGTGATTCAGAACGCGGAGGCCATAGCCATCGGCGCCTACAGCAGGTGCTGATAGCAATAACGGGAGCCTTTGACGTAAATGTTGACGATGGCACCAAGGTCACGACCTACCATCTAAATCGTCCCTACCAAGGGTTGTACCTGCCCAGCGGGATGTGGCGTACGCTTGACAATTTCACATCTGGCGCAGTATGCGTGGTGCTGGCCTCAGAGATTTATGATGAGGAGGAATATGTGCGCGATTATGATGAATTCAAGTCGCTCTCTAAGGCTCGGCGCACTGAGACAAAGCCTGAAAATAAGAAAAAACATTATCCTTTCCTTGACTTGGGCTTAGTGAACCAGCCCTACAAGCAAGCCCTCAAGGATGCGGCTTGCCGAGTGATTGAGAACGGCTGTTATATCGGAGGACCCGAGGTTGAGGGCTTTGAAAAAGAAATAGCCCAGCTATGCCAAGTGCCTCATGCTATTGGCGTAAGCAACGGACTTGACGCATTGCGCCTGATACTGCGGGGGTACATAGAGTTGGGGAGGCTGCGTTATGGCGATGAAGTGATTGTGCCAGGAGACACCTTCGTGGCCTCGGTGCTTGCCATAAGCGATAATGGATTGGTGCCCGTGTTTGCTGATGTGGATATCAATACAAAAAATCTTGACGCTGAGGCAGTAAGGCGAGTCGTTACCCCTCGCACTCGCGCCATCATGCCAGTGCATCTGTATGGCCGAGTAAGTTGGAACGAAGAGCTTGGAAAAATCGTAAAGGAGAATCAGTTACTGGTAATCGAGGACAATGCGCAAGCCATTGGCGCCAAATCACCGATTCCAGGCCTGTTTGGCACATCGATGACCGGAGGCTTGGGGCATGCTGCGGGCATGAGCTTTTATCCTACAAAGAACTTGGGCGCCCTGGGTGATGGGGGCATCATCACCACCCACGATGCTGAGCTGGCGCGAGTGGTGACTGCCCTGCGCAATTATGGCAGTGATCGACAGTATCACAACAAGTACGCAGGCCTGAATTGCCGCCTTGACCCTATTCAGGCTGCCATGATGAGGGTGAAATTGCCCTATCTGGCTCGAGACAACAAACATCGCCAGGCCATTGCCAAGATCTATAATGACGAAATTAAAAACGCAGCCGTGTTGCTTCCCTCGTATGGGGGCGACGACTGCGTGTGGCATCAGTATGTGGTGCTGGTTGAGGATAGAGACGGTTTCCGCAAGTATCTGCTGGATAATGGAGTGGAAACCGGGGTGCATTATCCACGCGCGCCATTCGATCAGCCTTGCTACGAAGAGTATGCCGAAGCAGACTGCCCAAATGCTACGAGGATTTGCGCTGAATGTGTGAGCTTGCCCATCAATAGCTCAATGACTGAGGATGATGCGCATGAAATAGCCGCGATAGTAAACAGTTATGCCACGCGATAGGCGCGCTGTTGGATCCAACCTTGGGTGAGGTTGCGGATTGTGATGGTGACGAGGCCGAAGGCAGCTCCCATTTCTGACTTGATTCTCCTCAGGAGAGCCTCCATCGAGGGAATGTCAGAGTAGCGGGCGTTAACCAATTCGTGGCCCATCATTGTCGCCCTGGCGAAAATCACGTCGTTTGTACCAAAATTGTTCATAATCTTAAGTGTTAGAGGTGTCTATTTATTGTTTACGATGCAAAGTTACTCAATGAGGTGGGCAAATATTTTGCCCACTCGGTTGAAATAAAGTTAAATCGATGACATCTGCTCAAAAATATAGCGTTGGTTTGGCAAATCCTGCTTTCCTACGGGGAAAAAAGGTGCTGTTGATAGCCGCCAACTTCTTCGGCCTCCACCGTCTGATAATGGATGGGCTTAAGGCTGAGGGGGCTGAGGTGCATTATTTCGATGAGCGTCCGCGCAATAATTTTCTCACCAAATCTCTCATTCGTCTCAATCGCAATCTGCTGGCGCCAAACATCAATAAGTATTATGACGGCATCATTGAGGCTACGGCGCGGGAGAATTATGATTATGTCTTGGTGATCAAGGGCGAGTGCATCTCGGCCAACAGTCTGCGCCGCATGAGGGAGTTGCATCCCAATGCGCGGTTTGTGCTATATCAATGGGATTCGGTGTCATACAATCCACAGTTCTATACCATTAGGCCATTGTTTGACAAGGTGTCCAGTTTTGACCCAGTGGATTGTCGAGAGCTGGGGATGGACTTTTTGCCTCTTTTCTACACTGATGATTATCGCAGGATAGGGGAGGAGCCTTGTGTGCCGGAGTATGACTTGCTGTTTGTCGGCACTGTGCATTTCGACCGATATGCCTTGATTCATGATGTAGCTCGGCAGGTAGAGGCTCAAGGCGGCAGGGTGAAAATGTATGAGTATTTCCAGCATCAGTTGATGTATTACAAAAAGAGATATATCGATCGGCAGCTTAATGGGGCGCGGAAAGATGAATTTCAGTTTAAGCCATTGGCTTATCCTGATTTGCTGGATCTTTACCGGAAATCTCGAATAGTGCTGGATGTGCAAAAACCAATGCAGATTGGGCAGACCATGCGCTCGTTTGAGGCCCTCGGTTCCAAGCGCAAGCTGATCACCACCAACACCGACATCATCAATTACGACTTCTACCACCCCGACAACATCCTCATCATCGACCGCCAACGACCCGTAATCCCTCCCACTTTCCTTAAATCAGCCTATTCCTCTCTTTCTGAAGATGTCTACCTTTCGTATTCCCTCTCCAACTGGCTTGGAAAATTGTTTGGTCCCTCAGAATAAAATCGTCACAGAGTAACCGCAAATTCTCAAAATTATAGTAACTTTGCGTAGGCAAGCCTAAAATTAGGCTATTCTACAGAAACGGATACAAAATGGATGATAAAGAGAAATACAAATTGGCTCGTATTGAGATTAAAGGATTCAAATCCATAGGGTATGAACCTGGAGTTGATCTCAATTTGGGCGACATCAATTTGATGCTTGGAGCGAATGGCGCTGGTAAAAGCAATGTACTTGGATTCTTCAATTTATTAGGCCAAATGATGAGAGGCAATCTGCAAAAGTATGTAGCTTCTCACGGTGGCCCTAATATGTTACTGCATTATGGTATGAAGAAAACTCCAGAGATGACTGCCCGATTAGCCTTTGGTAACAAAGATGAATCGCAGGGAGATATCTCTTATTTCTTCTCTCTTTCAGCCTCTCAAGGAAGTCGCCTTATTATTGCCAAGGAAGGAATAGGATATAATCAAGAACAGAAAGTTATACCTCTTGAAGGTAATTTTTTAGAATTGGCCCTGTCAGATAATGCCAAAAAGGAAATTTATGGGATAGAAGATTTTCTGAAAGGATTGAAGGCGTATCAATTCAATGATTCTTCTATGTCAGGTTTTTTGCGTCAATCCTCGGTAGTAGGCAGTGCGCAGTATCTACAGAAATCAGGAGATAATCTTGCTTCGTTCCTCTATTTCCTAAAGAATTCTTATCCTGACAGTTACAAGAGAATTGTAGAATATGTAAGAATGGTAGTACCTCGGTTCAAGGATTTTTATTTACAACCAGATGGTAACTTAGTATCCTTGAATTGGACAGACGATTCACTTAATGATTATGTATTGACTGCTGAGCAATTCTCAGATGGGTCTATACGATTTATTGCCCTGGCCACTCTGTTATTGCAACCATCCCAGACAATGCCTCCATTGCTTCTTATTGATGAGCCTGAGTTGGGATTGCATCCCTATGCAATAAATGTCCTATCTGAATTGATTCGAGAGGCATCTCTAAAGGTACAACTTCTTATCTCTACTCAGTCAGAGCGCCTTATAGACCTCTTTGAGCCTAATGATACAGTGGTTGTGGAGAGAGATGAGTTGACTGACTCAACGGCCACAAAACGTTGTGATAAATCCTTTCTCTCAGACTGGCTCAAAGAATATACTTTGAGTGAACTATGGGAAAAGAATGTGATAGGAGGTAGACCGTTATGATAAAAATCTTGCATATATTATGTGAGGGCCAGACGGAGGAGGCATTTGTTTCTGCCGTACTTAAACCTCATCTAAAATGCCACGGTATTATCACTAAGAGCATAATAGTATCTACATCTCGAAGTGGTAGAGGTGGAGTTGTGAGTTTTTCGAAGATAGAAAATGATCTGAATCGCCTGTTTAAATCTAATCCAGACACAGAGAATATCGAGAATCATTTCACAACAATGATAGATTTCTATGCACTTCCTACAGATTTCCCGAACTTCCAGAAATCTAAATCGATTTCTGATCCATATTTGTGTATAGACACTCTTACTAGGGCTTTTGGGGAGGCTATTGAAGAGGCTCGATTCATTCCCTATATCCAACTTTACGAATTTGAAACTTTGATTTTCTGTGGATTATCAGTCTTATTAAATCGCTTCCCTAAGGCAGTAAAAGGAATTTCATCATTACAAAAACTGTTGCTGTCTAAAGGGGAGAATCCAGAGCTTATTAATGGAGGGTATGACACATCTCCGTCACATAGAATTATCAAAGCCCTCAGAAGCGATTCTTACAATTATGACAAAGTCTTGTCTGCAAGAGTAATGAGTCCCGAAATCGGGCTAGAGAGAATGAGAGAGATGTGTAGCCATTTCAATAGTTGGATTACTCAGATTGAGACTATTTAAAAGATACAGAATGGATATAAAGAATATATTGATTACGGGTGGGGCTGGGTTCATTGGAGCGAATTTGGCGCTGGAGCTGGTGAAGAGAGGATATCGGGTGAGGGTGCTGGATGCGCTTACGCCACAGATACATGGGGAGAATCCCGAGGAGGATTCTCCGCTTTATCAGTCTATAAAAGGAAAGGTGGATCTCATAAAGGGGACTGTGACTTCTCGCTCTGATTGGGAAAAGGCCATAGAGGGCGTAGATTGCATTGTGCATCTTGCTGCCGAAACTGGCACCGGGCAATCAATGTATGAGATAGAGAAATATGTGACTGCCAACATTGGAGGCACTGCCATTATGCTTGACATTCTGGCTAATAAGAAGCATAATGTTAAACGAGTGGTGATTGCTGAGTCCAGAGCCATCTATGGCGAAGGGCAATACTACAGCGAAGAGCTTGATGAGGTGGTATGTCCAGGCCCCAGAGCCGAAAACGATATGTTGAATGGCGACTTTGAGGTGAAATATCCGGGATGCAATGAGCCCTTAATACTGGTGGCTACAGATGAGAATTGCGAAATCCATCCAACGTCGATTTATGGGCTGACAAAGCAGGTGCAAGGGCAAATGGCCCACATGATTTGCCCTGCCATCGGCATCGATTGCGTAACTCTTAGGTACCAAAATGTCTATGGCCCGGGGCAGTCGCTGCAGAATCCCTATACGGGCATTCTGGCTATATTCTCAACATTAATACGCAAAGGCAAGAAAATCAATATCTTTGAGGATGGGCAGGAGAGCCGCGACTTTGTCTACATCGATGATGTCATCGATGCTACAATCCGCGCCATTGAGGTGCCAGAGGCTCGGGGCCATGCCTTCAACATAGGCACAGGCGTGTCTACCACAGTGATTGAGGTAGTAGAAACCTTAATGGAAAAATTTGGCCGACAGGTGCCAGTCGAGATTAGTGGCAATTTCCGCGTAGGAGACATTCGCCACAACTACGCCGACATCTCCAAGGCTCGAACCATTCTGGGTTTTGAGCCCAAATGGGACTTCCCCAGCGGAATCGCCAAATTCGTTTCTTGGGTAAAGACCCAATCAGAGGGCACCGACGCATACGAGGCCTCCCTTGAAGAAATGCGCCAAAAAGGCCTGTATAAGTAAAGATAACTTATGATAGGATGAAACTGGAAAGTTCCGCAAACAGAGACTGTCCCAATTTTGATATTTATTTCAAATTTGAGAAAAGATATAGACTGTAAACAAAGGATGTTGAATAACAGATTCTCAAAAATTCAACTGCCAATTTAGTCGGTTCGGGGGAACTGGATTGTTGCAGGTAACTTGACGAAGTAACTTAGCAACCAAAAACAATCATTGTTGCAAAGGATATGAATATCAAGAATTACCAATACTTGCTCTTGTTTGGGGCATTGATGCTTACGGGTTGTGGCAGTAACGGAAGCGACATGGCGGACGATGGCGACCAGGCCTTCTTTCCCTATCGTTAGCCCTTTGCCAAAAACAGTGCAGCGGCAGGGCTAACACGACCATCCCTTTTACATAGTAAAAGTAGAAGAGTGAAGATTGCCTACAAATTGCTTTAGAATGCAATTATCTGCTCAAAGACAAAGATTGAGCCGCTGAAAGACAATGCTTTGGAAAATACGCAGTAACTTTGCACCCGAAAACCATAAGCAACAGATAAATATGACTGGCTCAATCAACATACAATCGTGCGAAGACGCTTTGTTCTTCAGTTTAATCACACACGACATGTACTGCGACCATCGCCTGCCCAATCATGGGATGATGTTCGTGCGCTCGGGTGTACTCACCATCGAGACCGACAAAGAACATATTGAGGCACACGCAGGAGATTACATCTTCTGGCGGCGCAACTGCACTGCGCGGATGAAGAAACAATCTGAGGGTGACACTCCTTTCCAATCCATTGCCATTGCCCTTGATAGCAAGTTTCTTAAAAGCTATTTCAGCGAGCAGTTGCAAGGCAAACGACTACCTGTCGAACAGTTGGCAATACAAGCACCCGCGGTTCCGCTTTTGCACAACATAAAGATTGACAGCCTGTTTATGTCGCTCATACCCTATGCCGACCAAGGCATTGAGCCAGACAGCGAAACCATACAATGGAAACAGCGTGAGGCTGTGAACATCTTACTGGAAGCAGACCATCGGATGTATGCCACACTGTTTGATTTCCATGAGACATGGAAGATAGATTTGGCCGAGTTTATGGAACAACACTTCATGCTCGACATGACGATGGAAGAGTTTGCCAGCTATACAGGGCGCTCGCTTGCCACCTTCAAGCGCGACTTCAAGAAGTTCACGCCGCTTACGCCGGAGAAATGGCTTGTGGAGCAACGACTCGACCTCTCGTCAACGCTTCTGCGCAACCCTAAGACCAAGCCGTCGGATGTTTACTTTGAGGTGGGATTCAAAAGCCGCACTCATTTCAGCGGATTGTTCAAACAGCGGTTCGGTCTTTCGCCTGCCGCCTATCAACAAAAGTATATTGTATGATAAATCTTATAGCAACAATCGTTCTTGGCATTGCCTCATTGGGGTTGGCCGAGGCACAAAACAACCAAGTTATGAACACATTGAATATGACACAGGAGTGGGACAAGACGTTTCCACAGAGTGAAAAGGTGAATCACAGCAAAGTTTGTTTCACCAACCGATACGGCATCACGCTGGCCGCAGACATGTATGTACCGAAGGATGTGGCAGGACCTCTGCCTGCCATTGCCGTGTGCGGCCCGTTTGGTGCGGTGAAGGAGCAGGCAGCGGGTCTGTATGCCCAGACATTGGCCGAGCGCGGTTTCTTGACCATAGCTTTCGACCCATCTTATACGGGCGAGAGCGGCGGCGAGCCTCGCTACGTGGTTTCGCCAGACATCAATACCGAGGACTTCTCCGCAGCAGTGGACTTCCTCGTAACCAATGACCGTGTTGACCCAGAGCGCGTTGGCATTCTCGGCATCTGCGGCTGGGGCGGACTGGCCATCAACGCTGCCGCCGCCGACCCGCGCATCAAAGCCACTGTAGCATCGACAATGTACGATATGAGCCGTGTGAATTCCAACGGCTATTTCGATGCCGATGACAGTGCCGAAGCACGCAACGCTCTGAGAAAGAAACTGGCCGCGCAGCGCACGGAGGACTTCCGCAATGGTTTCCAAAAGCCCGGCGGCGGTGTGCCTGATGAGTTGCCTGCCGATGCACCGCAGTTCTTCAAGGACTATTTTGCCTACTACAAGACACCTCGTGGCTATCACCCTCGCTCGCTCAACTCCAACCAGGGGCGCAATGCAACAGAAGCCATTCCGTTCATCAACTTCCCGCTGATGAGCCGTGCCGATGAAATCGAAAACGCCGTATTGATCATTCATGGCGAAAAGGCTCATTCCCGCTACTTCGGTGAGGATGCCTACAAAAAGCTGAAAGGCGACAACAAGAAGCTGATGATTATCCCCGGCGCAAGCCACTGCGACCTTTACGACAACCTCTCTGTGATACCATTCGATGCAATAGAGGACTTCTTTACCACTTACCTGAAATGACAATAGAACAGTTTCAGCAGATGATAGCCGATGGGCTTCCGCTCGAAGGGCCGGAAATGATTGGCTTCATGCGCCAGCAGAGCGATATGTCACGGCGTGTGCAGATGCGTTTGAACAACGAGTTCCACACTCCAGAGGAAATCCGAGAGTTGATGAGCGAGATTGTGGGATACAAGGTGGATGAGACCTTCCGCATGTTCCCGCCCTTCTATTCCGATTTCGGGCGTAACATCCATCTTGGCAAGAATGTGTTTATCAACTGCAACTGCCAGTTCCAAGACCAGGGAGGCATCTTCATTGGCGACGGCGCACTGATTGGCCCAAGCACCATTATCGCTACGCTCAATCATGACCAGAATCCCGAGCGGCGACAGAACATGCGCCACGCTCCTGTTCACATTGGGCGCAACGTGTGGACTGGAGCGCACGTCACCATCCTGCCGGGCGTCACCATCGGTGATGGAGCTATCATAGCTGCTGGGGCTGTGGTGAATAAGGACGTGCCAGCCAACGTCATCGTTGGCGGCGTACCAGCCAAAATCATAAAAACGATCTCCTGAATCCAATTATAACGACTCTACAATGAAACTGGTTTCACTATTTCTTTCGCTGTTGTGCCTTACAGGCTGCACGGCGCAGAACAAGACCCCAGAGACAATGAACAATAAAAAAGTATTGGTGGCCTACTTTTCTGCCACAGGAACGACAAAGGCCGTGGCAGAGGCTGTTGCCGAAGTCATGGGTGCGCAACCCTACGAGATCACACCAGAGGCGCGCTACACCTCGGCAGATCTCAACTGGCGTGACAACAAGAGCCGCAGTTCGGTTGAGATGAATGATCCCGCAAGTCGTCCGGCTCTCGGCGGCGAAGCAATCGATGCATCAGATTACGATATCATCTTTCTCGGCTACCCGATATGGTGGGATTTGGCGCCGCGCCCAGTCAACACGTGGATTGAAAGCCAACGGCTCGATGGCAAGAAGGTTGTCCCCTTCGCCACCTCCGGCGGTAGCACTATTGACGGAAGTGCCAAAGACCTCCGCCGATTATATCCCGGCATCGATTGGCAATCGGGGAAGTTGTTGAATGGCGACCCATCAAAAGCCGCTGATTGGGCAAAGACAATCACGGAATAACAGGCGTACCGATTTTTGAATGAAGTTAATATGAGCGGCATTAAAAAGCAGACCGTAATTGGATTTGCGGCGGGACTGATTGCTGGAATTGCCTATGGAACCAATCCCCTCTTCGGCAAGGACCTTTTGATTAAGGGTGTGCCTGTCATGTCAATATTGTTCTTCCGGTATCTCATGGCCACGGGATTCATGATCGTCCTAATGCTTTGTAAAAAGGAAAGTTTCAAGCTGAATTTGATGCAGTTGCTGCTGATGGCAGTCTTGGGAATATTGTTCGCCTGCAGCAGTATCTGTCTCTTCGCAGCCTACAACTTCATAGCGGCTGGTCTTGCAACTACGCTGCTATACATCTATCCCGTGTTCACCGCACTGTTGATGATCCTGCTCCATGTCTATCCATCCTGGCGCTCATGGCTATGCATCGCCATTTCGATAGGGGGAGTCGTGGCCATGGTGAACCCTTTCGGCACCGGCTTCAATATCACAGGCTTAGTCTTGTGTTTGCTTTCTGCCCTCAGCTATGCTCTCTACCTCGTCATCGTCAACCGTTCGAAAATAGCCGCCAACCTTTCCGCCGACACGATATCGTTCTACGCCCTGATTTTCGGGACATTGGTATTCTTCTGCGCCACAAGCCTTGAAGGCAACGACCTCACAAGTGGAATCAGCGGGGCAAAAGACTGGATTGATCTGATCGCCCTTGCCATCATTCCCACCATGATGTCTCTGCTTGCCCTATCCATGTCCACACGCATGATAGGCCCGACAAGGACAGCCGTACTTGGAGTTTCCGAGCCACTGACTGCCATTTTAATCGGAACCTTTATATTCTCAGAACCCTTCACTTTCAACATCGCTCTTGGCACTATCCTCTGCATCGTTTCCATTCTGTTCATGGTGGTTTCAGGCGAAAAGGGCGCGTCAAAAGGCATATCCTCAAATTAATTCCACATCCGATTCGAAGGTTTCACGTTTTATTGCACGGTTCTTTACGGATGAACGATGGTTATAGATTGTTTGGGGACTATAGTTCAACAGGGTTGCGATTTTGGAACTGTCCTTCACTCCACACGTTTTTGCGGGTGCTCCCACTTTACATTCTCTACCCCGGCATAAAAAGGTGCTTGCTGATTCTCCTTACAAAGGACACTTGGTTGATGTATCCAACCTTTATCTTGGATACGATTTGGAACCAGTGACATCCGGCTTCAATGGAAAAGGATTTGTTCCACAGAATAAACGATGGATTATTGAACGTACATTCGCCCTCCTTGATAGATACAGGCGTTTGGCCAGAGGTTATGAGGACACCAGCTCCTCTGCGGAGCAGATGACTATAATAGCTGGACTCATGATCGTTTTGCACCATATACCTCATTGGAATAATTAACAAATTTTATTAGACATACTCTAAAATGTAACTACTCAGCGATTCTGAAGTAAAAATTTTTGTAACA
>JAJBUH010000116.1 GCA_020860445.1 Bacteroidales bacterium | reverse complement strand
CGCTGCGCCGTGATCTTTGGCTAAGCCTCAGCCACGGACTTTTGCACATGAGCCGTATTTTGCTGTGACATATTTGTTGTTTAAGGCGGAGGGAATTATTTCTTTTTGTAGAATATCTATAACATTAGATATAGAACTTTTAATTGGAGTTCTTGTTGCTCCACTTATATAAATGCTAGTGGGTTCAATCTTATTATTTATGGTTTGGGTGTTGTATTCATCAATAGCAGATAAGAAGTTCTCCATTAGAGATTGTCGAAGTTGAAAAGCCTCGATTCTCTTTTGTTCAGCAATCCTATTACGCTCCAACTCTTCTTGCCTAGCTCGTTCTTGCTCTGCTTCCATTTCTTCTTGGGTCATGAAGATTCGTTTCTCGAATCGATCAGGTGAGCCATTTTTATATACGAAGCGCTCCGTCCAGTTACCTTTGGAATCATATTTGTAATACTTGTATTCCATAACAACGCCTCCAAATCCATCGATGGCTTCGGCTGTGGGGACATTGTATGAATTATATTGAGTGGCACTTTCTATATTCATAAAATCTATCTCTTCATGAATGGGTTGACCCGCTGCATTAAGCTTTTGGTAAACCTCTCCATATTTCGGAGAGTGCTTGTGTTTCACATTTTCCAACCAATGTGTCACCATACCTCGGTCTCCTGACTTATCGTATTCAATGCGCAGCACTCCAGCATTTTCTTCTCCAGTTAGAGCGTATTGAAATTTAATCATTTGTTGCAAAACTTTTGTTGTCGAATCAAGAATCTTCACCACTGAGATACGACCATCAGTTAGATATTCATTTTCATAGATATTACCATCATTCATTGTGTAGAATCCATGTTTATCGAGAGTGAAGGTACGAGATTCCTTTTTGCCCCCAACTTTAGGCTCACCGAACTTTTCTGTGAAATCGTATTTCTCAACCACAACAGTTCCGGTGAAATCTTTGATATTCTCCTGTACACGGTCGGTGATATGTGACAGATTTACCTTACCGTACTTACTAGCTTGTGCGAGGCAGCATACGGTAATGAAGGCAAAAACAAAGCTTAGAATATATTTTTTCATTGTCCTTGATTATTAGAGATTAAAAGTATATGCCATTTTGATATAGGAATGTAGCTGAGTTCATGCTGTTGATTGCATCTTTGAGTGCCTTATCTCGTTTTGCTTGGGCTCTTGCTCGGGCGGCTGCGTTGCCAGAGATTTTATCAAGCATAGCTTGTGCATCAGTATCACCCATTTCGGCTGCTTTGGCTAATAGCTCTTTGCCTGTCTTGGTGTCCTTAGCAACCCCATCCCCATTGTAGTAAAGCATACCCTTGTAATAATATGATTCTGCATCTTCTGCTTCACAGCCTTTGTTTACCCAATAAAGAGCTTGATTTATG
The DNA here is from genome assembly GCA_020860445.1 of Bacteroidales bacterium. Classification (GTDB taxonomy): domain Bacteria; phylum Bacteroidota; class Bacteroidia; order Bacteroidales; family Muribaculaceae; genus CAG-873. The sequence goes on along the minus strand of JAJBUH010000116.1, from coordinate 29,336 downwards.
TCCTTAGGAGTACCCTCTCCCGCATAGTAACTCCAAAAGACTGTATTGTAGGCTGGCACATAATCTGCTTGTGCTGCTTGTAGGGCATATTTGAATGCTTTGTCCTGATTTGTTTTGATTCCATAATGAGGATTTGAGTAGTAGCAGCTAAGATTGTAAGCAGCTTTTGCGTAGTTGCTATCCGCAGCTTCGGTCACATATTTTAAACCACGCTCAACATCTTTTACATTCTCCCATTCAATAAGCATTTTGCCCATTTTAGTCATAGCTTCATAATCTTTGAGATTTGCGGCCAGTTCACCATACTTTAGGGCATTGAGCGTATCTTTTGCATTATAAAAATGCAGAGCAAGCGTGCCCTTGCTCGATACCTCCTTATCGCCAGCGTTCAAGTCAAACATTGAAATGGCTTTAATGGTATCAGGCTCAACCCCTAAGCCCTCGTAATAGATTCGACCTATTTCGTATGCGGCTTCGGGCTTGCCCCCTTCCAATGCTTTTTCATAGTGGGTTAGTGCCAGTGAGGGGCTGTAAGATTCTGTAATGGTAGAATCGGCATAAATATCGGCCATTCTATACCATGAATCTACTGTGTTGACTTTTTCATAGAGTGCTAATGCCTCACTGAAATTCTTAGCTTCGTCTTGCTCCAATGCCTTGGAGTAATAGTGCTTGGTTAGCATAGGAGGCACAGCGAAGAATGCAGCGATTCCTAAGGCAACAACTACAAGCAGGACGATGTAAATGGCCTTCTTTTTCATAACAGGGTATGATCACTTACGCCTACAAACCGCCCGAACTCAGCCATTCTTTGATTGGTGGTACCTTTATATACAAGAAAAGGAGCAAGCGATTTGACCGCCTACACCTTTAATCGGGTACGCCAATACCTCAGCAGAGGCTTAAGCGAGAGAAATACAACCTTGCTCCAAATCCTTATCTGTCGTTGGCAGACGTATCAAGGACAGGAGGATTCTCGGCACCCACGGAAAAAAGAAAGCGGAGAAAGCTGCATGACACAACTTTCCCTTACCCTCTTCCAAGGGGCAAAAAGAGAAGCATATAGATTGCGTAATCCTCTGCTTATTGAAATTGGCGTTTCGATTAAAGGATCAGCAAGTATGCCTTTTCTTGGGATCGGCTATGATACCTTTCCGACCGCAAAGTTAGCAATATTTTTTCAATCTACGATGCTTCTCTTGGCTGTATTTCTCAACGATAAGGCATAAAAGCTGTCTAAGACGGTGGTTTGGGCATAAAAATAGCACAGGACGCAGCTTGTCTCAGACTGATTGCCGGGCGTACCGCCGCCTCCACGAATAGCCATCGAACAGCCAATATCCCATGCTATCGTATCGGTTGCGAATAGGTGCATTCAAGCCAATACGACACTTTTCCTCTCCGCAGCGTGAAAGCCATGGAAAAGAAAAGGAGCATAGAAATCGCTTATCCGTTCGTGGTTACTGTTGTGGTACTTTGGTAATCAGGATGCGTTTCTGCCGTATGTTCAGCAAAGTTAGTGATTATTTGTGAATGTTACAATCTCTCTGGTGAAATAAAAAGATTTTTGTCACGCGATGGTTGTCGAATCTTGTCGAATCTTGTATAAAATACATTTACGTAAAATTTCAGTAGGCTTTGTAACTCACTGTGGAATAAAGGAGTTATTCTCATTCGACGAAGAGGAATACTAATATCAATAATCGATAGTATCGATAATTTCGAAATTATCGATACTATCGATCTCCTTTTCGATACTCTCGATAATATCGTTACTATCGATAGTATCGAAATTATCGATATTATCGATAGTAACGATATTATCGACAATTATAACCCTTAAAATTCTAATCCATGGGAGTTAATATAGGATCCACAGCTGGCTATATGTGTCTTGATAGCTGGGTTATGGCTAAAATAGTCCAATTAGGTGTATGGGATTTCTGTGAGAAATTCTTGAATCTGGACAATGACCCCAATGGGCGCCAATTTGACCAGACCACTCAAGCCGCTCGCACAGTGCCTGCCAATATAGCCGAGGGCTCAGCTCGCCGACAAACCTCAAGAGAAACAGAAATGAAACTTATCGATGTGACTCGCGCCAGTCTCAGCGAGACTATTGATGACTTATCATTTATATGTATGAGACTGGGGTATCCTGTATGGAAGCGGGATGATTTGCGAGTCAGTGGTGTGAGACAAGTGAGGCTGGATAAAGCAAATTATTCAGATGATATCCTACATGACGCCACTGAGCATGTGTTGACTCAAAAGAGTAAATTTGACCCTTGGTTAAAGAGTGAGAATATCTTAGTGCAAGCCAATGCTCTGATTATCCTCTGTACTCGCACTATATCGATGCTTAAAGGTCAATTGCAACACTCCCTTACTGAATTTCGAGAGGCAGGCGGCTTTACCGAAAATATGACCCAAGAACGTCTTATGGCCATCAAGACCCAAAACCAAACCGAAGGCGCACCTATTTGTCAGCTATGCGGCGCAGTAATGGTCAAGCGCACTGCCAAGAAGGGTGTTCGCGCTGGCACCCAATTCTGGAGCTGCAGCAACTACCACACCACTGGCTGCAAATACATCATCAACATCCCCTAATTTTAAAATTCTCTCCAATTCGAGGCCAGAGTGCCAAGAATTGGAGAGAATTTTAAAATTTACCGAAGTATTAATCCCCAAGTCCTTCAATCAAAAAAAGGGAGCGGCTCAGCCGCTCCCTTTTGCTGTATAAAGCACTATTGGGAGGGAGGAGAAGATTGGGTGCGCAGGGTCTTGCGATACTCGGTGGGGGAGAGGCCAGAATAGGCACGCACATATTTGCCAAAGAATGACATGGTAGGGAATTTGAGATAGGCGCATATTTCCTTGATCGACTTGTTTGTGTTTCTGAGTTGATTGTCAATATCAATATGCACATACTCGTTGATCCATTCAAAGGCAGTCTTGCCACTGGTCTGCTTGCATACGCAAGATAGATGCTTGGAGGTGATACACAGCTGCTCGGCATACCATGTCACCTTTCTGGGCTTGACACGCAGCTCTGACAGCAAACGTATGAAACGCTGAAACAGCACTTCGCTTTGCTTGACCAACCCCTCGCCATAAGCAGACGCAGGACTCTCGAAATATGAGAGCAATTCATATATTACGGCTTTTACCAACGAGTGCAGCACCTCCTTTTTAAACTTCGTTTTTGATCGCTCAAGCTTAGCTTCGAGCAACTTGCCATAGAAGTTGTACAATATTATATCCTCCTCATCAATCGACACAGTGCGATGGGTGGTGAAAAATATGCCTTGGTCCCAAAAGTCGCTATCAGAAAAACTGTTAAGTATAATCCTATGTGAAAGGCACAGAATCTTGCCCGAAAAGTCGGGACTCAACCTGCAATTGTCAACCAAATCATTGGGCTTGAGAAACAACATACCCCTCTCCCTTATCCCATAGGGAATATCATTAATCTCGACTTGTATTTCACCCTGCTCGCAAAGCACAATCATAAAAACATCAACCGAGACTGGTGACTTGTCAAAATGCCTTTGCTTAATATCAGAGAGGAAAGCAATGTCGCTATCCTTATATTCCACCTCCTTGACAGCATCAAGGGTGTTAAAGTCAAATCTTTTCATAAGAGCCATTTGTTTGGTGCAAAATTAGTACAGATTTGTGAGATTCTGATATCCGAATAGGTTGGATTGATGTCCTAAAAGGAATAATTCATCCATAGCTAAGACTATTAGAACGTGAAACGTATTTTTTGGGACACCAGAGTTTGAGAAAAGTTCAAGAAATTTGCGTCAAAAAGAATTTACAACTATCATTAAAATGCAATGAGAACAAAGTATTGGACTAATCCAGCTCTATGGACAGCGCTTCTGATCGTGGGAGCATGCACCCACAAGGGAGATGATTCTGCCGATGGGATAGCAAAAGTCGATGTCGAGGTCTGTGAGGTGGGCATTGGCTCATCGATTGACCAGAAATCTTACTCTGGCGTAATTGAGGCCGGAAAGACAACCTCGGTCAGCTTTACCACTGCCGGCACTGTCGAAAGTGTCAATTTCAAGGAGGGGGAGCGCATCAGTCAGGGGATGCTGCTTGGCACTCTCAATGCCCGCTCGGCAGAAAGCTCGTATCAGTCGGCCCTGTCATTACGCAATCAAGCTCAAGATGCTTACAACCGCATGAAAGTGTTGCACGAGCGTGGCAGCCTGCCTGAGATCGAGTGGGTAGAGACGCAAAGCAAACTGCAACAGGCTGTAAGCTCGGAGGAAATGGCTAAGAAAGCCCTGGAGGATACTCGCCTGTACGCTCCAGCCTCTGGCATCATAGTAGATAAGAATGTCGAGATAGGGCAAAACGTAACGCCTGGAATGGCAATCTGCAAAATCGCATCGACTGATGGCGTGAAGTTCAAAATCAATGTGCCCGAGCGCGAAATCAACTCTATCAGTTTAGGCCAGCAGATGGCTATAACAGTGCCTGGCGCTGGGGCTACCTTGACTGGAACTGTCATAGAAAAGGGAGCCGAGGCTGATGCAATGACCCGGTCATACCCGGTATGGTTGTCACTGTCAAATCCCGATGGGCAATTTAAGCCTGGGATGCTGGGCGAGGCTATTGTCACTGCTACCGCTGATGGCGTGCCCTCCAAGATGTCGGTCCCAGTGGTAGCATTGCGCCTCAATAGCGATAATCGGCCATTTGTCTGGGTTGTCAGTGAGGGCATAGCCGAGCGCCGCTTTGTAGAGATTGGCAACTACACCGACAATGGCGTGGAACTCCTCTCTGGCTTGCATCCTGGAGAGATAGTAGTGACAGGTGGAATTCAGAAAATAGGTAATGGTACCGAGGTGACTTATGGCAATTAAAGAATCCAAATCAATATCTGGGGCTCTGCGCTACTCGCGCATCCTGATCAGGGTAGTTGCATGCCTTGTAGTGTTTGGGGTGTATGGCCTCTGGCAGATGAACAAGAACGAGTTTCCGACGTTCACTATCCGACAAGCCGTTATAATCGCTGTTGCTCCAGGCGATACGCCCGAGGAGGTTGAACAGCAAGTGGTCAAGCCCTTGGAGGACTATATTTTTACCTACAAGGAGGTCAACAAGGCAAAGACCCATTCCACATCTTCCAATGGAATGGGAATCATACAAGTGCAACTCAACGATGAGATTAACAATAAGGACGAGTTCTGGAGCAAATTCAAACATGGTGTAGATGAATTTAAAGCCCAACTCCCACAGAATGTAGTCGCTGTGGTGGTCAATGATGATTTTGGCGACACCTCGGCCTTGCTTATCGCTATCGAAAGCGACACGAAGACCTATCGCGAGCTCGATGACTATGTAGATGGCCTAAAAGGTCGCCTACGCAAGATTGACGATGTTGGCCGCATGACCATCACTGGTATGCGCAAGGAGCAGATTTGCATATATGTCGATAATGAGCGTCTGAAACATTACGGCCTGTCTGACAAGGCATTGATGCTGAGCCTATTCAGCAATGGCTTCACTACCTCGTCGGGTCGAATGCTCACTGATGAGCGCGAGATACCCATTTATGTGGAGAAATCCCACACCGCTATTGCCGACCTTGAGAATATGGCTGTGATGACCACCCCATCGGGCCAAGTGGTAAGGCTGAGAGATGTGGCTGAGGTCAAGCGCGAATTTGCCCCCAACGAATCTTACGTCACCACAGTGGGCAACAAGTGCATAGTCCTGAGTGTGGAAATGAAAGAGGGACGTAATATCGTCAAGATGGGCGAAGAGGTCAAGGCCGAGGTGGCTCAGTTTGAGAAAACATTGCCTACAGGGGTCAACATATATACGATTACCGATCAAAGCAAGGTGGTAAACGACAGCATCTGGGGATTCCTGAAAGAATTATTGATTGCCGTAGTGGCGGTGGTGATAGTGGTGATGCTGCTAATGCCAATGCGCGTAGCACTTGTGGCAGCATCGACAATCCCTATCAGCATATTCATCTCAATGACAATATTCTGTATAATCGGCATGGAACTCAACACTGTCACTCTCGCCGCCTTGATTGTAACCCTTGGCATGATTGTTGACAATTCTATAGTGATTATCGATGGGTATGTCGAGTTCATTGGCGAGGGCATGGACCGGCGCGAGGCTGCCATCAAAAGCGCTACACATTTCCAAAAGTCGATTCTCTCGGCCACTCTGGCAATCAGCGTGACATTCTTCCCATTCTTGTTTACGATGACAGGCATGACCAAGGATTTCTTGCACTGGTTCCCTTGGGCCACCTTGATTGTGTTGATGGTGTCATATTCGGTAGCTCTATTCTTTGTGCCTTTCCTTCAATACTACTTCATACGCAAGCCTCTGGCTTCGCGCCCTGGCAAGCGCAGCTTCCTCGACATCGTACAGAGTTTTTATGACCGCGTGGTCGATTTATGTTTCTGCCATCCCAAATCTGTATTCGCTGTAGGGGTGATAGCAATCGCCTTGGGTATCTATATGTTCACCTTGTTGCCTCAGCGACTGCTGCCTACGGCCGAGCGCAACCAATTTGCTGTTGAGATATTCCTGCCCTCGGGAGACTCATTGCAACACACGGCCCAGGTGGCCGATAGCATGGAGCAGATTCTGAAGCAGGATGCGAGGGTTGTGTCAATCACCTCGTTTCATGGGCTCGGTTCTCCTCGCTTCCACACCAGCTATGCGCCACAAGCCGGAGGGCCAAACTTTGCCCAATTCATTGTCAACACCGAGAGCATGACAGCTACCGAGGAATTGCTCGATGAGTATGCCGACCGCTATGCCAAGGCTTTTCCGGATGCGAGAGTGCGCTTCAAGCAACTGAGTCATAACGAGGCCGTCTATCCCGTAGAGGTGCGAGTTTGGGGTGACGATCTCTCAACTCTGCTGCAAGGAGCACGCGCCATAGAGGATACCTTGCGCAATTATCCTGATTTTTCGCTGGTATGGCTTAATGCTGGCGAGCCGTTAGCCGCAACTATGGTGGTCCCCGACAAATATTCGGCGCATCGCTATGGCCTCACCGACCTTGACTTTGCCTTAGCCCTCGCCTCAGAGACTGGTGAAGGCATGACCGCTACCACAATCTACGAGGGGCGTCACGACGTGCCTGTAAAGATTAAGACTCAGCGCGCCAATGGCATGAATCCCACCGACTTGGGCAATGTGAATGTGCCAATCGCTGGGGGATTTTCCTCGCTGCCTCTGCGTCAAGTGGCCCAGGACAATGCACAACTGCTAACCGCAAATATCTGCCATCGCAATGGCGTAAGGTGTTATACCATACAATGCGAGCTGAAAAGAGGCAAAAATGCGATGGCTGTAACCCAAAATGTGCAGCAGTTATTGGACAGGATAGATTTGCCTGTAGGCGTCACTGTGAGCTATGGCGGAGAATATGAAACCAGCACCGAGGATACTCCTAAATTGGCTGCGGGTCTGTGCATTGCCATCATAATAATTTTTGTGATTTTGGTATTCCATTTCCGCGAACTCACTACAGCCACTCTGATTCTTGCGTGTCTGCTGCTGTGTCTATTAGGAGCCACGACTGGAATTATGATACACCACATTGAGTTTGGCGTGACTTGCGTGTTGGGCATTGTGGCCTTGATGGGCATTCTGGTGCGCAATGGTATCATAATGTATGATTACGCTGAGGAATTGACTATGGAAGGTGTGCCTCTCAAGCAAGCATCAATCGATTCGGCCAAGCGCCGAATGCGCCCCATATTTCTCACCTCAATGGCGGCATCAATGGGCGTATTGCCTATGTTGCTTGGAAATAGCGGCTTGTGGAAGCCTATGGGCGTCACAATATTCTATGGCACACTGATTACGATGATTCTGATTCTCACTGTAATGCCAGTGGCTTATTGGAAAGTAAAATCACAAGAAAAACATATAATCAAAACTGGAAATGAAAGACCTAATCATATCTCTACTCATGACTATACCTATGATTGCATCAGCACAAATGCTGACGCTTGACCAATGCCGTGAACTCGCTATACAAAATAATGTGAAGATGCACGTTGCCGCTGATGCCTTAAGGCAAGCCCAGGAGGAAAAGAAAGAGGCCTTCACATCTTTCTTCCCCTCGATAAGCGGTTCGCTCAACTGGTTCAACGCTCGCAAGGGCCTCATCTCAATGGAGATGTCGCCTGGAGTGGAGATGTCGCTATTGAAAAATGGGTATTTAGGAGGCATCACAGCTATGCAGCCAGTGTTTGCTGGCGGACAGATTGTCAATGGCAATCGTTTAGCTCAAGTTGGCGTTGATGCCGCCTACCAACAGAGCCGACTGAGTGAAAACGAGGTTGTCGAGACGGTAGAGCAATATTATTGGCAAGTCATAAGCCTGAAAGAGAAATTGTTGACTATCACCTCAGTCGATACGCTGCTCAAGCATATCGAGGCTGATGTACAAGCGGCTGTAGATGCCGGAGTGACGCGCCGCAACGACTTGCTCGAGGTGCAACTGCGCCGCAATGAACTAAGAGCTAACAGCTACAATCTTGAGAATGCGCTCTCGCTGTGCCATCGACTATTGGCTCAGTATATCGGTATGGATGGTCAACCGATTGAGGTGTCAGTAGATATTGATATGACAGTCTTGCCGCCAAATCCCGAATCTTTTATCGTTGACCATGAGGGCGCGCTTGACTTGCTGCCTGAGGCGCACTTATTGGACATGAATGTCAAAGCTGATGAATTGAAGGTAAAGATGGCTGTTGGAGAAAATCTCCCCTCTGTGGCCGTAGGGGCGGATGGATTGTTGACAATCTTATGGACAAGTCAAATGGCAATTGGCTGGTGATGGCAACCGTCAGTGTGCCACTGTCGGGATGGTGGGGCGGCAGCCACAAAATACGCAAATCAAAAATAGCTCTTGCCTCTGACCGTGAGCAACGTGAGGATTCACGGCAGCTATTGTTGATACGTATGCAAGACGCGGCCAACAACCTGCGCAATTCCTACAACTTGCTTGGCGTGGCGCAACTCAGCATTGTTCAATCCACCGAGAATCTGCGCCTCAACCGCGACTATTATGAGGCTGGCACCGGCACAATGACCGACCTGCTCGATGCTCAGCAATTATTTCAGCAGAGCCGCGACAACTACATCGAATCATACTGCAACTATCGCCTCGACCAGCGCCGCTACCTCATAGCCACCGGCCGCTAACCTTGGCCCCTCGCCCTTACATCGAGACCTCTCGAGAATTTCTCGAGAATTTTCGTAAATTGAAAGAAAATCGCTAACTTTGCAAGGTCACACTTTTCCCGACTTAAGTAACATAAAAAATGGGAACCTAAGCGAATATGAGGTTTAGATGTTTATTGTTAGCTGTTTGTAGCTTATTGTCGCTGGCTGGTGCCGGCGCCCAAAATATTATAGAGACTGATACGCTGATCGAGGTCACAGATTCGGTGGTGTCTGATTCTGACATCATCGCTGATATGGCTGGCCAGATAGCTGATGCCCATCAGCGCGAAATAGCCCTCAATCTTGAGATTGAGCAGTTGAGGCAACAACTGCAGTCGGCCGACTCGCTCCGACGCGAGGCGTTCCGCTCGCGCATCGATTCGCTGCGAGCCGTGACTACGCCCGCTTGGGTGGTGGTGGGCGAGGATTCGCTGTTTCGGATCTACGCCAAGCACGGCGGCATGTCGGCCCAAGAGCGCGCCACTCGCGCTGGCCAAGAGATCAACCAGGTGGGCAAGCTGTTTGGACTTACGCCTGACTCGGTGTATATCTCGGCCAACGAATTTGAGACCGACCTTATCTATGGCGACTACACCCTGGTGACCCTCACCGACATTGACGGCATCTGGGCCGGAGAGAGCCGAGAAGACTTGGCTGAGAGTGTAAGGATGATAATAGTTGACGAGCTGCGCCAGCTCAAGCAGGCCCATAGCCTGTGGGTATTGGCGCGCAGCATCGGGTCGCTGTTGCTGATCATACTGGGGTTGGTAGTAGCGGTGCGCCTAATAAATGTAGGCTACCACCGCTTGCTCAAGTTGATCGACCGGTTGGCCGAAACCAAGCTTAAGCCGATATATCTCCAAAAGCTCGAAATCCTCGATATCCATCGTCAGCTGGTGATATTGCGCTGGGTCGCCAAGGCCATACGTTTCGTAATGGCTCTGGTGGTCATATTGCTGGCCATCCCACTGATATTCTCAGTATTTCCGCCCACTGAGAAGATTGCCAAGAGCATCATCATGTATATCTGGCATCCTTGCCGCGACATATTGGTGAGCGTCATCGAGTATATACCCAATCTGTTTACCATCTGCATCATCTGCGTAGCCATAAGGCTGCTGGTCAAGGTGTTTCGCTATGTGGCAGAGCAACTGTCGCAGGAGCGGCTCCATATCAACGGCTTCTTTGCCGACTGGGCAATGCCCACATTCTACATCGTCCGTTTCTTGCTCTACGCCTTCGGCATCGCCATGATTTATCCATATCTGCCTGGCTCTAATTCGGGAGTATTCCAGGGCATCTCGGTATTTATCGGTCTGATTGTGTCGATTGGTTCAAGCGGAGCAATCGGCAATGTCATCGCTGGCTTGGTGATTACTTATATGCGGCCGTTCAAGATTGGCGACCGCATCGAGTTGCAAAATGTCTCGGGCGATGTGATTGAGAAGACTCCCTTTGTGACGCGCATACGCACCGTGAAAAATGAGATTGTGACTGTACCCAACTCATTCATTATGACTACGCAGACCGTCAATCTCTCCCAGTCGGCCAAGGATTACGGCCTGATTATCCATTGCGATGTGAATGTGAGCTACACCTACCATTGGCGCCGCATATACCATCTGCTGATTGAGGCAGCTCTGGATACTCGCGGAGTCGTTGACGACCCGCGACCATTCGTGCTGCAGACCACGCTCGGCAACGACTATGGCATATATCAGATCAATGCGTATATCAAAGATGCTAATCTGCTGCCCGATGTCTACTCCGATCTGAATGTGAGCATCCAGAATGTCTTCAACCGCGAGGGCATCGAGATTCTGTCGCCTCACTACATCTCCACTCGCGATGGCAGCCCATCGACCCTCTGCAACGAGCCAGACCCCGGTGCAGCACAAGACACCCCAAGGACAAAAGAAACAGTAAAGGTTCAAGAGACCGTACTGACTTAAAAACCGTCACCATAAAGCCACAAGGACATAACCGTAAGGATTTGGGCTTTACGGTTTTATGTCCTTGTGGCTTTATGGTGACGGCTTTATGTCCTTGTGGCTTTATGGTGACGAGGGCGCAAGCCCGTCTGACTTATTTTACTCTGTAATAGAGTGGTACCCAGGCTTGGATGGCCACTGGCTCAGGGAGGCCAGGCAGGGTGATTGAGGGGACATCGGCGTCAGTGAAGACCATCACCACCTGATTGCCAGTGGCCTTGTCGGTCTTGGTAGCTATCAGCACATCGGCCTCGCCTACCTGCTGGCGGTCATACTCGGTGGCGCCTCGCCACATGGCGGGGTTGTCCTGACGGAAACGCATAATCCCAGCCACATAATCGCGCAGGGCTTGCTCATCGGCATTGCGCGGATACAGGTGACCCGAGGTGCGGGCGATATTATCCTTCTGTGCTCCTACGCTGTTTTTGCTCAAGTCGCCATATTCATCACCGTAGTATAGGGTAATCGGTCCGGGATAACCAGCCAAAATGGCGTGGCGCGTCATCATCTTTTGATAGCGCAGGTTGTCATCGAAGTGGTCGGCCAGGCGATAGCCGTCATGATTGCTCAGAAACAGGTTGGGCATTGCGTGGTTGGAGTTGTAACCGCGCTCCTTGGGCGCAGCCCAAGTCAGGATGATGTCGTCCCAACCGTTGTCAAGGCCCTCGCCACCCAGCTCTTGCATGGCTCCGCTGATGCGCTCCTTGCCGTCAAAGTCAAACACGCTCACCAGTCCCAAGTCTCTGAGCGACCGCTGGTTGATGCCGGCGGCATCGCCCCAGTCCTCGCCAACCATGTATCCGAGGGTGCCCCACTCCTCGCCGCGCTCTTTGCGCGCCTTGGCGGCTCCCTCTACGGCTTTGCGGATTTCGGTCCAGTAGTTGTGGCCTCCTTGTGTCATCTGATACGACTGGTCGAGGCGCCAGCCATCGATGCCGTATTTGTCTATCCAGTAGGTGGCTACCTCGCGGATATAGTCGAGCGACCCGGGATAACTGACGTTGCCAGTGCCACCGGCCTCGCCTCGGTCGCTGAGGGTGACAGTGCTGTCAAGCGTATAGCCCGAGGGCGATGGGGCAGTGACGCCACCGTGATGGCCGAATACGCCATCGAGGATTACGTACAAGCCGCGCTTGTGAGCCTCATCGACCAGCTCCTGAAATTCGGCCTCGGTGCCAAAGTGGGGGTCGATCTTGAAATAGTCGTTGGTGAAATATCCAGTGGCCTGTAGCTTTTCGCCGCCTTGGGCTGTGCTGCTGTCAAAGATAGGAGTAAGCCAGATGGCGTTGACGCCCAGGCTGGCGATATAGTCGAGCGAATTGATTATGCCTCTGAGGTTGCCATTCTTGGTGTCGCCATCGGGACCCCACATGGCAGTGTAGCCCTCGGCGCCGTCGGGTGAGTGCTGAAATGAGGCCACCATAATCTGGTATATCGACAGGCCTTGCTGTCGCGGGTCGACATTTTGGGCATGGCAGCCAAGCAAGCCGGCAAAGAAGCCGACTATCAACATCCAAATCTTTTTCATGTATTCTATGATTGTGTTAAAAACATTAAGTGAAATGTAACTTTTCAGTCTAATTTTAAGTTTAAACACGGAGAGCATGAAGGACCACGGAGTCCACAGAGATTTTCTCTTTCCTTAGACAGTACGCTTCTCAATTCGGTCACCGAGACCGCTGAAGCGGTGCCAGAGGTCTCGGAGTGCGGATGTCATCCTTTTGATTCTGAACATAGCCCTCCTCTGCAGTTTTCCCCACGCTCTGTGTCCTCTGCTGCGGCTATGCCGCCTCTGAGACCGATTCCAGAACGCAAATGGCAGAGAATGGAAAAAATCTCTGTGAACTCAGTGGCTCTCTGTGGCCTCCTTGTTTTTATGTCCTATAGTTTTAATTTGACGGGTTACTTATTTTGGTGCTTGCAAAGTTACCGATTTTTCTTTACTTTACCAAATTTGCTTAACTTTGAGGGGGAGAGGTTGTTATAAAGGTATGGAGACAGATAGCAATTTCAAGAAATTAGACCCGAGGCTGCAGCGATGGGCCTGGGCGCAGGGCTGGCAAGCCCTCAAGCCCATACAGGAAAACGCCATTGAGCCAATATTGAGCGCCGATACCGATGTGGTGATCAGCGCCGCCACTGCTGGCGGAAAAACCGAAGCGGCTTTTCTGCCTATGCTCACCCATGTGATGCAATCCCCTCCGGCCGAGGGATTTTCAGTGCTTGCCCTCTCGCCGCTTAAGGCGCTGATCAATGACCAGGCCCGACGCATCGAGGACATGACCCGCGACCTCGAGATCGATGTCACGCCCTGGCACGGCGATGCCTCGCAGAGCAAGAAATCTGCCGCGCGGCGTCGACCATCGGGCGTGTTGCTCACCACGCCCGAATCGCTCGAGGCCATGCTCTCGCTCCATGCACCATGGGTGAGGCAGGCGTTTGCCAATCTGCAGTATGTACTGGTCGATGAGTTGCACTCGTTTATCGGCTCAGAACGCGGAGCGCAGCTGATGTCGCTGCTGTCGCGCATCGAGAGCGCCATCGGGCGCAAGGTGCCGAGGATTGCCCTAAGCGCAACAATCTCAGACCCAGAGACTGCCCGCCGTTGGCTGCGACCCCACCAGGATATGCCGTGCGCCTTCCCAGACTCGGGAGGTGAGATGCACCAGGTGCAAATTGCTGTCAAGGAGTTTGTGGCCGATGCCACCCATCACCCAGAGGAGGCTATCTCAGCCGAACTCTTCGCACGCCTCCGAGGCACCAACAATCTGATTTTCACCAATTCGCGCAAAGAGGCAGAGGCCTTTATGGTGGCCCTCAAAGAGCTGAGCGAAAAGGAGGGAGTGCCTAATGAATTTAGGCTGCACCATGGCTTCCTGTCTCGGGCCGACCGCCATGAGGTAGAAAAAGAGTTGCAAAAAGGCTACCATCCCGCCACAGCCATCTGCACTGCCTCGATGGAACTCGGCATCGACATCGGCAAGGTCAAATCCATTGCTCAGATTGGCACGGCTGGTTCGCCAGCCACTCTGCGCCAGAGACTTGGCCGCTCGGGGCGCCGAGGTGAACCATCGATATTGCGTGTCTACAGCGTTGACGAGTGCCGCGAGGATTACAAATTCCATCTGCGTTCAAATCTTGTGCAAAACGTAGCGGCTATCGAGCTGCTTCGCGCCAAGCAATACGATCGCCCGGTCGCTGACCAAGCTTTTGCCTCGATATTGGTGCAACAGCTTGCCTCGCTGCTCTCAGAGCATGGCAGCTACTATGCCTCAGAGGCTTACGAGCAACTGTGCCGCCGTGGGCCATTCAGTTGGGTCACCGAGAGCGACTTCTCGGCTCTGCTCAAGCATCTTGGAGCCAAGGGCGTAATCAGCCAACTCGCTACGGGCCAACTCGTAATCGGCAAGGATGGCGAACGGCTGGTGGGAAATCGCGACTTCTACAGCGCTTTCACTACGCCCAAGGACTATTCCATTGTCGACAAGGCCACCAACCGCACTGTGGGGGTGGTGCAATATAAGCCATACTACGGCGAGGTGTTCATCTTGGCTGGCCAGCACTGGATTGTAGATTCAGTGCAAGAACGGTCATCGACCGTCTATGTCGGCGCTACCCATAGCAAGGGCAAGATGATGTTTGAGGGTACGGGCATCGAGGCCTCGGCTGCCGTGGCCCGCAAAATGCTCGAGATTTACAAGACGGATACGATATTTCCCTATCTGGATCCAGCCACCGCTACGCCCCAACATCTCGAGGCGGCGCGGCAATGGTTCAAGGCAAAGGGACTGGACGAGTGCGACTTCATCCGCGACGGCCAGGGCCTCGCTTACCTCACCTGGAGCGGCATGAAGGCCAACCGCGCCATAGCCCTGATGGCCAATACCGAGCTGGGCATCAACCCGGCCTACGACCATTTGTCAGTCACTGGCCTGTCACCTGAGAACCTCTCGACCCTCGGCGGCATACTGCAAGCTGAGGAATCGCTCGAGGACTATGGCGCTCGCTTGGCATCGCACGTGCCAAGGGTGAAAAAAGAGCGTGGAAAATTTGATATCTATCTGCCCGACAGCCTGTTGGACCGCGAATACGCGGCCTCGCGCTTAGACCTGGCATCGGCAAAAGAAGCCCTCATAAAACACTGTTAACGACCCGGACTCCGAGGAGCCCAGGCCGTTAACTCTCTATATAACCGTCGAGTTATTGGTTATGAGGAAAGTCCGATGAATGTCTAAAAAGATAATGCGGGGTCAGGTAGTGACAGTTAAAAATTGTGTGTTATCTGTAGTCGGCAAATCTCTTCTGTAGCTGTTTGCGAGCAAAGAAGATACGGCTTTTGATCGTGCCGAGCGGAAGCCCCATCTTTTTAGCAATCTCATCGTATTTGTATCCTGCTACGTGCATCGAGAATGGGATGCGGTATTCGTCAGCAAAGGAATTGATAGCGTCGGTAATCTCGCGGGCCGTGTAAGAGCCTTCGGGAGCAACTAGTCCGGAATCTTGCGACACATTGAGGTGGTACAGATTCTCAGTGGTATCAACCATCGTAGCTACTCGCGCATTGTGGCGGTAGTTGTTGATGAAGATATTGCGCATGATAGTGAAAACCCAGCCTTTGAAGTTGGTGTTCTCAGCATACTTGTCTTGGTTGTCGAGCACCTTGAGGGTGGTGTCCTGGAGCAGGTCGTATGCGTCGTCGCGATTTGAGGTCAGCATGTAGGCAAAGTTCAGCAGATTGTCCTGAAGGGCCATCAAATTCGATTTAAAGTTAGTTGTTCCCATACATTCTTAGTTTAGTAAGTTTGACTTTGGTTATGTTTCGTATTGCAAAGATAACACACGAATTGTCGCTTTGAAAATATTTTCAGGTTTTTCTTTAGTAAAAACGATGGATTTCTTTCACTTTTTATTCAACTGCTTGAAATTTAAGGTATTGGAATTGTTACAATAAATTACAACGATGCAACAAAATCCCCAAAATGTAACAATTGTCACAAAAAATTCCAACAACTCCATAATCTACTATCCTATAAGTAAGTTTTAACACGGAGGCCTCGGAGGCACACTGAGCTCACGGAGGCTTTTTTCTGCCTTGTTTGCGTTCTGGATTCGGACATGGAGGCGGCAATGCCGCAGGGGAGGTCACTGAGTGCGAGCACAACGGATAGCAACCACACTCCGTGACCTCCGTGTTTAGGTCATAGTATGGATGTCCCTTTGTGGTTATATGGATAATTAGTGGGTGTTTTATTTGGATAGGGAGGAAATAATGTGTAAATTTGCAATCAGAAA
The DNA here is from genome assembly GCA_020860445.1 of Bacteroidales bacterium. GTDB lineage: Bacteria > Bacteroidota > Bacteroidia > Bacteroidales > Muribaculaceae > CAG-873. The sequence continues at coordinate 12,819 of JAJBUH010000116.1, read as the reverse complement.
ACGTTTCAGACCACATTAACCTAACTACGATACCCTATGGCAGCCTGTAAAGCAGTAAATCCTGAGCTTATCACCATCTCTCCTGATATCCTGTACATCGGCGTCGACGACCTACAGATCGACCTATTCGAGAGCCAATACCCGGCTCCCCAGGGCATGAGCTACAACTCATACCTGATCCTCGATGAGAAGGTGTGCATTATGGACACCACCGACCCACGCACCGAGACCCAGTGGGAGGCTAACCTGCATGCCGCTCTCGCTGGCCGCGAACCCGACTATCTGGTATCGCTCCACGTCGAGCCTGACCATGCCGCTTGCGTGGCTTGGGTGCTTGAGAGATATTCGCGCTGCCAAGTGGTGTGTTCGGCCAAGGCTGCACAATTCCTGACACAATTCAGCGACTTTGACTTTACAGGTCGCGTTATGATTGTCAAGGAAGGCGACAAGCTCGAGCTGGGCAAGCACTCGCTGCAATTCTTCACAGCCGCCATGGTGCATTGGCCCGAAGTGATGATGGCCTACGAGGCTACCGACAAGGTACTCTTCACTGCCGATGCCTTCGGCAAATTCGGAGCCCTCTGCAATGAGACCGAAGACTGGGCCACCGAGGCTCGCCGCTACTATTGCAACATCTGCGGCAAGTACGGCCCGCAGGTGCAGTCGGCCCTCAAGAAAGCTCATACCTTTGATGTTAGGATCATCGCTCCGCTCCACGGTCCGGTGCTGCGTACCAATCTGGAGTATTATGGACGCCTGTACCAGAAGTGGAGCAAGTACGAGCCAGAGACCGAGGGCGTGTTCATCGCCCACAGTTCGCTCCATGGCAACACCGCCAAGGCTGCCGAGCTGCTCGCCGAAGAGCTGAACGCCGCTGGCGTAGAGACCCAGCTCCTCGACCTGTGCCGCCAAGATGTGTCTGAGGCAGTGGCCCGAGCCTTCCAGTATGGCCGCATAGTGCTGGCCGCGCCTACCTATGATGGCGGACTGATGCCCAAGATGGAGGAGTTTATCCAGCACCTCAAGAGCAAGGGCTGGCGCAATCGCCGCGTGGCCCTGATTGAGAATGGCACCTGGGCACCGATGGCGGGCAAGCTGATGCGCGATCGCCTGAGCACATTTCCTGGCGTTGAGGTGATGGAGGAGCAAGTGACTGTGCGCTCAGCTCTCAAGCCCGATTCCATCCGAGCAATAAAAACCCTTGCCAAATCTTTGGCAGAATAATAGGAAACAGATTAGACGATGGCGCCATATCCGGTACGGGTTATGGCGCCATTCTTATTTCAATAGACGAGAGCTACATCGTCGACCCAGAAGGTTAGGCCTGGGGTACCCACATAAGCCTCGCCGCTGCCAGCCGAGAACATCACAAACAGGTGGGTAGGGGTAGCATCGGCATCGTCCCAGCCTGTCTCAATCACTGGTACGAGTTTGCCATGCGAATTGCGGGTGTAATAGCTGCGATCCTTGGGTATAAGGTCCATCTCTTCCTTAAAATTTGGACTATTGGTGATGTCGCCATACAGCACCGGCACTTGGTAGCTCTCGACCCAGTCGGTCGATTTGCTGAATCTCATTCGGCCCGTACCGACGCGCTTGGCGTAGACATTGCCGTCAGCATCCTCCCAACGGCGCTGCAAGATAATCAGAGCCTCTGACTCGTCATGGCCAGGATAGGTCTTTTTCTTGCCAAAGCCCGATGAATAGACGCGCTCGGCATTCTGAGGCATCTCCAGCTTGTAGTCAAACTGCAATGCCTTGGGGCGCCTTGTAAATGGGATGCCCATTATCATCTTGCTGTATGGGTTTTTGGTCGATTTGATGGGCTCGACCATTTCGCCGAGAAATATCGAGCCGGCCACCATTACCTCCATATTCACTAGGCCCATCACCTTGCAATGCTCAAATTCGGTGGTGAGCTTAGCGCATTTGCCGTGACCGGGATGGTCGTCAGGATAAACGGCATTGCTGGTCTTGGTGACACCGGCCACCTTAGCTAACACATTGGATGAGCCCCACGGCGACCCGCCCAGGTTGTGGTACGGGTCCGACCCCTCGATGGTTCGGGTTGGCCCTATGGCGTAGACGGTCTTATGTTCTCCGCCAATGATTTTCGACTCATGGATTTGCCTGGTTACCCAAGAATTGAAATCTCCATATTTGATGAGCTCTGCCGTTCCGGCTGGCTCTTCGGCATAACTGCAAATAGTGGCTATGCCCATTATTAGATAAGATACTATTCGTCGCATATCGATTCCCTTTTTAGTAGACCACAATTTTTGCCGTTGTCGAGCCAGCGCGCACAATATACAGACCCGGGTTTACGCTGATCCACTGACCGCCTTGGCCTCGGGCTGCCAGGCGTCCGTCGATCGAGTAAATCTCGACTGCGCCATCGGTTTCGGCCATGATAGCGCCAGTGGCTGTCAGCACTCGGGCTTTCTGAGCGATGGCTGAGACGATGCCAGCCTCGTCGGTGGTTGTGACCTCGATAGCATTTGAGGCCAATGAGTAGTGCTCGCCGTCATAAGCCACCACGGTGTAGACATAAGTGGTGTTGGGCTGCAAGCCGGTCACTGTGAGGCTGCACTCTGTGCCAGCGCTGTAGTTGTCGTATGGGTCAACTGTCTCCATCGGGCGATCCAGGTCGTAAGCCACAACCACATCGTCGATTGATAGACCGCCTTGGCGCTCGGTTTCGCGATATTCGATTCTCACGGCGCGAGTGTCGGCCGGCATCTCAGTCTTCTGGGTGAGGCCGCCACGGGCAGTGGTGAGTTCTGATTCTATCACTTCGGTCCACTCCTCATCGACCATAGCCATTACGGCAAGGGCGCTGGCCTCGTGGGTAGAGATGCCTCGGTGCCAGAACTCAATCCAAGCGATGTCGGCATCATAGACGGGACTCTCGAGATAGCCTCCCGATTCCTCAAGGCGCAGGGCCGGAATCTCGGCTCCGCAATATCCGCTCACGCTGTATGTGCGTTCGGCAGTGGTGGTCCAGCCCTCGGGCAGAGTCAGGCCATCGGCAAAGTCAAGGACGTCTTCTTGCCAGGTAGCTTCGGCCGACGGGGTGATGATGCTGATGAGATAATCAGTGGCACCCTCGACAGCCTCCCAGTTGGCGACAAACGATGTGGCTCCAACCTCGGTGGCATCGGTGGCCACAAGCGCGATGTCCTCAACGCTTGGGCGCGGTGTGGTGTTGGTGCACAGGAATGTTATCAGCCCATCCTCTTCGGCTATCTCGGTGATAGCGATGGCGATGGTGTCTTTGTCCCAGGTGCGCAGCGCCGGGGTAGTCTTGCTGCTGTATGATGTGCGGTTGCCGGTGCCGGGCCAGCTATCGCCTGAGCGGCTGGGCTCGGTGCGGGTATTGTCTGCCTCAACGATGTCGACATACTGATGGGTAGCGGTGTTGTTGACCACATTGTTGGCCCACACAGTCTCGTTGTAGTCGATGTGCCAAATGAGCATGCCGTGGCCGGGGATGTATTTGTCCCAGCCCTCTTGCTGGCGGTTCTCGAGCAAGAAGAATTCGTTGGGAGATTCTGTCTCAATAATATATGCTTGGTTTGAGGTTATGGCGGGGAGGGTGACGCGCTGGGTGGTGCCGTTTAGCACGCTGGGCGAGAGCCACTTGAGCGAATTGCGCTCATACACTGAGTAGTTTGGCGGGGTACGGCCGTCATTGTTGTAAGGGCCGTAGTCGAGCACTGACCAGTAGCCGGGGGTGAAAGCATTGGTGTAGCTGGTGGCATACAGGTCGGGGAGGCCCATCACGTGCGAGAACTCATGCACAAATGTGCCAATGCCGTCGGGCTTGATGCCGTCCCATTCGTTGGTGCAAGCATAGTGGTCGAGCTGCACGCCGTCATAGTAATAAGGGGTAGAAGTAGCCAAGGTAATGTCCCAGCTGTGGGGCCATACCGAGTTGGCGCTGCCGTTGGTGGCCTCGCCCAGGCCGGCGTAGAATATGAATACGTTGTCAAGGAAGCCATCGCCGTCGGTGTCGTATTGGCTGAAATCGACCTCATCGTCGAGCAAGTCGCAGGCATCGATTACCATCTCCTCGGGGCGCAGGTCATTGCCCCAATAATCATTGGCGCCATAATACGACATGTTTTGAGGCAGCGTCACAGGGCCGTAGAGGTCAAATTGGGGTTGGAATACGCTGTCGGAGGCAGCGATGAAATAATCGCGGGCGCTGCCGGTGCCGTTGTAGTCAGAGAATCCCTCTTCGTTGAGCAGCCGGCTGAAGTAGTCGTAGGGGTCGTCGAGGTAGAATTTCACATCCTGATACTCAACCAGGATTACCAGACCCTTGGTATCACCCACGCAGGGGAAACCGGTGCCGGGGAATAGGCCAATGCCATAGCTCTGGCTATGGGTGGTCTCTTCGTCAGCCGCAGCGGCTGCCTTGGCTTGAGCCTTGCGCACGGTTGCCGACTGCAAGCGGTCCCAGTTGCGGGGATTGGCCGAGTGTTGCGATTCGAGCAACTGCAGGGCGCGGTTGGTGTCGATGCTCGGCACTCGCTGGCGCTCGGCAGCGCTGAGCATGGCAGCAGGGCGAGCCAGGATAGTCGACGGCTCAACTCGGCCCTCGGCGGTAATCTCGGCATAGTAGAGGGCGCCATCGCGGTCAAGCAGCAGTTGGCCCTCCTCGCTGAGGTAGAAATGCCCTCTCTCATCGCCGCGCAGCGTCACGGTGATTTCTGTGCCATCGGGCTGGGTCACAGTGATTGGGGTAGGCTTGGCTGGCACACCCCAAGCGGCAGCCCCTGTCGTCAGGCAGGCGGCTCCCAAGGCAATCTTTACGTAGTTTTTAATCATAGCACTATGTATCATTATTTCTTATCTCTAACCAAGTGGCTGGGAATACTCGCATTCCCTACGCAAAATTACAAAATTTCCGTCTCATTCCCTACGCCAAATCCACCTTTTCTGTCTTTATTGCTGAATTTAATACACTTTTTTCAGTCAATACCCTATAGAAAGGAGACCGAAGTTAAAAAAATTCTCCTAACATCATTTAGGATTAAAAAATTATTCTTACATTTGCAATCTAATCAAAAGAATGTGTTTGTGGAATCTACCTTACATAAGATATACTTTGGCCCATCTCAATCTTTGTCATTTGTTGAAGATAAATCTATAGATTTGGTGGTTACATCACCTCCATATCCTATGATAGAGATGTGGGATGAGGTATTCTCAAAGCAAAATGGACAAATAGGGGAAATTCTCCCCGCCTCACCTGCAGAGGCCTTTGAGCTTATGCATCAAGAATTGGATAAGGTATGGAAAGAGTGTTACAGGGTGATGAAGGATGGGGCTTTCCTCTGTATTAATATAGGGGATGCGACTCGGAGTTTCAATCAAGAGTTTCAACTGTTTTCTAACCATACACGCATTCTGCAAGGTTGTTTAGGGTGCGGCTTTAATAATCTCCCTAATATTATATGGAGAAAACCGACCAACTCTCCTAATAAGTTTATGGGGAGTGGTATGTTGCCTTGTGGGGCCTATGTTACGCTGGAACATGAATGGATTCTGATATTTCGTAAGGGTCAAAAACGTAGTTATTCTCGTCAATTCGATAAGATTTTGCGGAGAGAGAGTTCTTATTTCTGGGAAGAGCGAAATGCATGGTTCTCTGACTTATGGGAAATCAGAGGGACGCGCCAAAAGTTAGGATCAGGGGCCTCACGTGAGAGGAATGCCGCTTTCCCATTGGAAATCCCCAATAGATTGATTAATATGTATTCTCAAAGAGGGGATGTAGTGCTGGATCCATTTGTTGGGGTTGCTACTACTACTGTGGCCTCATTGTTGAATGGAAGAAATAGTGTAGGAGTTGATGTAGATCCCACATTGAGAGGAGCTATTTTCTCTACTATATCTACTTTAGATATAGATCGCTTGAATGCCTTGGTAAAAGAGAGGTATTATTCTCACCTAAGATTTATAGAAGATCGCATGGAGAATGGCAAAGAGGTAAAGTATTACAATGCCAAGATGAATTGTAAAGTTATGACTTCTCAAGAGACTGATATGGAGCTGCATCTTATATCTGACATATTATCTTGTGAAGATTCTGATTTGGCATTCCAATGTCAGTATCTGCCTTCTATGCCATTAAATGCTGATCTTTATCAATCGCGTGATTCCTTATTTCGTGTATAGCATGGCTCCTACTACACATATACTCATTAATGGGGATGCGAGGAATATGTCATTAATTCATAGTGACAGCATTGATCTCGTCGTGACCTCTCCTCCCTATTGGCAGTTAAAGGATTATGGCTCCCAATATCAAATAGGATTTAATGATTCTTATGAGGAGTATATAAATAATCTTAATTTGGTATGGCAAGAGTGCTTTAGGGTTTTACGGAATGGATGTCGTTTATGTATAAATATTGGAGATCAATTTGCCCGGGCCGTGTACTATGGCCGATATAAAGTTGTGTCTATACATTCAGAAATCATAAGATTCTGTGAGACTTTGGGTATGGATTATATGGGTGCTATTATATGGCAGAAGAACACCACAATGCACACTTCTGGAGGCCAAAAGGTGATGGGGAGTTTTCCATATCCGCGAGGAGGGATCCTCAAGCTTGATTATGAGTATATCTTACTTTTTAAAAAGGTGGGCATCCCCCCCTAAGGTAGATAAGGATGTCAAAGAAAAATCTGTTCTTTCCCCTGAGGAGTGGGAAACTTTCTTTTCTGGTCACTGGGCCTTTCCAGGAGCTCGACAGAATGGTCATATAGCTGTATTTCCCGAAGTGTTACCTCAGCGATTAATAAAGATGTTTTCATTTGTAGGGGATACTGTATTAGATCCGTTTATGGGCAGTGGTACTACAGGAATTGCGGCAAGGCGTTGCGGGCGCAATTCTGTAGGCTATGAGATTAATCCAGCATTTAAGGAATACTATGTAGAGAAAGTTGAGTTGGGAATATCAGGGACTCAAGATAAGATAGAATATCTAAGAGACATCCAAACGTGGAGTAAGGAAGAACGTATTTCCCATTTGCCTTATCTATTTAAAGACCCTCATAAAATGAATAATAGAGTTGATGTTAAGACGCATACTTATGGGTCGGTCTTTGAAGATAAAAAGCTGCTAAATCTCGAAACTCTAAAAAATCAAATCACTGAGATGCCAACAGTGCTCATCAATCATGCAAATCCAGATACTTTCCAAAAGATGATATCCCAAGGAATTTGTTATGTTAGGGCTGGAGAAACCAAGGGCTCGGTTTTGGTGCGTCCAGGATTTGAACGATTAGAATACTTATACCTTCATACCAATGGAGAAAATGGAAGACTCTATAAGTTGAAAAATAAAGGGAGTTTTCAGATTTGGACAAAGGAGACTTTAGAAGCTCATGGGATGTCTCCCAAGAATGCAAGTTATTATCTTGTATTTCCTTTCGATAAGGACAATCCATTCTTCTGTAATCGGACACCCGACATAAAGGAAGGATGGAATACTCTAAGAGTTAAAATTAAATCTATCTCTGATTTTGAAATCAAAACTTCATAATTATGGAGAAAACGTCGAAAAATTTTGGTAACAAGGAGCATGTGTTGAATTACGCGTGCCAGCTTTTTCAACTTTCCCGCCCTCCAAAGGTGGGGGCCGTAATGGAGTTGATTAGAAAATGTCAGCCCAGCTCTTTGAAAGAATGGGAAGACTGGTATTTCGAGAATGCCTATACCGACAAGAAAGACCCCAAGAAAGCGACGAAAGTGACTATAGAGACTATAGAGGAGCTTGGTGAGAGACTATACTACAAAATAAAGAATGTGGTTATACCCCAGTGGGAAGAAGCCTTCCAGAAACTCACCCTACAAGATTGCATTGATTATGTATACAATGTAACCATTAATCGCACTTTTGATGGTTACATGCGAGAAAAGTCGGTTGTCAATGACAATTTGGCGAAAATCTTTAAGGACGTAATCTTTGAAGAGAGCGACCCTCATCTCGACCATGCTGGTGATATTGACTATATAGCTAAAGTTGGGAGCCTTCAGTTTGGTCTCCAAATCAAACCTATTACAGCCAATGCTAATTTTGGCGGCTATTCATTGTCAGAACGTATGAAGGCAAGCTTCGATGAATTTACAGAGGAGTATGGGGGCAAGGTCTTTATTGTATACAGCGAAAAAGGAAAGATCGCCAACTCTGAGGTCGTTGAGCAAATTAGAGCTGAAATCGCTCGTTTAAAAAGTATAGAAGAGAAATAGTAAGAAAGGAGAACTGTAGAAAGTTTCCATCAATAACAAAAGCCTTATCATACGAAGGTTGAATTTCGTAAGATAAGGCTTTTTATTGTCGTAGAGACTATGGGCGGGAGGAGAGGGACTGGTGGGAGAGGAGGGTGTTGAAGGCGGAGTAGGAGGGGATGTTGCCATGGTCCCAACCATAGCCCCAGTGATAGACGTAGAGAGAATCGGGGTAATAAGTTGTGTAGGCCACAAGATGGGGTTGTCCGGCGTCGGTGACAACCTTGGCAGAATCGGGAATGAAGGGGTAGGCCAGGCCAACATAGAGGTTGCCGCGCTGCTCCGGGGTGTTGTTGCCAGCCAGAGCTGGGTCGCAATAAGAGATGTAGCCCTCAGCCACATTGGCGGTGTATGGCCCATCGTCGCGCAATGGCACGCCGCTGACGATGGTGCGTGGCTTGGAGAGCCCGAGATATTTCACCACTGTGTGGTTGAGGTTTTGCCCGGCATCAAGGGTAATCAGGCGTACCTCGGTGATGGTGTCACCATCGAGTTCGCGCGGCGGGAAGGTGAGGAATACGCGGAAACGCAGCGGACCTTGCTCCAACACCTCGGCTGTCTGGTAGCACCAAGGATAGGAGAAATTGCCCTCATCGTCGAGCAGAGCGGCCACTCCAGCTCCGAGCGTCGGTCCTACGGCATAAGGATCCATGCCGAGGCCGCTGTCGGTATGATACGAGTGGAAGGCTGCTACTGAATCGGCCTGAGCCTTCAGGCCAGCGCGGCGCAGTGAATCCACGAGCTGATGCCATCCCGGTTGCAACTCGCGGGCATACAGTTGCTCAAGCACGGGGCCGGTGGGGCCATGCTTTAGGAAGAGGTCGTAGCCGTATCCGCGCTCGCCATTGCGCTGCAGCGCTGGCCCGTAAGCGCGAAATGCCACGTTTTCATTTTCCCAGGCCACATCATCGAGGCGCTCATGATAGATGCGCCCCGTGGCGAGAGTGTCGTAGGACGCATGCTGGCCAGGTGATACCCAGAATGTCGAGGTGCCTTTTGGCACCAGCAACGCATTGAAAATCAGCAGCGAGTCAGATGTCACTTGCGATTCTATTTCGTGGCCATCCTCGTCCTTAACGATCCATTGGCCCGAGGGCGAAGGGTCAAGAGTTTTGAGTGGGACCTCGACCATCATAAGCCGTTCGAAGTCGAGTTCGTTAGTTACGGATATCCCGGTCCGGGGTGCGCGGTTGCAAGCGGCGCAAAGCGCCAAAATGATGAAAGGAATTAAACCTTTTGAGATTCGCATGGTCATAATTTCGCTGTTTGATATTCAAGATGATTGATTCAGATGGCAAAAGTACATAATAATTCTGAGGTTTCCAACTATTTTTGTTTACAACTTTTTGAGATTGTAGGAAAATTTGTTAAGTGTCGCAAATCGATTTCGATTATCGTGATTTTTGCGAAAAATGTCTTAATTGGTTTGTGCACTCGATTTATTCTCCCTAATTTTGCAACATGAAAGTTACACTTCTCTCTTGCTTATTGCTGGTTTGCACATTCTCTGTAACCTATGCATTTGACGTGAAAGGCGTGGTGGTCGATGAGACTGACCAACCAATGCCCAAGGCCACGGTGCGCTTGCTCACCACCAAGGACAGTACCCAGGTCAAAGCCGCTATCACCAACGATCACGGCTCATTCTCCCTCACCGAAGTCAAACAAGGCCACTACATACTCGAATCGAGCTATGTAGGATATTCTCCTATATATAAGAATATCGATGTCACCAAGAGTTTGAACTTGGGCAAAATCTCCATGTCAGAGAATACGTTGATGCTCAAGGATCTCACCGTCACTGGCATCCAGACCCCCATCAAGGTGATGGAGGACACGGTCGAATTCAACGCCGAGTCGTACAAGACCCAACCCAACGCCGTGGTCGAAGACCTGCTCAAGCGCTTGCCAGGCGTCGAGGTCGACAGTGATGGCAAGATTACCCACAATGGCAAGGAAATCAAGAAAATCCTTGTCGATGGTCAAGAGTTTTTCAGCGATGACCCCAAGGTGGCCTCCAAGAATATCCCCGTAAATATGGTCGAGAGATTGCAAGTCATCGATCGCAAGAGCGACCTGGCTCGCCTCACTGGCGTCGATGATGGCGAGGACGAGACTGTGATCAACCTGTCGGTCAAGCCAGAGATGAAGAATGGCTGGTTTGGCACAGTCGAGGGTGGCTATGGCACTGACGAGAGGTACAAAGCCTCGTTCAATGTCAACCGTTTCTGGAATGGCAATCAGCTCACATTCATCGGAGGCATGAACAATGTCAACGACCTCAATTTCACCGATGGCGGTGCCAGCCGTTTCCGTCGTTTCGGCGGCTCCAACGGCATCACTACGAGCAAGGCATTCGGCGTCAATTTCAATGTTGGCAAAGACGAAATCATCCGCGTGGGCGGTGATGTGATGTACAGCTACAGTGACCGCGACACGCGCACCAAGACCAGCAAGGAATACATCCTCGAGGACAACAATACATACAGCGATGCGCAGAAAAATTCGGTCGACAAGGGCCACAACGTTCGCGCTGACTTCCGCATTCTCTGGAAACCTGACTCTTTCAACACTCTGGAATTGCGCCCCAACATGTCGCTGAACTATAGTGATTCCAAACAAGACGAGGTGTCGGCCATGTATGATGGCATCAACAATGGCGTGGTGGGCAACCCAGTCAATAAGAGCATCAATACCCAGAAATCCCATGGGCACAGCACCGAGTTTGGCGCTCGCCTCATCTATAGCCATAATTTCCGCAGTCGGCCTGGACGCTCTTTCTCTATCTTCGCCAACCTCCAGACGAGCGATGTGCGCGAGAAGAGTGACACCTACAGCTGGAACCAATTTTATCAATACAACGACTCGGTCGACCTTTACGACCAGTATGCCAACGACCACACCTGGAGCAACACCTTTGCCACTCGCGTATCGTGGACTGAGCCGCTCGGTGACCCCAAGAAGGGCAACTTCCTGACCTTTGCTTACCGCTTCTCGTATCGCTGGAACAATGCCGACAAGATGACTTACGACCATCCGGTCGATTTCTCGGGCGGTTGGAACAATCCCATAATCGGAGAGGAATTGGTGTGGAACGACTCGCTGAGCAACCGCTTCCGCAACAACTACATGAATCAAGACATACGCGTAGGCTACAAGCATGTGTCGGCAGCCCATAATCTTGATGTCGGTCTGTCGTTGGTGCCTCAGATGTCAAAATCTACCGACCTGATCAACTCAGAGAAGAATATCCCCGAGCGTTGGGTGTGGAACTACGCTCCCTATATGCGCTATCGCTGGAAGATGACCAAGACACGCTCGATGAATGTCGACTACTTTGGTCGTTCATCGCAACCGTCGATGACGCAGTTGCAGCCGGTGGCCGACTACAGCAACCCGTTGAATGTGGTGCAAGGTAACCCAGACTTGAAGCCATCTTTCAGCCACAACCTCAACGGCCGCTTCCAGGACTTCAACCAAGAGCGCCAGCGCGCCATCATGGCGATGCTGAGAGTGTCGATGACGCAAAATTCCATCGTGTCGCGCACTACCTTTGACACATCCACAGGTGGCCAGTACACAACTTATGAGAATGTCAATGGTATCTACAGCATCAATGCCTTTTCGATGGTGTCATTGCCGCTCAAAAATAAGTCGTGGACCATCAACAACCATTTCGGGGGCAGCTACAACCACTCGGTGGGCTACACCAATGGCAATAAGAATAAACAGGGCGATTTGGGATTCTTCGAGGCCTTTGGTTTGGCATTCCGTCCCGATAATCTTGAGCTTGAACTGCGTCCGCAGTATCGCTTGCAATACACCCACAACTCGCTTGCCACTACCAGCAACCGCACGGTGCACAGCTACGGAGGGCGCTTCAATGGCACATACTATACGCCGTTTGGCCTCGTGCTCGCTACCGACCTCAACTATACCGCCACCAGTGGCTATGGCGAGGGGTATAATACCAACGAGTGGATGTGGAATGCATCGATATCGTATCAGATGCTGCGCGATAAGTCGCTGACTGTGTCGGTCAGCGCCTACGACCTGCTGCAACAGCGCAGCAATGTGCAGCGCTCGGTAAATGCCAGCTACATACAGGATGCGCTCTACAACTCGCTGACACGCTATTTCATGTTCTCAGTGTCATACAAGTTCAACACTTTCGGCAAGGGCAACGAGCCTCAGGATCGCAATATGCGCCGAGGTCCCGGCGGTCGCCATGGCGGTCCTGGCGGACCACCCCCGATGTAGTGAAAAAATTTCAAAAAAATTTAATATCTCGATTAAACCTTTTTGAATTGGCATAGTCAGAGGTAATAGAGGGTCTATCTGAGGCCCAAGGACATTGAAATTAAAATTAATGCAAATTTTATATCATAGGTGAACTATACGCTTCCTACTGCGTTTTAATAGTACAAACAGCAGAAAGAAGCAAGGCAAAAAGAATTAGTTTTTTCATAGGATTAGATTTTTAAGTTTAAAAGAAGCGGTTGTCGTAAGACAAC
>JAJBUH010000281.1 GCA_020860445.1 Bacteroidales bacterium | reverse complement strand
TGAGTTAAATATCTTAAATATCAACAACTTACATTAATTCAGCAAACACTAAATATGTAAACCCAATGATCTTCTACCAGAGCGATGAGGAGGTCAACGCTAATCCTCAAGATCCCGAATTCCTGTATTTCTATGAGGATTCTGGCTACGGCTATGGTGACAACTATGGTTGGTACATTCCCAATGTCAATGTCAATGGTGCTGTGCTCAACCCATCGCGCATGTACTACAACATCTATGTCAACTATGAGCTCTATGAGTTCTTCACCGATACTTATGTCTACTTCGATGAAGACATGATTGACATTCCTTATGACTTCACTGATGACTGGGACATCTACAATCCCGCACCCGACCTCGACCTCTATCTCCACGATTCTGGCGTAGACGTGATTGGTTGCCAGTCATTCTATGTCGGCACCGACGGCATCACTTACGCTTCGAATGCTGTGCATGTCAACATCGAGGAGTTCTTGGGCATCAATGTTGCCAAGGCCAATACCGAAGTGAAGAGCGTACAGTACTTCAACATCGCTGGTCAGCGCGTAACTAATCCTAAGACCGGTCTCTTTATCAAGTCTACTACCTACACCGACGGCACCCGCCGCGTAGAGAAAGTTGCTATCAAATAAGAGCCAACCTCAGGTGAAAATCAAACCATGAATATAACAAGTAGGCTATGCCCCTCGTGGGCATAGGCTACTTGTTTATCACTAAAAACACATCTTGTTTATGAAGAAATTTTTATTGCCAATCCTAATGCTTGCAGGGGCCAGCACAGTGATGGCCCAGCAGGTGACCACTTTTTCCTACGCTCCAGCCAATACTGATCCCACTTTCCTTGGCACAGGCAAGACAGAAAGCTATGACCTGGCTATAGCCCTCACCAACCCCGCACTTGAGGGTCTATCAATCAAGTCAATCCAAGTGCCGGTAGTGCCCACCGAAAACATTTCTGATTTCTCAATCTGGATTGCCGATGAACTCTCGCTTGAACTCGTCAATGGCAAAAACACCAACGTGACCACCGAGAGCTGGGCTATGGAATATCCCACCGAAGGCAACCCTCTGTATGTGACATATACACTTGAGGAACCTTATGCTATTCCAGCCGAAGGTCTCTATGTCGGCTATAGCTTCACAATCAGCGTACTTGATGATGTTACCAAATATCCGATCGTAGCTGCCGCCGGAGCTTCTGACGGCTCTTTCTGCATTCACACCTCGCGCTCATATCGCAACTGGCAAGACCGCTCATCTGAGATGGGCGCTGCACTGATGGTACAAGTAGAGCTCGAAGGCGAAATAGCAGAAAACAGCATCGCTCTTGGCGATGTGCCTTTCGGCTACTATGCTAAGGGCGAAAACAGCACAGTCGATGTGAACGTTATCAACAAAGGCACAGCAGCCGTTTCTTCGCTCGAATACACCACCACAATCGCTGGCAACTCGTTCACCGAAGAGTTGACTCTCGCTGAGCCAGTGCCCGCTATCATGGGTTACGCTCAGGCTGTCACCTTCACCTTCCCAGCCGTGGCTGAGGCTGAAAGCTATGACCTGGAGCTGGTAGTGACCAAGGTAAATGGCGAAGAGCTTGCCACACCTGTAAAGACTGTTGGCACTGTTGCTATCGCAGAATTCATGCCCAAGCATCTTGGCCTCGTTGAGGAATACACCGGCATGTGGTGCGGATGGTGCACACGCGGCTATGCTGCTATGGAATATATGCACGAGAATGAACCTGACTTTGTAGGCATCGCTTACCACAATGGCGATGAAATTGCTCTTGCTGGGGGCCATCAGTACGTCGAGGGATATCCCAGCGGTCGTATCAACCGAGGCGATGTGATAGATGTTTACTACCCCATCGATGAGATTAATGGATTCAGTCTACCTCAGGCTTGGGCTCAAGCTTGTGATGGTTTCACCCCGGTGGAAATCTCGGTTGAGGCAGAAATGGATGCCGACAGCATTGTCACTGTTAAGTCAACCGTCAATTGGGCAGCTGTGCCGGGCGATGTGGCTACAGCTAACTATCGAATTGAGTATGTGCTTACTGGCGACGGCCTCTATGATTCCAACTGGAGACAGACTAACTACTATCCCAGTTACTATAGCTACGACGAGCTCGACTACCCGCTGTGCGACTTTGGCAAGGGTGGCGACTATGGTTCCAGCTCAGTGCGCGGCCTGATATTCAACGATGTGGCTCTGCTCTGCTCAGGGCTTAAGGGAGTAGAAGGCTCTATCCCCAGCATCGCTATGGGTGAAGCTACCGAGCACGAATACACATTCGATGCCTCGTATGTGCCTGTTGACGCTGATGGCGATGGAGAGGAAGATAAGGATGCCACTATTCCTTACGACAAGACTCAGCTGAAGGTTATTGCATTCGTGCTCCAAGGCTCTGGCTACGGCACAGTAATCAATGCCGCCAAGTGCAATGTCAAGGTTGACGCATCGGCTCTCAATTCAATCAGCGCCAATGGTCGCCAGGTTGAAAGCGTGACATACTATGACCTGCAGGGTCGCCAAGTGGTGAATCCCGCTGCTGGCATCTATGTGCGCCTCACCCGCTACACCGACGGCACCACCGCCACCACCAAGATCGCAAAATAAGCAATTCCCCCCACCACAATCAACCAGGCGCCCAAAGGGCGCTCATTTTTTGTGCTATCGCGTGGGGGAGTCGCAATCCTAGGCAGCCTAGGATTCCTACTCCCCTACTCTCAGGGCCAGAGGGGGGTGACCACGATTTGGTAGGTACCGTCGGGGGTGGATAGGACCAGCATGGCATCGACTGCCGAGAGGCCCTGCAGCATCTCCATGGCATCGGGGGCTGGCATGGCCATCGCCGCCGTGGCGAGAGCATCAGCCAGAGCCGTGGTTGGCGCTATGATGGTGGCGCTGAGAGTGCGCGTAGCCACTGGCATACCGGTCACCGGACTGATGGTATGGCCCACGGTGCCATCGGCCGTCATGCGGTAATTGCGGTAATTGCCCGAGGTGGCGATGCAGCGGTCGGTAAGCTCAATCACGCTCAAGCGCGAGTGGTCAACCCCCACTCCAGAATCCGGGATCGGCGCGTCAATCTGGATGTGCCAGGGTCCGCCTCGCGGACTTTTGCCAGCCAAGGCTATCTCGCCTCCAATCTCGACCATATAATTATCACAGCCATTGCGGCGCAGCATAGCCGCCACCTGGTCCACGCCGTAACCCTTGGCTACGGCCGAGAAATTAAATTCCGTCTCCGGGGTCTTCTTTACCACCGTGCCATCGTCAAGCACCGCACACTGCATGATGCCGACTGTGGCGAGGGCTGAATCTATCATCTCCTGCGTGGGTCGATCCAGCTCATTGTCGCGATACCCAAATCCCCAAAGATTAATCAATGGTGCCACAGTGGGGTCAAACGCTCGGCCGCTGATTGAGCACACCTGTTGCGACAGGGCCAGCACATCGCGCACTTGGTCGTTGGCTCGCACCGTCGAGTCGCCCCGGTTGAGGCGTGAGACAAGCGAACTATCCTCAAAAGCCGACAGCGACATGTCAATCATCCTCATCTGCGCGATGATCGAATCGCTCAGGTCAGAATCTCCTTGATATGTGATATGATAGGTAGTGCCCCAAGTGGCACCCGAGACTGTTCGGTACTGCTCTTGATGACAAGCCGCCAAAACAAGCAGCAATCCTAAACAAGGAAGGATATTTCTCATAACTACTATTTTCAATTAGTAGGGCACCACAGATTAACACAGATTTTCACAGATTTCATAGAGGGGAAATCCCATCTTGGAATCTGTGTAAATCTGTTTTCATAAAAGGGAAATCCAATCTTGGAATCTGTGTAAATCTGTGTTAATCTGTGGTTCCTTACTATAATTTTTTATGGTTTCTTCTTTAGTTAATTTCTGTGGTATAGCAATGGAAATGCGGGTTGGGCCCTCCATATAGCTGGTTATGTTATATGTGACACCTTGTGCCTCAGCGGTAAGATAATCTATAGATAGGTGGATTTCGGGGCCGGTGAGGCGCTTGATGCCCGAGGCTTTGTAGACAGCCTCCTTGATGGTCCAGGCCAGCAGCAAGTCATCGCACCATTCCAGCTCTTCGGCGCTTAGAAATCGCGTCTTGACTCGCTCCAAAGCCGAGCGCCACTC
Organism: Bacteroidales bacterium; assembly: GCA_020860445.1. Classification (GTDB taxonomy): domain Bacteria; phylum Bacteroidota; class Bacteroidia; order Bacteroidales; family Muribaculaceae; genus CAG-873. The sequence goes on along the minus strand of JAJBUH010000281.1, from coordinate 26,646 downwards.
CTCGGCATCAATGCCGATAGGCCCGGTATCGCTTGTGGCCACAGCTGCCAACCTTTGGCTATGGGTGATGGAGATGTAAGGGATACCCTTTACAATGGGTGCGCCATCGGCGTTATGCTCAACAGTGGCTCCAGGGGCGGCAATTTCCTCCAAGATGCGCCTGACAGCTTCGCGTTCGCGCTGGCGTCGGTTCAAGGGATTGTTGTCAGCCGGGGCTATCTCTCTGATTTTTACTTGCATTTGGTCACTTGGGAGCGATTGTTGATAGGCTGTGCACTATGTCTGAGCGCAGAGCGTCGATGATGGGAGCCAGCGAATCGACCGGTGAGGCCTGTGTAACCCCCGGCATAAACACACTGCCCGACACCACCCATTGCGGCAGAGCGGCCACAAATTGTACTGGCGTAGAATTTGCGCTCATGGCAGTAATCACAGTGACGCGAGCACCCCCAGCCGAGGTGAAGTCGTCAATTTCCGGTTCTGCCTCGCCCAGATTGAGCAGCATACGATCTAAGCGGTTTGAAATCACCGAGTGGATAGTCGAGCCGTTGACTGGCGTAAAGGTGTAGTACGCCATAGCGCCGTATTGCGGCAGAGAGGCATCGGCCCATAGGCCTCCATCCTCCAACGCCTTGGTGGTGACAAAGGCTCGCTTGTTTATCTCCATCGATAGGGGAAATTCCTCAGCCGTTACGTACTCTATCGGTTCTTGCTCGATGCGAGGATAGCCCTCGCGGCGCGGCACAGGGCGATCGTCGGCAGTCTTTTGGCACGACACTGTCAAGAGCGATATGATCAGGCACAATACCATCAGGCCCATGGTCATTCCCATCTGTCCTGCGGCTCCGATGCGCCTCATTGGTCTAATTCGTCTTATGCCCATGGTTTTAATCTGTCTCATTTGTCCCATCCTGCACATTATTGGTTATTTTCATCGGCGGGACGTATGTTTACCCTCACGCTGGTGATGCGGTGGTCAGCCACCTTCAGTACCAAGAATCGACAACGCCCATAGCTGAGCGGCTCCTTGTCCTTGGGGAAGTCGCCCTTTATGGCAAGGAGCATACCGGCGATAGTCTCGGCATCCTCGGTGACGGGGGTGAAGTCCTCCTCGTCAAGGCCGGCGATGCGGAAAAAGTCGGTAAGCGGGGTCAAGCCCTCAAAATTGTAGGTATCGGGGGCGAGGCGAGTATAGTATTTCTTGTCCTCGTCATACTCGTCGTTGATATCGCCCACAATCTCCTCAAGCACATCCTCGAGGGTGACAATGCCCTGGGTGCCTCCAAACTCATCGACTACGATGGCGAGGTGGCGCTTGAGGGTGCGGAAATCCTCGAGCAGGTCATCAATCTGGCGCGATTCCGGCACATAGTAAGCCTCGCGCAGCAGGGTGCGCCAGTCAAACCCGGCCGAGCGGCTGCGGATGTAGGGGAGCAAGTCGCGGGAGTAGAGCACGCCCTTGATGTTGTCCATCGTCTCTTCGTAGACGGGCATGCGCGAGTACCCCTTATCGAGCACTATCTCCATCACTTCGTCGAATGTGCTGTCGATGTCAATGCCGACAATCGACACGCGCGGGGTCATGATTTCCGAGGCTGTGGTATCACCGAATTTAAGGATTTCCTCAAGCATTTGCTTGTCATCCTTAGCCTCGACATTGGTGATGTCAAGAGCATCAGACAGCTCATCGGCGGTGACGCTCGCTTTCTTGGTCACCACCTTGCCCACAATCGAGGTCGACTTGACCAGCATGCTCGACACCGGAGCAAAGAGGGCATAGAAAAACCAGAGCCCGTCGACAGCGAACCGAGCCCATTTCAGGGGATAATTGGTGGAATACAGCTTGGGGATGATTTCGCCGAATAGCAAAATCAGGAATGTAAGAATTACCGACTGCAGGATAAAACTCAATGCCGGGTGCATGTTTTCAAACACCGGGCCGAGGGCGAAGTTTGTGAGCACGACGATCGTCACATTCACCAGATTGTTGACAATCAGAATTGTGGCGAGCAGGCGCTCGGGTGTAGAGAGCAGGCTGCGTATTGACGCAATCTTAGCGTCGCCTTGGCCCTCTTCGCCGAGGTCGTTGTCGGAGAGTGAAAAAAAGGCTATCTCGCTGCCCGAGACAAAGCCGGAGATGAGGAGAGCAACGAGAGCAATCGCCAATGCGGTGATTTGGGCGGCTCCGAACTCAGGGGTCATAAGTGAGGCCAAAACCATACTGAGAGGTTGGGCCGGTAAAGGGTCGAAATCCAAAATCTTGAATTGTTAGTTTGACATCGATGGCTCTCTGTGCGAGCCATTACTCTGCAAAATTACCAATTTTTTCTCAATCCACAAAATCTACACCACTATATCTCCACTATCTGCTCATTATTTTCCCAAACTTATAACCCTTCTATACGTTTATAACTTATAAAGAACATTTCAATTTAAAAATAAATAATATGAATAGGAACCACAGATTTACACAGATTAACACAGATTCCTGAGATAGCAACCGCTTGATTCCCATGGCTGAATCTGTGAGAATCTGTATAAATATGTGGTTAAAATTCATATTATAATTTATTTTCTTCTACTAGAATCGAAAATATACAATTAAATTACGATATCATGGCATCATTTGAAGAATTGGGCGTAAATGAGAATTTGCGCAAAGCTATAGAAGAGATGGGGTTTGAAAATCCCATGCCCGTGCAAGAAAAAGTAATTCCGGCCCTGCTCACTGGCGACAACGATGTAGTGGGACTGGCTCAGACCGGTACCGGCAAGACCGCCGCATTCGGCCTGCCCGTAATCCAACGCATCGACACCTCGCGCCGCGTGCCTCAAGCCCTGATCCTGGCGCCTACCCGCGAGCTCTGCTTGCAAATAGCCGGCGACTTGGCCGACTTCTCTAAGTATGTGCCCGACCTGGAGGTGCTCCCAGTGTACGGCGGCAGCTCGATCGAGAGCCAGATACGCCAGCTCAAAAAGGGCGTACAGATCATCGTAGCCACCCCCGGCCGACTGATCGACCTAATCAACCGTGGAGTGGTGAAACTCAACGATGTACACACCGTGGTGCTCGACGAGGCCGACGAGATGCTCAACATGGGATTTGTCGATTCAATCAACGAAATCCTGCGCCATGTGCCAGAGGACCGCAAGACCCTGATGTTCTCGGCCACCATGCCAGCCGAGGTGGCTAAGATTGCCAAAAACTACATGCACAATCCCGAGGAATACGTGGTGGGCCACCGCAACCAGGGCTCTGACAATGTAAAGCACATCTACTATATGGTCCACGCCAAGGACAAATACCTGGCCCTGAAGCGTATCGTGGACAATACGCCCAATATCTACGCCATCATATTCTGCCGCACCCGCCGCGACACCCAGGAGATTGCCGACCATCTGATTGCCGACGGCTACAACGCCGAGGCCCTGCACGGCGACCTGTCGCAAGCCCAGCGCGACCTGGTGATGAAGAAATTCCGCGACCGCGTGCTCCCCATCCTCGTTGCTACCGATGTGGCTGCCCGTGGCCTCGATGTCGATGACCTGACCCATGTGATCAACTTCGGTCTGCCCGAGGATACCTCAATCTACACCCACCGTTCGGGCCGTACCGGCCGTGCTGGCAAGACCGGCGTCTCAATCGCCATCATACACAGCCGTGAGCAGGGGCGCCTGCGCGAGATCGAGCGCATCATCGGCAAGAAGTTTGAGCGCAAGGATGTGCCTACGCCCGAACATATCATCGAGAAGCAGCTGTACAGCCTGGCCGACCGCTTGGAGAAGGTCGAGGTGCATGACGATGAAATCGATAAGTACTTCCATGGCGTGAGCCGCAAGCTGTCTTGGCTGTCGGCCGACGACCTGCTCAAGCGCGTGCTTTCGCTCGAGTTCAACCGTCTGCTGGCCTACTACGCCGACGCTCCCAAGATCGACTTTATCGACGAAAAGCCATCCAAGTCGAAAGACAAGGGAGACAAAGGCGGCAAGAAAGGCAAACGCTTTGAAGACACTGACAAGGATCGCCGCACCGCCGAGCCGGGCATGTCGCGCATCTATGTCAATGTAGGCAAGAACGATGGTTTCTTTGCCGGCAACCTGATCGAACTGCTCAACAAGAACGTGCCGGGCAAGCGCGTCGACGTTGGCCGTATCGACTTGCTCCCAGGTTACACCCTGTTTGACGTGCCTGATGCCGATGCTCGCCGCGTAGTGCAAGCCCTGAAGGGCAGTAACTTCTTTGACAAGCACCTGTTCAGCGAAATCGCCGACCCCGACAAGGACTATAAGGGCGATGGCTCGCCCGCTCGCCGAACTCGCGAGGCTCGCAAGTCGCCGCGCAAGTTCCGCCGTTGACACCCTACCCCCTCCAAATATCCGACTTTTTGGCAAAAAGTTGGATATTTGGAAATAAATCACTAATTTTGCACACCGCATTAATCGAATTATAAATCGAATTGCAATGATCACAAGACCATACATACTGCTGGCGTGCGTAATCTGCGCTCTGCTCTCATGCCGGGCTCAGCAGCCCACCGATTCGGTCACCCTCACAGCAGCCAAATGCTTTGTCGAGGCCCCAACCGATGTGCTGCCTTTCGCCTCGAAAAATACGCGCCTCGACATGCTCGACTATTTCCGGGCTGGCAGCGACAAGGAATCGACCAACGATTACGGCGGTTCGTGCCGCGTCACCGCTGAGACCCCTCAGTCGCTGTCGCTACTCGCCACTGACAATATCTCCTACCAGATTTTTGTGCTAAACCCCACATCGGCTTCTCCCCTGATTGGCATCATCGAGACCATTCCTACCCCTATCCCAGATAGCCGCCTCACTATTTATGACTCGCGCTGGCAACCGCAATCGGCCCTTGCCATCGAGCCTAAACTGGCCGACTGGCTCAACGCCGATGGCAAAAAATCGCCATCGACAGTGACCGACGCTATGCCGTTCATCATGGCATCGTACAGCTACGACCCCGCTACCGGGGTGCTGACCGCTGCCCATCACATGGACCAATATTTCGCTCTCGGCGAGGGCGACGAGCCTCTGGCGCTCCTGTATCCTGAGATATCGTATCAATGGAATGGCAAACTCTTCAGAGCCATGAAGAAATGAGCCAGACCCAAGCCTACACCCTAAGCCAGCTGTCACGACGCATCACTACGCTCGTGGCAGCTGACGCGTATCTGCAAAACGTATGGATCACCGCCGAGACTATGGATGTGCGCGTCAGCGGCGGTCACTGCTACCTTGAATTGGTCGAGAAGGACGAGCAGGGTCGACAATTGGCCCGCGCCCGCGCCACGATCTGGGCCACCACATTCAGGATGTTGGCTGCGAAATTCTACGCCGAGACGAGCCAGCAATTCCGCAGCGACCTCAAGGTGATGGTGTGCGTAGCCGTCAATTACCATGCCGTCTACGGCATGGCCCTCAATATCGTGGCCATCAACCCGGCGTTCACCCTTGGCGATGCCATGCAGCGCCGAGCCAAGATGATTGAGCAGCTGCGCCATGAGGGCATCATCGACATGAACCGTACCCTGGTCTGGCCAGCAGTGCCGCAGAGGATAGCCATCATCTCGGCTCAGGGAGCCGCCGGTTACGGCGACTTCATGCACCAACTGTATAGCAATGCCTCGCGCCTGAGATTTACCACTCGCCTATTCACGGCAGTACTGCAAGGCGAGCGCACGGGTCCATCGATTATTGCGGCTCTTGAGGAAATAGCCACCGAGCAAGATCAATGGGACTGCGTGGTAATCATCCGAGGGGGCGGGGCCACGAGCGATTTGGCATCGTTTGACCACTACGACCTGGCGGCCAACATAGCCCAATTCCCACTGCCAGTGATCATAGGCATAGGCCACGAACGCGACATCACCCTGCTCGACTATGTGGCCAATATGAGAGTGAAGACGCCAACGGCTGCTGCCGAGTGGCTGATACAGAGAGGCGAACAAGCCCTGGGCAACTTGCAAGCCATTGCCTCGGCCATGCTGCAAGCCGTGACCGACCAGCTTAGCGGTTGCCATCGCCAACTCGCATTTATCGAGGGCGCACTCCCGGCCGCGGCAACCAACGCCTTGATGCGAGCGCAAAAGCGCCTCGAGGCCGCTCAGATGGGCGTAGGTTCGATCGCAGACCGCCGCATCCTGCCACAGTTGGCGAGATTAGACAGCTACGCCTCAACGCTGCGGCAAGCCACCGCTTATGCCATCGACCGAGCGCGACAGAAGCTCGACTCGTCGGAGACGCTGCTCAAAGCCCTATCACCCGAGGCCACTCTGCGCCGAGGATATACAATAACCCGCATTGCCGGGCACTCAGCACGACTGGCCGACCTGCGCGAGGGCGAAATCGTTGAGACAGTCTTTGCCCAAGGCACAATCTTATCACAAGTAAAAAGCATCAGCAATGGAAGAGAAAGAGAGTAAACCCAAAGAGATAAAATACGAAAAGGCCCTGGCCGAACTTGAGCAAATACTCAAAGCCATGCAAGGCGACCAATGCGACATCGACCAATTGGCTGCTATGACGCGCCGCGCTACCGAGCTGCTCGCCTTGTGCCGCAATCGCCTCACCGCTACCGAGGCCGAACTTCGTCAAATTCTGTCATCACTTGACCAATCATAATGGAGCAAACTATCACTCTTGAACAATTGTCGGGCATAAAACGCCTATCAACCGAATACATACAATTTGGCAATGAGTACATCTATTGCCGATTCGAGCCACCGGTCAATGAACCCACCGTGTTTGGATTCCCGGCTCGCATCAATGCGCTCGCTGTGTGCCTGTTGCACAAGGGAGAACTGGTTGGCGAGGTCGATTCCAAGCCTATCGAACTCAAGCCTAAGTCGGTGCTGCTGTTTGGGGGCAGGAATGTGGTGCGATTCAATAGCGACGGCCATGCCAAGATTGAGGCTGAGGTGCTGTTTCTCTCAACCCAATTTCTCCATGACCTCAATTTTGACATGAGCGCCATTGATTTGCACTCACTGGTCGAGAGCAAGCCCGAACCGGTGATGGCCGACCTATCCGACCTTGACCTCGAGAAGCTGAATTATGTGATGGGGCTATTCCGCCTGATCGCCAAGAGCGACCCTGATTCGCCCATCTCCAAAAACTCGGCTCGTTGCATCGCGCAGGCGCTATTCTACCAGATGCTCGAGTTTCATGACCAGCGCAATCGCGCTCAGGAGCGCTCGTCGATTGCCGCCTCATCGCCCCAATCGAGGCAAAGCGTGTATGTGCAAGAGTTCATGCAACTGCTGCAGCAGCATCACCGCCGCCATCGCTCGATATCATTCTACGCCGACAAACTGTTTATCTCGCCCAAATACCTGTCGCATCTCATCAAGGAGGCCACGGGCAAGTCGGCCTCAGACCTGATTGGCGACATCGTAATCCAGGAGGCCAAGAATATGCTGCGCTATTCAAACAAGAATATCCAGCAAATCGCCTACGAGCTCAATTTCTCTACCCAATCCTCATTTGGCAAATACTTCAAGCACATCACCGGCATGAGCCCCACCGAATTCCAAAAAAAGTGAATAGTGAATAATGCATAGTGAATAGTTAATAGTGAATAGTGAATAACGGGCCATCCGGATGGCGGCTACTGTTCTCGGCCACTGTGTGGCCGAGCTCTCCGGATGGCCCGTTATTCACTATTCACTATTAACTATTCATTATGCAGTGATTGTATATACGCCCGGGGCGAGAGGCCCATGCGGCGCTTGAATAGCTCGCGAAACGATTTGGCATCCCGGAAACCGCAGATTATTGCCACTTGGGTCACATTCTCCTCGCCGCGCTTGATGATATCTATCGCTTTCCATACCCTATACTCATTGACAAACTCGAGCAGAGTCATGCCAGTGAGTTTTTTTATGCGCTTGTACAGGGTCGAGTGGCTCATATTGAGCTTGTCGGCCACCATCTCAAGGCTGAAATTCGGGTCTTTCACCGCCTCATCGATGGCTTGGCGGCATTGCATCAAAAATTCCTGTTCTTGGCGAGTATAGGTGGCTTGGGGTTCGCCATCGTCGGTGCTGCTGATTTTCACCATCGGGGGTGTGGTCTCGGTCGATGACAACATAGTGAGCAAGTGCTTTTTGAGCAAGGCGAGCGACATCGGCTTGGTGAACCAAGCATCGACGCCCAAGTCATAGCCTTTGTTCATAGCCTCGTCTGAATCCTTGGCAGTAAACACCACGGTACGGATATTGGCGGTAGCCTTGTCGTTTTTGAGATGCTCGAGCATCTCTATGCCGTCCATCTTAGGCATCATTATGTCGGTGACTATGCAGTCGGGCTTAAGCTTGGCAGCCAGTTCGAGGCCCTCGGCTCCATTGCGAGCCCAGTAGACTTTGAAATCATCGTTGAGTGCATGGGCCAAGACATTGGCCACGCTCTTGTCATCGTCTACAATCAGAGCCGTATATGGCGCTGTGGGATTAAAGGCGAAATCTTCAAGCTCCTCTTCTTCTTTGCTATCGATAGTGGTGACTGGCTTTGCCTCTTCCTCGCCCTCCTCTTCTTCGTTTTGACGCTTGGGTAGGATAATGGTAAATTCTGAGCCCACATTTGGCTGGCTGGCGAGTGTGATTTCGCCGCCAAACAGATTCACCAACTCCTTGACCACGGCAAGGCCGAGGCCGTCGCCGCTGGTGTGCCGTTGGCCGCGCTCGGTGCGCACATATTTCTCAAAGATAGCTTGCTGCTGCTCCTTGACGATGCCGATGCCATTGTCCTTAACCGCAATCGATACCCTATCGCCCAAGTCGCGCACGGTAAGGGTGATGGCTCCCTGCTCCAGGGTGTACTTAAACGCATTGGACACCAGATTGCTTATGATCATCTCGAACTTGTCGGGGTCGATATCCATCAATATTGGCCTCGGGTCATGCACAAAGGTGTACTCGATGTCTTTTTGCTCGCACAGCATCTCATAGTCGGGATTGAGCTGAGAGATGAAATCGACCACATCCATCTTGGCGCACACGAGCTTGAGTTTACCCGAATCCATCTTGCGCAAGTCGATGATGCGATTGATCATCTTGTTGAGCTTCATCGAGTTTTGGAGCATGCCAGTCAGATAGGGTCGCCGTGTCTGAATCACATTATCCGGACTCTCGAGCAGATGCTCAATCTGGGCCGAGATTAGGAATGCCTTGGTGCGCAGCTCGTGGGTGACCTGGGCGTAGAAGTCAAGTTTGGCATCGTTGATTTCTTTCTGAGCCTCGCGTTCGATTTCGGCAATGCGCATGCGTTGGCGTATGTGCATTGTGCGGTTGTAGATATAAAATACTATGAATATAAACCCGAATCCCAGCAACACCCATATCAGCCGCATATACCAGGTATTGTACCAATGGGGCAGAATCGTGATGGGCATCATCGAGGCTTGGCTCCACTCTCCCGAGGGTTGGGCGCAACGCACCAGCAATGAGTATTTGCCTGCCGGCAGGTTACTATAGGTGGCCTCGGGCGAGTGGCCGGCTTCGTGCCAATCGCTGTCAAACCCGTCAAGACGATAACTGTATCTCACCCGGTCGCCTTGCAGCAGCTGCGGCACAGCGAAGAAAGCCGTAAAGAAATTCTCGTTAGCCCTGAGCACTATCGCCTCGGGACGCACATCATAGCGCTCAATCAAGCGCGGACGGTCTGACATCACTTTCAAGCCCAGCATTGTAGGGCCGTCGGGGAGATTCTTGAGCATTACCTCGCGAGTGTTGAAATACACCAAGCCCTCAGTAGCGCCGAGGTACATAGTATCGCCGCGCAGTGCTGTGGCGTTGTAAACAAAATTGTCGGGAATCACCGGGTGGTCTATCCTGAGCACATACTCCTCATTGGGATTTAGGCGAAACAGGCCCCGCTCTGTGCCAATCCAGATCACATGGTTTTGGTCCTCAGTAAGCGAGGTGAGGCGTTTCTCGGTCAGCCCTTGCTCAGAGTTCAATAGCTTGCATGTCTGCGCATCCTCGTCGATGCAGCATAGACCGAAACAGTTTATGCCAGCCCACACCTTGCCTTGGTGATCTACCAGCATTACATTTATTTGGTTGGATGGCAGACGCAGCTCCTGACTCTCATTATTGTAATGAGCCACTATCTTGCGCAGGTTACGGTCGATTTTATATATGCCGTTAGTGGGGGTGGCAACCCACAGGTAATGGCCCTGAGGCTGGCACCCCATGCAGATTTTGTCTTGCATCCCCTCGACCTCTTGAAATTGGTGAGTCTTTTTGTCAAATGTGTATAGGGTGCGCGAGCATATCCATAGCTGGTCATCGCGCGGGTCGTCGCAAATCATCCACACATTGTTGCTGTCATACTGTGTGTTAGGCACTGTAAAAGTCTCAACAGCACCAGTCTCGAGGTCGAGAGACGCCAAGCCGCGAGTGTAGATGCCCATCCATAGCTTGCGGCCATCGCGCAGCATAGTCACCACATTGTTGCCAGCGAGACGACTATTCTCTGAGGTGTATTCCTTGCGCTTGACCCCAAAGGCCGAGGTAATATTCAGACCACCTCCATCCAGGCCCACATATACCCCATCAGGGTAGGGCAGTATGCTGGACACGATGTCGTGGGTAAGCAACCCATTTTGCTTATTGGCCAGATGAAACACATTGTAGGCGTCGGCATAAATCCACACGCCGCGCCGATAGCTGCCAACCCACAGATTCTGGTCCGCATCGGTATGCAGCGAGTACAGAGCCGGAGCTTGCAGATTGGAATTGTCATCAGCAATGTGCGCCACCTCGCCTGTTGGATCAATGCGCCACAGTGCATCGCCATCGGTAGCGAAATACGTGCAACCTCGGGCATCGATTGCTTGCATCAGGTCGACTGGAACAAAAGATGCAGAGGGAGTGATCTGATTGTCGCCATCGATGGTGAAGGCGTAACTGGGATAGCCTATGCCATTGCCCACATAGATGCACCCGGTGTTGCCACTGTAATGCACATTGCAATTCTGCCGGGTATGATTGATATGGGCATCATAGCGAGCCACCGGCTCGTTGGTCGAGGTATTCAGCACGAGCAGTCCGTGATTGGTGACCAATATGAGATTGTCGTGGATATATTGCGTCATGGCCCAACAGCTGGTGTCCTCGATTAGAATGGGAGAAAACACGCATCCCTCAGATTGCACAAACAGGCGTCCATGGATAGTGAGTACATACACCCGACCGCCGACAATCGATATCTGATTTATGCGGGTGGTGATGCGCGAGGCCTCTTTATCGGATTCTTGACCAAGAGCCGTACAGTGATGGAATGAACAGTCGGCAAAGGAATAGAAGTCAAGTCCATTGTCGGTGCCAATCCACATGCCATCGGGCGCAGAGCATAGGCTACGCACCATATCATTAATAAGGGTAGCGGAGTCAGTCTCGGAATGCTTGAAGATACGATGGGTTGTGCCGTCGAAATGCGATAGGCCGCACCAAGTGCCAAGCCATATAAATCCTTTTTCGTCTTGGGCTATCGCGTTGATTGAGTTGTCAGGCAGCCCGCCTTTGGTATCTATATGGCGAAAATGCAGAGCTTGGGTCTGTGGAGGAGCCGTGGAATAAGCCCTTTGCACCATTCCCAAGCTGAGGATGGCAAAAAGCAAGAATATGCTGTAGATATCAGATCTGAGGCGCATTGCTGAGATGGAATAAAATTTTGGTAGTGCAAAGTAAATGAAAAGCTCACAGAAATTACGCCGATTTTTCGTAAAATAGGGCGTAATTTTCTGACAGGGGCTGAAATTCAGAAAAATCACCGAAAGTATCAGAAAAACACAACTATTAAAATTTTGAAACGGCTGTACCTTTGTCGATGTAAACCGTAAGGTCTTACCTTATACCTAATCATTTATCCACAATCCCAGTATCAACATTGCATTACAACTTTTCACTTATATCTTATACCTTACTTAACATGAATCAGCATCTACATTCACAATGCAAGCATGGCATGCGCCAGTGGCTGATGAGCGCACTCCTTATTATAGGAATGTTGGTCAGCACGGCGACATGGGGCCCACAAGCGCGAGCGCAAGCCGGCGCTACCGTCAGCGGCGTAGTGCTCGACGAAGAGGGCGAACCCCTGATTGGCGCCTCGGTTGTGCCCGAGGGACAGAAAACCGGCGTGGTCACCAACATCGATGGCGAATTCTTCCTGAAGGTCTCCGGGCCTTGCAATCTGGTGGTTTCCTACGTGGGCTATGACCCAATGACCGTAAAAGCCACTCCTGGCGAAGAACTCAAAATCGAACTCAAGAACAACTCAAACGTACTCGACGAGGTTGTGGTCGTGGGTTTCGGTACTCAGAAAAAGATTAATCTTACCGGTTCGGTAGGCGTGGCCTCGAGCAAGGACCTCGAGGGACGCCCCGTGCAGTCGGCTGCTGCCGCTCTGCAAGGCGTAATTCCGGGCCTCAACATCAGCAACTCTACCAGCGGCGGCGAGCTTAATGCCAGCAAGCAAGTAAATGTGCGCGGTATGGCCACCATCGGTGACGGCTCGAGCGGCGAGCCTCTGATCCTCATCGACGGCATGGAGGGCGACCTCTCTACAATCAACCCCAACGATATCGAGTCAATATCAGTGCTCAAAGATGCGGCAGCATCTTCAATCTATGGTTCGCGCGCTCCTTTCGGCGTAATCATGATTACCACCAAGTCAGGCACAGCCGGCAAGTCGCATATCCGTTATGACAACTCGTTCCGCTTCAACAAGCCTCTGACTACCCTCAAGATGATGGACTCCTGGCAATACATCAACTATCTCAACGATGTATCAGCCAATACCAGCCCCGGCTCGACCTGCTTCCCCGAGGATTTCGTGGAGCAAGCCTACGCTTACTATACCGGCCAAAGCGACAACTATATCTATGAAAACAAATGGGATGGCACCCACTATCGCTGGGGTACCGGCGAGTGCGCTGGCACATTTGCCAATGTCGACTGGATTGATGAGCTGTACAAGGATACTGCTTTCTCGCAAGAGCATAATGTGACTCTCACCGGCGGCACAGACAAGACTACCTATTATATAAGCGGCAACTATCTGGAGCAAGGCGGATTTATGAAATATGGCAACGACAACTACCAGCGTTATTCAATAATGGGTAAAATCAACGCCCAGATGTTCCCATGGCTCAATGTTCAGTACACAGGCCGCTGGATCCGCACAGATTATCAACGCCCGACAATCATGACTGGCGGATTCTATGAGAAAGTGTTGCGCCGCCTTGTGCCAACCAATCCCAAATATGACCCCAACGGCTATATCGCTGCCGACTACAACTATATCGAACATCTTGAGAATGGCGGCAAGCGCAATGAGCAGAATGATGTGTTCACCAACCAGCTCAAATTCGTGATTACGCCAGTCAAGAATTGGAATATCATAGCTGAACTAAATGCCCGTATCAACAACAACTGGACGCATCAGTCCACCAACATCGTCTATGCACACGACTGCGACGCCCTTGAGGGCCTCTCATCAGAGACCATGCACATCGCGTTCGACTCATCGAGCCATGACAGCGTATATGAATACTCATATCGCTCGACATTCCTCAATTACAACTTCTATACGGAATACATGGCTCAGTTTGCCGAAAAGAACAATCTGAAACTGATGGTAGGTAGCCAGTTTGAGGATTTCAAATATCGCGACCTCAATGCCTCGCGCGAGGATATGCTCACCGAGGATCTGCCGGTGCTCAACCTCACCACATCGTCTGATTCCTACTCTCTCGGAGGCCAATACCAGAAATGGCGCACTGCCGGTTTCTTCGGCCGTATCAATTATGACTATGATTCAAAATACCTGATTGAGTTGAATCTCCGTTATGACGGCAGTTCGCGTTTCCGTTCTAGCAGTCGCTGGGTATGGTCACCGTCAGCCTCTTTGGGTTGGAATATCGCTCGCGAATCTTTCTGGGAAGGGTTGCAAAAATACATCCCCAGCTTCAAATTCCGTGCGTCGTATGGCCAATTGGCAAACCAAAACACTACCAACTGGTATCCTACCTACCGTATCATGAGCGTATCGAATCAGGGCGGCAGCTGGCTGGTCGATGGCCTGAAGCAAAACACCGCCTCTTTCCCGGCTCTGATTACTCAGTCACTCACTTGGGAGAAAATCCGCACCACTAACCTCGGTTTGGACTGGGCCGCTTTCAACTATCGATTCCTCGGATCGTTTGACTATTTCTGGCGCAAAAACCTCGACATGGTGGGCGCTGGAGTTGAGTACCCAAAGATTCTTGGTTGCGACGTGCCCAAGGAGAATCTCTTGGCAATGCGCACTTATGGTTGGGAACTCCAACTCACTTGGCAAGACCGTATAGCAGACTTCAACTATCAGGTTCGCCTCAACCTGAGCGATGACCAGACTCGTATCCTTGAATACCCCAATGCTGAGCAATACCTGAGCAAATACATCGCTGGCGAATTGGTTGGCAACATCTACGGCCTCACAACCGTGGGCATCGCCCAAACACAGGCTGAAATGGATGCCCATTTGGCCACTGTTGACCAATCATATCTCGATTCAGGCGTATGGATGGCTGGCGATATGATGTACGCCGATGTCAATGGCGACGGCAAAATCACCAAAGGCACCACCCTCAACGACCTGGGCGACCTCAAGTTGCTTGGCAACACCTCGCCTCGCTACCGCTTTGGCCTCAACCTATTTGCCGAGTGGAAAGGTATCGACTTCAACATCTTCTTCCAGGGTGTGCTCAAGCGTGACTACTACTTTGATCCCAATGGAGGACAGGGTACATGGGGCAAGAGCGCAGTGTTCTGGGGAGCTACCTCTGGCGGCCGCTATGAGTCTCTGTTCCTGCAAGAGCACCTCGACTACTGGCGCGACGACAGCAGCTTGCTCGGAGCCAACTACGATGCCTACTATGCTCGCCCACTCTACTACACCAACAAGAATCGCGAAATCCAGACCAAATACATGCAGGATGCCAGCTATGTGCGCCTCAAGAATCTGCAAGTGGGCTATACCTTCCCGCAGAAATGGATGCAAAAGCTATCAATCAGCAAGCTGAGAGTGTATTTCGCTGCTGAGAACCTGCACACCTGGACCAATATGTCAAAGGTTATCGACCCTGAATCGCTCGAGACCTCGGCCTTGAAATCTGGCTCGTCTTATCCTCTGTCAAAGACTATCTCATTTGGTCTCTCTGTAGATTTCTAAACTAACAAAAAGAACAACAATGAAAATTCAATATAAGCTATTAGGCATGGGTGCGCTGCTTGCGGCTGGCGCACTGATGACCGGATGCAACGATTATCTTGATGTGACGCCTCCGTCGGATGTTACCCCCGAGGTGTATTTCAAGACCCCTGAGCAGCTGGCAGCCTATACCATCAACTACTATACCAGCAGCGATGTAAGCGGCAAGCGCGGCAACAACGCTTTCCCGCATCACGGCATCGGAGGCTCATCGTATGAGACATATTTCGACGATGACATGGGCACCGACAATGAGTTTGCCACCAACGACCGCTTCTATTCCGACAAGGGCGTGCAAGTCGGAGCCACCGGCGGCTACTATGATTTCTATACCATCAACGAAATCAACTATTTCTTACAGCAAGCCAAAGCCAATCTTGAAGCTGGCACCATCACTGGCGATGAAGAACTGATCAATCACTATATCGGCGAGGGATATGTGCTCCGCGCCATCGATTATTTCAAGCGCCTTTGCGCCCTCGGCGATTTCCCAATCGTCACCGAATGTCAGGATCTCGACCGTGAGAAGCTGATTGCCATCAGCAAGCGCCAACCGCGCAACGAAGTGGCTCGTTTTATCATCGCCAACCTCGACACCGCCACTACCCTGCTTAGCAATAGCCTGTCACGCAATCGTATCACTCGCGATGTGGCCTATACCCTCAAGGCTCGTGTGGCCCTGTATGAGGCAACCTTTGAGAAATACTTTGCTGGCACTCCCTTTGTGCCTGACAAGGCTGCCGGTTGGCCTGGTGCTCAGAAGGAATACAACGCCAATTACAGCTATGACAATGCTGCCGAGGTGAGCCACTTCCTGGGCGAGGCTATGTCAGCCGCCAAGCAGGTAATTCAAAACCACCCCACCTTGGTCAGCAACAACAAGAAAGTGCTTGGCTCAACCTACTCATCGATGCCCGCAAATCCCTACTATGACATGTTTGCCTCAAAGGATGTGTCGGGATATGACGAGGTGCTGATGTATCGCAGCTATGACAAGGATGTGGCTGGGGGCTCATGCCTCAACCAATACATACGCGGCGGACGTGGCTGGACCCAGGAGTTCTGCAACGCCTTCTTGATGGAAAATGGTCTGCCTATCTACGATCCCAACTCGGGCTATGCCGGCGACGACTATGTGGCCGATACCAAGACTGGACGCGACTACCGTTGGCAGCTCTTCATGAAGGCTCCGGGAGAATACCTCTATGAGGGTGATGACGCTCAGCGCATCGGCATCAACAAGGATAAGTCGAACCCCGACTATCTCGTGCCTATTATCTACACTGGCACTATCACCACCAACACTGGCTACACCAAGGGCAAAGGCTGGACCAAGGAGCAGACCTACACCAAGGGCGGCTGGGACGAGACCGCAGCTCCCATTTTCCGCTCGGCCGAGGCTTACCTTATCTACATTGAGGCCGCTTGGGAAAAATATGGTGACGGACTTGACGCCGACGCTTGGACCTACTGGGGACAATTGCGCGAACGCGCCGGCCTGCCCTCTGACCCCAACGTCACCATCAATGCCACCGACCTTGACAAAGAGGAATATTACAGCCACGACTTCGGCCTGTACTCAGCCGGACAGCGTATTACCTCAAAGGTGCTGTACAATATACGCCGCGAGCGCCGCTGCGAGCTGATGGGCGAAGGCATGCGCTATGACGACCTGGTGCGCTGGCGCGCCCTCGATCAACTGATCGAGAAGCCCTACTATCTGCATGGCTGCAAGATATTTGGCCCGATGCTCAATTCCTTCCCTAACAATAAGCTGAAATACGACCAAGCAGTAACTGCCAACAACAATGTCTCCTCTCCCTCTGACACCGAAGGCGGTCTCAATGGCGATGCCTCATACTGGTCGCTGATGCGCGTAGCCACCACAAGCAAATGGTATGATTGCGGCATGACCTGGCATCTGGGCCACTATCTCAATCCTATCGCTGAGAATCATTTCCTCGAGAGCTCAACCGACGGCGTCTCAAAAGAGACCTCGCCTCTCTATCAAAATCCCTATTTCAGCACCACCCAACAGACCGGCGCCGAAAAGTAACCTAAAACGTAAGCACATAAGTTTTACGTAAGCACAAACCAAAGAAAATTATTTTTTCTCACCATTAAAAATTGATAACACCTATTCGGTGCTTACGTAAAGCTTACGTGCTTATGTTATCCCTCAAAAATTTCTACCCAATCTATAAAAAACCAATTTATTATGAAACAATTTCTACTTCTCGCAGCCGCTGGCGCAGTGGCCATGGCTGCAAGCGCTCAGCGCACCATGGAGGACGAATATGTCCCCAACCTGCTCGTAAACGGCGACTTCGAGGATGCCGCCTACGTACAAGACATCATCGGTAGCTTCACCTGGGATTTCTATGATCACACCGCTGCCGACGGAGCAGACCCCTGGATGGCCCTCTCTGAGCTGCCCGGATGGTGCAACATCGGCAACAGCACCTGGATGGGCTGGTGCTACATCGGCCAGGAAGAAGGCGACGACTATCTGCGTCCCGAGGACGACCTGAACTATCTGCGCCTGCAGAGCTACAAAGACAATGGCTGGACCGACCACTTCACCATGGTAGGCCAGGCTGTCAGCGGTGTGACCATCGGCAAGACCTACACCTTCGACTTCGTAGCCATGATGGCCATCAGCCTCACTGGCTCATGGGATCCATGGGGCACTCCTGGCTTTGGTTATGCAGTGTACGAACTCGACACCACCAAATCAGAGCCCACCGCCGGCAAGCTCATCAAGGACACCTTCACCAGCGATTCCGACTACGACTGGGGCGAATACGGTGTTGACTTTGTAGCTACCGCTGCTGACCTGTATGTAGAATTCTATCTGAGCTTGCCTTGGGGCGAGGGCAACGATCATGACAACATGTATGTGATGGTCGACCGCGCACGTCTCTATGACAAGGAAGAGGCACAATATAACAAAGACAATGGCATCGTGGTCAACGGCATCTCAAGCGTTGTGTCTGACAACAATGCTCCTGTCACCTACTACAATCTGCAGGGCATGAGCGTGGCCAACCCGACCCAGGGCCAAGTCTACATCCGCAAGCAGGGTAACACCTCAAAGAAAGTAATCTTCTAAAACCTTTTTGAAGAAGAAACCATAGATTTCCACAGATTCTCACAGATTCCATAATCATGTCTACAATATAGTATCTATCTGATTCGTAATACAAATAATCAGTGGAAATCTGTGTGAATCTGTGGTTTCTTCTTACCTTATTAATAATCTTGTTATGAAACGTGTTAATCTATTTGTTTTAGCAGCGGTTGGAGCTTTGGCGGCAAGCGCTGAGCCCATCACCCAGCCTTTTGAGGGAAATTATTATCAGATTGCCAATCCCCAGGGCGATGTGCTCTCTTGGGACAATGGCACTCTTAGAGCCCTCCCGGTGGGGGACTGTGAATACCAAGACATCAGGTTTGAGATAGCCGATGTCGATGGTGATTATTACAATATTATTTTTGAAGGCATCGATGGGGTGCTGGCTGGCGACAATTCCAATGGCTGGACTCCGGTGATATCCTCATCACCTGAATCTGACTTGGCAAAATATACCTTCATAACATCAAGCTACGACTCGGATTATGTCAATATCAAATGCAAGGGCATGAATCGAGGCAGCGGTATGCTCGGCCAAGACAGCGGCAACACCGCAGTATATACCGACAAGTCTGATGGCGCCCTCTCGATATGGCAACTTATCCCCCTCAGCAACGAGGAGGTTAATGTCGAGTCAGTAACTATCAACCCGGCTGAGGCCACTATTGGCATCTATGATACCGTGCAGCTTACCGCTGAGGTGGTCGCCGACAGCGAGAATGTGCGCCTGAAATGGGCATCGTCTGACCCAACAGTGGCATCTGTCAGCACCAAGGGTCTGGTGCGCGGCCTGCTTGGCGGCGCTGCTGACATCACTGTTACCGCTGGTGACAAGGAGGCAGTTTGTCATGTTACTGTAGCCGTCACCGACTACTACAGCGAATATGAGCTGCCCGATGATGATGTACGCAAAGATGCTCATCAGGGCTATAAATTGGTATTCGCCGAGGAGTTCAGCACCGATGGCGACCCCGACTATGACATTTGGAATCTTGAAGACGGTTACCGCCTGCGCAACAATGAGGATCAATACTATCTCAACCCCAACTCAACAAATGGTCAATTGTGGGGATTGAAAAACGCTTATATCCAGGATGGCGTATTGGTAATCGAGGCTCGCAAGGACGACCTTCCCAATCCTGATTACTATCCTCACTCGGGCAAAACTGAGACCTTCCCTTACACTTCGGCTTCGCTGCAAACCAAGGGCAGTTGGAATGGCGGCTACAGCTGGCTATTCGGCATTTATGAGGTGCGCGCCAAGATTACTGCCGAGACCGGACTCTGGCCCGCTATCTGGAGTACCGGCGAACAATATGAATGGCCTCAGGGTGGCGAAATCGACATTATGGAATATTACGGCAACAAGCTCCATGCCAATGTGTGCTGGGGCAACGGTGTGCGTTGGGGAGGCAGCTGGAACAGCAAGACCTACTCGATGAGCAATCTCCCCGCCGACTGGGACCAAGATTTCCACACTTGGAAGATGGTATGGGATTATGACCACATGGAGCTGTGGGTAGATGATATCCTCATCAATGATATCGACCTCAACACCACGGTCAACGTCAACCCCGGCACCGACTGGTATAATATCGACAATTTGAATCCATTCCGCGATGTGCGTCAGATGTGCTGGCTCAACCTCGCACTCGGCGGCAACAATGGCGGCAGTTTAGCCAATACCACATTCCCAAGCTATTACTTGATTGATTATGTACGCGTATATCAGAAAATTGGCACCGACGGATTGGCTACTTACCATGTCGATGAGGAGGTGAGCGAACCCACTTGGCAACGCCCCAACGGCATCAAGTCGGTGGCAGTCGATGATATCGACGATTCTGGCAAGCCGGTGCGGATCTTCGACCTCAGCGGTCGCGAGGTAGCTCCCTCAGACACACTGCGCGGCCTCTACCTCGTTAACCAAGGCACCACCACTCGCAAAGTAATATTCTAAAAAGCAAAATCATAAAATAGTTGTTTCTTCATAAGGATTAGTTTTGGATAATCATTCATAGGTATTATTTTAGGTAGCAAGTAAAAGAGAATTGCGACTACCGTCGCAATTCTCTTTTACTAATGAAGAATGAAAAATGAAAAATGGCCATCCGGAGAGCTCGGCCACAAACTGGCCGAGAACAGTAGCCGCCATCCGGATGGCCATTTTTCATTTTTCATTATTCACTATTCACTGTTTATACGGTGAGGATTTCTTTTTCTTTGAGGGCGAATAGCTCGTCGATTTTCTTGAGATATTTGTCGTGGAGCTTCTGAGCCTTGGCTTCGGCATCTTTCTCTACGTCTTCGGGCATGCCTTTCTTGATGGCTTTTTTCAGGCCCTCAATGGCCTCGCGGCGAGCATTGCGCACGCTCACTTTGGCGTTTTCGGCCTCTGACTTGCTCTGCTTCACCAGTTGCTTGCGGCGCTCCTCGGTGAGTGGGGGGATAGTGAGGCGGATCACTTCGCCATTGTTCTCTGGGGTGATGCCGAGGGCCGAGTTGATGATGGCCTTTTCGATTTCCTTGAACATCGACTTCTCCCAGGGGGTGATGGTGATGGTGCGGGCGTCGGGCACAGCGATATTGGCAACGTTTGAGATAGGAGCCTGGCTGCCATAGTAGTTGACGCGGATAGCATCAAGCAGGCGAGGATTGGCCTTGCCGACGCGGATGTGGGTCAGAGCGTCTTCGAGATAGGCTACAGCCATCTCCATGCTCTCCTCAGCGGGGTCGAGATAGGTGCTTACGTTTTCTTCTGCCATGGATATGTAGGTTTAAGTATTAATATACGAGTGTACCGATGGGTTGGCCATCAATCACCTTTTGGAGATTGCCGGGGGTGTCCATGTCGAATACGATGATGGGCATGGAATTTTCCTTGCACAGGGTGGTGGCTGTGAGGTCCATCACCTTGAGGCCTCGATTGTAGATCTCATCGTAGGTGATCTCGGTAAATTTCTTGGCATTGGGGTCTTTTTCGGGGTCGGCGGTGTAGATGCCGTCGACGCGAGTGCCTTTGAGCATCACATCAGCCTCAACCTCGATAGCGCGGAGAGCGGCTCCGGTATCAGTGGTGAAGAAGGGATTGCCGGTGCCGCCGGCGATAATAGCGACTTGACCGTTGCTCAGGGCTTCGGTGGCTTTCCACTTGCTGTAGTATTCGCCGATGGGATACATGTTGGTGGCCGTAAACACCTTGGCCGAACAAGCGGCAACCTGCAGAGCCGAACTGAGGGCCAAGGAGTTGATCACTGTGGCGAGCATTCCCATCTGGTCTCCCTTGACACGGTCAAAGCCTTTTGAGGCTCCCGACAGGCCGCGGAATATGTTGCCGCCGCCGATGACGATAGCCACTTGCACTCCCTCGTTGGCCACGGCTGCGATTTGGGCCGCGTATTCGTTGAGGCGTTGGGTATCAATGCCGTAATGCTGGTGTCCCATTAATGATTCGCCGCTTAGCTTGAGCAGCACTCGTTGGTATTTGGTCCTCATGATTCGACTAGTTTTAGTGTTTCGGTTTTCAGTAACCACAAAGTTAATGCTTTTCTTCCAATTTATCCAAAAAATATCAAACTTTTTTACCAATTCGTTGATATTTTTCTCTGTTGTGGAGGATTATAAGCAGTACTGATATTGTAGGAGGCTTAGGAATCCTAAGAATCCTAAGCCTCCTACTACGCATGCCATGCCTTTAGAAATCGGAGAAGAGGTCCGGTTTGATGAGGATGCCAAACCGCAGCTGAGTGTGGAACTGCTTGTAGTCGAGGAGGCCCTCGCCATAGCCGTTATAGTATTGCAGGAAGAAATACTCGTTGGCATTCTTCCACATGCGCATACCCAACTCGAATATGGTGTTGTAATTCAGATTCCACCCCTTGCGTTTCACCAGAGTGATGTTGCCCATGAATTTGCGGTCATTGCTCATCACCTGCACGCCCATCTGATAGATGCCGCTGTATTTGAGGATATCCTTGTTGTTCATGCCATCGACTATGGGTATCCATGCCTTGCCATGCACCATCAAGTTTGGGTCAATCATGATGTTAGCGGCAAGCGACACCTTATTCCATGAGCGCGATTCATCGCCATCGCGACCATTGCTCTCGTGTTCGATGATGAACGTAAGTTTGCCTATGTAGCGATTGCCCGAGAAGAGCGGTTTGCTGAGACCCAGCCCCGGGTTGAAGTTGAGGTCTGTCATCGGCATAGAGTTCTCAAGCACATTCCAGAATACCTTTTGGGTATAGAAGAGGTACAAGTATGTGCCCCAGGGCAATGTGCTCTTGGTGAGCTTCTGCGCCACCGAGACCTGGAATTTCACATTGGTGTTCTCCTTGGTGGCTTTCTTGCCCACCGAGGGTCCGAAGATGAAGTAGTTGTCCTTGTAGATACCGAAATAAGGCTGACTGTCAAAGGCATGACGCACGCTGTCGGCGTCGATCACCTCATCGGGAGTAGATACGATTTGACCGTTGCAACCAAGGGCCGCAACCACCAGAGCCATTATAAACACGCACCATTGACGTTTCATGCCGCAAAATTAGCTAAATTTGTGGTAATTGACAATATTTATAACAAATTGGCAAATCTTTTGGCACTTCCGACCACAAAAATAGTTGCTTACCCTGCGGCGCATTTATAAAGCATCCAAAGGGGAAAAGGTTACATTAATCTTCTCTGTCTTGAAAAAATAATAACTTTTATATTTATTTACGTAAAATTTGTGTATCTTTGCGGTGAATTTATCTATCGATTTACCTCAATTCTATATACTCATATTCTATGAAGAAATTTTTACTTTTTTTTGTCCTTTGGGTTGAGTACTGTGGCAATGGCCGATGCTCAAGTGGGAGGCGATATGTTTGCCTCCTCTAAAACCTGGACTTGGCATCCTACAGCAGTAATGAATGGGGCCGTATGGGGCAACGGCGGATACAATGCTGGCGAAATCGATGACAGTGATTACCTAAATGGCGCTTGGTGGGGATGCGGCCCTGTTGATGATGGTTCCAACAATACCTTCGCTGAGGAATTGCTTCATTCTTCGGTGGGAGAGCTTACTGGTGAGGAGTATAGCACATCTAAGATGGTATTAGGAGCCGATGGCTCTCTCACCAAATATGACAAGGATGGTAATGTGTTGAATATAGGCCAGTACGGCATAGAAAATTGGAATGGCGGAGAAATTATATCCTCTACTTATGCCCGTGGATATCTCAATACCACCGAGGGCGCCATCCTATGGCCATACCAAATCAACAGCAATGGTTATATGCCCACCAAATTTGAGATAGCCTATATGTCCTCTGAACGCCTTATTCTCACTTACGCTCCAGCCGGTACTGGATCATGGGCAGAAGCCACGTGGTGGAGCTTTGGCAGTGATGATGGGGTAGAAATAGAATTCTCTAACAACGATGTTGTCATCGATGGCGTAACCTATCGCTATATCGAGGGACAGGGAATGAGTGTTTATCACTACACCCCACAGGAAGGACAAACCGATTTGGTTATTCCTGCTTCTGTAAAATATAATGATTGGGATGTCCCAGTGATAAACATTAACTCATCGATATTCCAAAATGCTGTCAATCTCCAGTCAGTGAACTTGCCCGAGACAATCGTCTCTATCGGTGAATATGCATTTGCCAATTCTGGCATCAGCAAAATTAATATGCCAGAAGGAGTGACATTTATCGGTCAATACGCTTTTTCAGATTGTAAAATAGAAGAACTCACCCTCCCCAACGGAAATTGTACAATCGAAAATCACGCCGTCTCTTCCTGTAATGAATTGCAGCGAATTATCATACCCTCAGGATATAATGGATTTACACCTCAAGTCCTATATAATTGCTATGGGCTGCAGGAAATCATTGTGGCAGAAGACAACCAACATTATCGATCAATCGATGGCGCCTTGTACTCTAAGGATGCCACTGAATTGATTTTCTATCCTACAGGTTTAACAAGCATACAATTTGCCGAGGAATGTACATCTATAGGTGAATATAGTTTTTATGGGAGCAGAGCAAACACGGTAAAAATACCAGACTCAATACACCGTATTGGAGATTATGCTTTTGGTGCTTCGCTAATTGAAGAAGCCTTGCTCCCACAAGAGCAGCCAGAAGGATGCTGCTGGATGTTTAACCATTCACCCCTAAAAGGTATAACTTTACCAAATAGCTGGACATCGATTCCTTCATTAATATTTAATGGGGCTAACAATTTAGAGAAGATTGAATATGGAGAAAATGTAACGCAAATAGGCATTGCAGCTATATCACAGTGTAGGGCCCTTGAAGAATTTGAGTTCAAGCCCACGCTACGCGAGGTCATGAGCGGTTTCGACTATGTGGGTATTGAGGGCAAGGTGCTGTTCCCTGAAGGAATAGAAAGAATTGGGTACAACCAATATGGTTCTCAAGGTGGGATTTTCATGAACAATGCTTTGAATGTGACTGAAATTGATCTGCCTTCAACCTTGACTAACTCAGTTTCTATGCTATTCATGGAATGCGATAGCATCCAGCGTGTAGTGAATTTCTCTCCTTGGCCAGTTACCATTGCTAATGGGTATTCGTATTTTCCTAATCTTGAATCTCCCCGCTATGATGACTATACCGGGATAAGATTCTTCAATTATTATTGTTTACCAGGAGTAGGAATCAATATAGTACAATATGATACCTCATGGTGTGAATGGCCTTGTATAGAAATCCTCTCGTTTGACAACATTTCCATCCAAGATGGAAGATGCTCATTTGCAGTATCTACTCCAAATGATGAGTTTGAAATCGTCAACGTATCCTACCAAGGCGTAGTTTTGAATCCAGAGGATTCTTCCCGAACTCAATCTCAAGCTTACACTATTGAAGGTATCGGCTCCGCTGATCTTTGTAATATACAAGTGAAGATAAAATACGCGGAATCTATTGCCACCGCCAACATCATCCTCACCAAAGATGGAGCACAAACCTCAAGCGTATCGTCAGCCATTGCCGATGAATATTCTGCCTATAAATTAAATGTTGATGGCCGTAGTATTACTATAGTAGGTGCGCCTCAAGGTCTCACAGCTCAGTTATTTACCCCTTCTGGGAAACTGATATCTTCTACTCTCACCTCTGGCCTCTCTTGCCAGACTCTTGCTTCCCATCTCTTCCCTGGCCTCTACATAGCTCGCATTGGCACCTACACCGCCAAGCTAATCGTCAATTAATCCTACAGGACATCAAATACTACAAAAATGGCAGCAAATCGGGATTTGCTGCCATTTTTGTAGTATTTGATGGAAATCCTTTAGATTTTCCTTAACCCCTTTCATTTAGGATAGCGTCAATCATAGCCCAATAGAAGAAGGCCTCGGGATTGGTCTTTCTGAGCTTATTAAGTTTTGTATTGAGTACTTTCATGCCTGGCAACTGTAGAACCGTTTCATATTGATACTTTTGAAAATCAGCTCTACCTTGCTTCACCAGCGTAGCCACATACGCTGCCTTAGCAGCATCTCTAATGGCTAACTCTAAAGTATACTTCTCTGGGATAACTAAATTGTCAAGTCTTTGAATTCCTGATTGAAGCCATTTATATTCTTCTGGATCTTTCGTACCCTTAAGAGTGATTGTCATAGCTGTATCAATCGCATCATCTAATACATCACCTTGGGTAATTTCTTTATACTCCCTGTATCCCAACTCTACATTTACAAACTTGTTGAAAGTAGAAGCTACTTGATACAAATCTGTTACGATATCAGCCAAGGTGGAAATATCGTACATCTGCTTAACCACTTCAAGGTATGAAGGGGTTCTACCTTTGAAAAAAGGTATGCCTGTGGTATGAGGGGCAAACGCAGTAAGTTTGTCACCCAATATGTCTTCTGCAGAGGGGACTTGTACCCACACTTCCTCCCCCACATTAATTAAAAATGGGCTTCTGATGGGAAGCTTCACTATTTGTATATAGTGGAGATCTTCATAAAGTACATCAAGAAGGATATCTCCTACTTCAGAATTGGTTCTATAGGAAACCTTATAGTGGAATTTTGCATGGGATTTTGGAACATTGTTTCGAGATTTTCGCTCTACTAACTCTACTCCCGTAAAACCATAATCTTGGTAATATTTATCAAGGTAGTCGGTTATACCAGTCCCTGGGGCACAGATAGAAATGGTTTAGTAACTACTCAGCGATTCTGAAGTAAAAATTTTTGTAACAATTAAATTTTTCT
>JAJBUH010000165.1:13279-30895 GCA_020860445.1 Bacteroidales bacterium | reverse complement strand
CAAGTGAAATTTTTTCAATCTACGCAAATAGATTGCGGAAATATTTTGTAACTTTGCAGCGTCAAACATAAAAACGATAAAATGCAACCGCAACTAATAAATATTACATTGACCCCAAGCAGTCTCCATAGCATTGCTGACAATGCTATGGAACGCCTCAGTTGCGGCTATGCGTACGGCTACGAGTTTAAGGCCCTGCGTGCTTTCCAACGATTACCCCTGCCTTGCGGTTATGGCTTCGAGCCATAACCTACGTATGGGATAAGATATTTGGTAGTTGGAAAGCCTTACGAAAGTTTTCCAACTATTTTTTTGCGCCTCCCTCACCAACAAACATAATCCTCTAATCACTTAAAAATCTACCTGCTACCATGCCCGCTAATAAGAATGCGCTGCTGCGCTACCGCACCATAGACCAATGCCTGCGCAATCCCTATCGCCTGTGGGCGATCGAGGGACTGGCCGAGGCGATCGCACAAAGCCTCCGCGAGACGGAGGGAATCGAAAAGGGCGTGTCGATACGAACCCTCCAAAACGACCTGCAGATGATGAGGTCGGACAAGCTCGGATAAACGTGAACAGGGGACAGGTCACCGTTCACATGTGAACATGTACCTGTCCCCTGTTCATAAGAGGGAAAATTTTAGATTTTATTGCAGAGAGGAGGGGATATTCAGAAAAAATTTGTAATTTTGCGCTTGTTTTGGTCTCTATGCTTTTTGATGGGGCGAGGAGGGCAAGGCGAGGGAGCTAAACCTCTCATTGGCAACGTTTGTTATAAAGCTAATTATTTTTTATCAATATAATCAAGCCATTGCCCAACGCGGGCAACGGCGCAAACAAAGACAAACATGAAGCTAAGGATTACATTGATCTTTGCGGCAGCAGCCGCTATGGCTCTCACCGGATGTGTGAGCAACAAGAAATACGCCACACTGCAGCAGCAATACGACGACCTGCAGAGCAACTACCAGCAGGCACAAGTCGAACTGGCCAAGAGCCACACCAAGGGTCAGACCCTCGAGGAGCGCCTGACCGAGGCCCAGAAGGCTAACGATGAGCTCAAGACAGCCTATGCTGCCATGCAGAAGACCCTCGACCAATCAATCGCCACCGGCAGCCAGAGTTCGGTCAACATTTCCAAGCTCGTTGACGAAATCAACGCCTCAAACAAATACATCAAGCAGCTGGTTGATGCCAAGAGCAAGAGCGACTCGCTCAACATGGTGCTCACCAACAACCTGACCCGCTCGCTCTCGCGCGACGAGCTGCGCGACATCGACATCAAGGTGCTCAAGGGCGTAGTCTACATCTCTCTGTCAGACAATATGCTCTACAAGTCGGGCTCGTATGAGATTACCCCGGCCGCTATGGAGACCCTAGGCAAAATCGCCAAGATCATCAAGGATTACAAAGAATATGACGTGCTCGTAGAGGGCAACACCGACAATGTGCCAATCTCGCGCGAGAATATCCGCAACAACTGGGACCTCTCGGCCCTGCGCGCCAGCTCGGTGGTGCAAGTGCTGCAAAACGACTTCGGCATCGACCCCAAGCGCCTCACTGCCGGTGGCCGTGGCGAATACAACCCTGTGGCTGAGAACGACTCAGAGAGCGGAAAGGCCCGCAACCGCCGCACCGAGATCATCATCACTCCGGAACTTGACGACTTCCTTGAGCTGATCGACCAGGCACCGGAGACAGATACGGAGACGGCAGAGTAAAGCAAGCACGGCTCAGCCCCCTAACCCCCGCAGCGGGGGGGGAGGCTACCGCCTGCTGAGGGAGTCCCATTAGGGCAGTCGAGTGCCCCATGGTTCTACCATAGGGTCTCAACAATAGAAACAAATCCCCACCCACCGAATTGTGACAAAATGTCGCAATTCGGTTTTATTTTGCAGAAAAGTGAAGAAAAATTTGGTAGATTCATAGAAAAGTGATACTTTTGCGGGGTAGAAAAGATTTTTAGGCCCCAGACGCAGCTGATTTGTCACAGCCGGGCCATCATTAGGTTTCAATTATTTCTAAGGTTTCCAAATAGGTATTATTATGACACTTTCTACAAAAACGATGAAGAAGCGCTGGATTATAATGTTCGCGCTTATCACAGGCCTGAGCATCCTCGGCTTGTGCTTCACCGACCGCGAGGGCAAGTTCGCGTTCAGCGGTGACAACCTCTATGCCAACATGGCATGGATGATTACAGCGACAATCTTCGTGCTGATGATGACGCCGGGGTTGTCGTTTTTCTATGGCGGCATGGTGCGCGCCAAAAATGTGATATCCACCATGCTACAGAGCTTCATAGTGATGGGCGTGGTGAGCGTGATCTGGGTAGCCTTTGGTTTCGGCCTCGCCTTTGGCAACGATATCTGGCACGTAATCGGCAATCCGGTCGACTTCTTTATGTTCGACAAGGTGGGCATGCAAAATGTCACCGCTCAGGAGAGCGAGATGGCAGCCCTCACCGAGATTGACCTGGCCACCACCTCAATACCCTTGGTGCTGTTCGCGCTGTTCCAGATGAAATTTGCCATTATCACTCCCTCCCTCATAACTGGCTCCTTTGCCGAGCGCGTCAAATTCTCTGGCTATCTCATCTTCATGATCCTGTGGGTGATTGTCGTTTACTGCCCATTGGCACACTGCACATGGCACCCCGAGGGTCTATTCGCTAAGATGCACGTCCACGACTTCGCTGGCGGCATCGTGGTGCATGCCGCTTCTGGCATCGCCGCTCTGGCTGGAGCCCTGTTCCTGGGGCGCCGCTCATCGATGGAGAGCAAGCCGGCCAATGTGCCATTTGTGCTGCTCGGCGCCGCATTGCTCTGGTTAGGCTGGTTTGGATTCAACGGCGGTTCATCGCTCGCTGCTGACGGTATAGCCGTTTCTGCATTCCTCAATACCAACACAGCTGCTGCTACCGCTATGGTCACTTGGGTAGCTTTTGACGCGCTGCGCGGCCACAAGCCTTCGGCTATGGGAGCCGCCATCGGTGCCGTGGTGGGCTTGGTAGCCATCACTCCCTGCGCCGGCTGGGTGTCGGTGGGCCAGAGCATGTTCATCGCCTTTGTCATCACCATCTGCTGCAACTTGGCAGTCACCTGGAAGAATGCTCGCCATACCTTTGACGATGCTCTCGATGTTTTCCCAACCCACGGCCTGGGCGGTATCCTCGGCACAGTGATGACTGCGATCTTCGCTTATGACTTCTTCGCCAACGGCGATCCTGATTTCATCGACCGCACTACATTTTTCCGCAACCATATCATCGTGCTTGCCATAGTGTTTGTCTACACCTTTGTGGTGAGCTACGCTCTGTATTGGCTGACCAACAAGATGGTGCACATGCGCGTATCGCGTCGCACCGAGGCCATCGGTCTCGACCGCACTCAGCATGACGAGGAATACGGCAACGAGGCCACAACCGGCCTCGCCGAAGATTCTATCACCGACGACGAATGGTGGAGAGGAATGGAACAATCATAGGGATAAAGTGTAAGGGATAAGTGATAAGATGCCATGCGGCTGGACATTATTCGGCACTTGAGTATTTATTACCATCAATAAACACGCCGAGCGCTGCTCCCGCGAGGGAAGCAGCGCTTATTTTGCCCCCAACCACGGCCCCCTAACCCCCGCAGCGGGGTAAGGCTACCGCCTGCTGAGGGAGCCCCATTCCTCAACCCGATTCCGGATGGCAGTTCCCCCGCTGCGGGGGTTAGGGGGCCGTGGTTAACTCCTCCTTCAGGAATGAGGAGGTGGGGCTCGTGCCTTGGGCTACCGCTTCGGGGATGCCTTGGGCGATGATGCGGCCGCCATTGCGGCCACCGCCGGGGCCCATATCAATCAAATGGTCTGCGCATTTGAGCACATCCAGGTTGTGCTCAATCACCACCACAGTGTTGCCCTTGTCGACCAAGCGATTCAGTATCTTGAGCAGGGTGTTGATATCCTCGAAATGGAGGCCCGTGGTGGGTTCGTCGAGGATAAAGAGGGTGCGACCCGTATCCTTCTTGGCCAACTCGGTGGCCAGCTTCACGCGCTGGTTCTCACCTCCCGATAGAGTCGATGACGGCTGCCCCAGCTTGATGTACCCCAGACCGATGTCTTGCAGCACCTGTATCTTCTTGAGGATATTGGGAATGCCAGCGAAGAATTCAACCGCTTGGTTGATGGTCATATCCAGCACATCCGCTATCGACTTGCCCTTGAAGCGCACCTCGAGCGTCTCGCGATTGTAGCGCTTGCCCTGGCAAACCTCGCACGGCACCAGCACATCGGGCAGGAAATTCATCTCAATCGACTTGTAGCCATTGCCCGAACATGCCTCGCAGCGACCCCCGGCGATGTTGAATGAGAACCGACCCGGCTTATAGCCGCGTATCTTGGCCTCTGGCAGATTTACAAACAAATTGCGGATGTCGGTGAATACCCCGGTGTAGGTGGCCGGATTTGAGCGCGGCGACTTGCCGAGAGGCGACTGATCAACCGTCACCACCTTGTCGATATTCTCAATGCCGATAATCTCCTGATAAGGCAGAGGCTCCTGGAGCGAGCGATAGAAATGCTGGCTCAGGATGGGTTGGAGCGTAGAGTTGATGAGCGACGACTTGCCGCTGCCCGACACTCCGGCCACGCAGATAAATGTGCCAAGCGGCAGAGTCAGGTCTACGCTTTGCAGATTATGGCCAGTGCACCCCTTAAGCGTAAGGGTCTTGCCGTTACCCGAGCGGCGCTTGGCTGGCACGGGTATCGAGCGTTGGCCGTTGAGATACTGAGCAGTGAGGGTCGAGGTCTTGAGCATCTCCTGGGGAGTGCCAGAGAAGACCACCTCCCCACCCTTGCGCCCGGCTCCCGGGCCAATGTCGACCACATAGTCGGCCTCGAGCATGATGTCCTTGTCATGCTCGACCACCAAGATTGAGTTTTGCGCGTCGCGCAGACGCTTGAGCGAATCTATCAAGCGGCGGTTGTCGCGCTGGTGCAGCCCGATGCTGGGTTCATCCAGGATGTACAGTACATTCACGAGCTCCGACCCAAGCTGAGTGGCGAGGCGTATGCGTTGGCTCTCGCCGCCCGACAGTGTAGCCGAGGCGCGGCATAGCTGCAGATAATCGAGGCCGACATCGACTAGAAATTTCAGTCGATGCACTATCTCCTTCATTATCTCAGTGCCGATGGTCTGCTGGGTCTTGCTCAGCTTTGGCAGCAGGGCCTCGCTCCACTCAAGCAGCTGCGAGATGTCCATGCGCGATAGTTGGGCAATGTTGTAGCCGTCAATAAAGAAATGCAAGGCCTCGCGGTTGAGGCGGTCGCCATGACACTCGGGACACTCCTTGCGCGAGAAGAACTGGCCGCTCCATTTCTGGGCAGCCGAACCAGCATCATCGGCTTGCTGCATCTCGATGTATTTGACCACGCCCTCATAACTGTTGGCATACGAGGCAGCCGAGAGGCTGATGCCCGACAGAGAGATGCGCTCGGTGGTGCCGTAGAGGATATCATTGATGCACTCCTCGCTGAGCTCAGAGATAGGAGTCTTGATGGTGAATCCGTGACGCTGGCACAGGGCATCGATTTGCCAGAATATCATGATGTCGCGGTACTTGCCCAGCGGAGCAATGCCGCCGGCATGGATCGACATCGAGGGATTGGGGATCACCTTCTCGCGGTCAACCATATCTACATACCCTAGGCCCTTGCAACAGGGACAGGCGCCTTGGGGCGAGTTGAACGAGAAGTTGTGGGGCGCTGGCTCGCGATAGCTGAGGCCGGTGGTTGGGTCCATCAGCTGCAGACTGTAACGATACAGGCGATTGTCATCATCAGCATCGAGGATAAACAGCTCCTTGTCGCCCATATCAAGCGCCTTGTGAATGGAATCGCGTAGACGCTCATCGCCCCCGCCGCTCACTTTGAAGCGGTCGACTACCAGCTCTACATCGTGATTCTTGTATCGGTCGAGCTTCATACCGTACTCCAACTCGCGCATCTCGCCATCGACGCGCACATGCAAGAATCCTTTCTTTCTCAGCGATTCAAACAGTTCCTTGTAGTGGCCCTTGCGGTTTTTCACCAATGGAGCGAGTAGGTAAATCTTCTTGTCGGCGA
The DNA here is from genome assembly GCA_020860445.1 of Bacteroidales bacterium. Lineage (GTDB taxonomy): Bacteria > Bacteroidota > Bacteroidia > Bacteroidales > Muribaculaceae > CAG-873. The sequence continues at coordinate 24,781 of JAJBUH010000165.1, read as the reverse complement.
ATTTGTCGTGTATCAAGTTGAAGATTTTGTCTTCGCTATACTTGATCATCGGTTCGCCCGACAGATAGCTCACTGCTTGGCCGATGCGGGCGAAGAGCAGACGCAGGAAGTCGTAAATCTCGGTGGTGGTACCGATGGTAGAACGCGGATTGCGGTTGACAGTCTTTTGCTCGATGGCAATGACGGGGCTGAGGCCCGTGATGTTGTCGACATCGGGACGCTCGAGGTTGCCGAGCATATTGCGGGCGTAGGACGAGAACGTCTCGATATAGCGCCTCTGGCCCTCGGCAAAGATAGTGTCGAAGGCGAGCGACGACTTGCCCGAGCCGCTCAGGCCCGTCACCACGGCCAATTGGCCGTGGGGTATGGTGACGTCGATATTCTTCAGGTTGTGTACTCGCGCGCCAGTCACGGCGAGCGAGTCTATAGCATTAGACATCTTAATCAAGTAATAAGTAATAAGTAATAAGTAATTTGCAACAACTCGTTGGTCAAATTGGGCAAGGATACACAGATTACACAGATGTCACACAGATACAATACTCGGGAAAACAATTTCATAGAGGCGTAGACACGCCGACAGATTCCACAGATGCCATCCGGATGGTCTGTGGAATCTGTCGGCGCTTAGCGCCTCTATGGAATTGTTAACCAGCAAATACGATATAGAATGTCTGTGTGACATCTGTGTAATCTGTGTATTGTGTTATTGAATCCAATTAACGATTCTTTATACCTTATTTTACCCAATTGGGGTTGTAGGTGACCTTTTTCTGCTGCGAGCGCGACAGTGACTTGGCTGTGGGGACTTTCACCTGATAGGTCTTGCCGCTCTTGTTAGTCAACTTTTTGGCTCGTATCCAAGGGTTTGCCTCGCGCAGTTGGGCGAAGGTTATGCCTTGGTTCTTTGCCCAGGTGGGCCAGTCAGAGATTGAACCAGATATTTCCACTGTCTCGTATTCTTGGGGTTGGTACAGTTGGTCAGCTTTGATCTTGTAGCCATAAGCGCGGGGGTTCTCCATCACCTCCTTCATGGCCATGATGCGGAACACATAGCGCGAGGTTTCATCCGTAAGATGCAGGTCAAAGCTGGTGTTGGCTATCTGAGCCTCAAGCTCGCGAGTGATGCGGCCGTTGCCGCCGTTGTATGCTGCCATCACCGACTCCCAGTTGCCATATTTGGCGTAGGCCTTCTTGAGATATTTGCAAGCGGCGGCGGTAGCCTTCTCCAAATGGTAGCGTTCATCAATCTCATCGTTGACCTCGAGGCCATACTGCTTGGCAGTATCGGCGATGAATTGCCAGATGCCGGCAGCCTTGGCTCCCGAGTAGGCGCGAGGATTGAGGTAACTCTCGACGCAAGCCAGGTATAGCACGTCCTCGGGCACACCCTGCTGCTTGAGGATGGGGGCCATCACGGGGAAGTATTTGTTGGCGCGCTTGATGGTGAGCAGGGTGTTGCCGTGTGTATATATGATGGATGTGAGTTCGCGGTCGTAGCGCTCCCACATGTCAGCGCGGTCGAGGCTGATGGTTTGGCCGCAAAACTCTACCTCGTCGGGGATGTCGGGATTGATTGATGAGGCGTAGACGGCCGAACTGTTGACCGAAGGCGAGGCATTTGACAGGGATACCACCGCTACGCATGCGGCGCATACGGCGGCTATTGTCATGGGCATTATTTTCTTCATAATCTGTTGGGATTGAATCAAGTCCTTAGAAATTGCTGATTGAGGTTTCGGAATCAGGAGATTCCAACCTACAAAGTTACGAAAAATTTCTCATTCCCCAACAAGGCCAACGGCATTAAATAGACCCTATCCAATCGATTTCTTGTCATCCTATTGATTTTTAACAGTTTGGTATATTTATTTTGATTTTTTTCAAATATAAATTGTTTCTTTGCCATCATTCTTTATTAGACTGATGGCAATGTCATTTGACAGATTACACTTTTTATATCACCAATTAATATCCAATGAAACAGATCACGCTGCAAACGCTGATAGCATCATACCCCATACCAATTGAAAAGTTATATCCGCAGCGCCTTGGACGCAATGGTAAACTCGGTAGGTGATGTTTGTATTTATTCAGGATTTGACAACACCGAGCAAGTGGGGGACACTGACTATCTCACGCTCTAATGGTATTATCCTTGTCTATATTCGTGCCCTCCCCCGCCCAGCGTTGCTTCGCTCCACTGAGTGGGGCAAGAATTTTTTTTGTAAGTTTTTGCTTAAATTGCCGATGGAATTTTTAAAATTGTGTCGGCCTGATTTGTTATTTAATAAAACGATGTTTACCATTGTTCCCTTTACTCTGATGCTTTAACTAAGCGCGACAACTATTATCTGATACGTTTCACTTCAACCACTTAACACACATACCGCCATGATACGCTTTTACGAATACATCAACAACATCCTCAGCAATTATGTGCTGATAGTGCTGCTTTTGGCGGCAGCTATTTTCTTTACGGTGCGCACCCGGGGTGTGCAGTTCCGTATGTTTGGCGAGATGATACGCTTGCTTTGTAAATCTGGCCGTAAGGACAATGACAAGCGAGCCAACGAGGACAGCCATAAATCGATTACGTCTTTCCAAGCATTTGTAGTGTCAATCGCGAGCCGCGTAGGCGTGGGCAATTTGGCCGGCGTAGCGGCAGCAATAGCCATCGGTGGCCCAGGAGCCGTGTTCTGGATGTGGGTAATCGCCCTGCTGGGCGCAGCCACAGCCTTTATTGAATCTACCCTGGCCCAGCTTTACAAGGTACAAGGTCCGCAGTCCTACATCGGTGGTCCTGCCTACTATATCCAACATGGTTTGCACCAGCGCTGGTGGGCAGTAACATTTGCCGTGCTCATCACCATCACCTTCGGCATCGCATTCAGTGCCGTGCAGTCGCAGACGATTGCTGACGCCGTAGCCTCATCGTTCGGCGTGCCTCTGTGGGTCACAGGCCTGTTTGTCACCTTCATCACCGCCATCGTAATCTTCGGTGGCATCCAGTCAATCGCACGCGTCAGCCAATGGGTAGTGCCAATCATGGCCCTTGGCTATATCTTCATGGCAATAGCCATCATCATTATGAATATCACCAACCTGCCCCATATCCTGGGCCTCATCGTAGAGAATGCATTCGGATTCAACCAAGCTCTAGGTGGCACCATGGGTATGGCAATGATCTGGGGTATCAAGCGCGGTCTGTTCAGCAACGAGGCTGGCGAGGGTTCGACTCCTAACGCTGCTGCAACCGCCGCCGTAAGCCATCCGGTAAAGCAAGGCTTGATCCAGGCGCTCGGCGTATTCACCGATACCATGCTGGTATGTACCTCTACCGCTTTTATTATCCTGTGCTCAGGCGTATGGACCGAGGGTTTTGACGGCATCGTGCTCACTCAGCACGCAATTGACAAGGAGCTTGGAATGGGTGGCGCAGGCTCGGTATTCGTAGCCACGGCAATCTTCTTCTTCGCCTTCACCTCAATCTTGGCCAACACATATTATTCTGAGGCCAATCTGATGTTTATCAAACGCAATAAGACGATGATATTCATCTTCCGCTGCGTGGTTGTGGGCATCGTGATGCTCGGAGCTGTTACCTCGCTCGACACCGTATGGGGATTTGCCGATATCACCATGGCATTGATGACCATCTGCAACCTCTGCGCCATAGCCCTGCTTGGCAAATACGCCATCCGGTGCATGAAGGATTACCAGAAGCAAAAGAGAGCGGGTAAAGACCCGGAATATTTCGCCTCGACCATCCCCGAAATCGCCGAAGATACCCCCTGCTGGCATAAAGACCCCGCCAAGGAATAATCCCTACATCGATGCGACCCTACGGGCCGCATCGATGTGGAAACATTGGACATCCCTACACAGAGGCGACCCTACGGGCCGCGTAGATGGTTCCACATCGATGCGGCCCGTAGGGTCGCCTCTGTGTAGAACGCGTGGAGGCACCACCCGGCGCGGCCCGTAGGGTCGCCTTTGTGTAGGGATTAATGAAGGATTCCAACTATTTGTCTATTGCAGTATAAATATATGATTTTTTCTTCGTACCTTTGTCGCCAAATTTACGAAACAGAAAAATCCTAATGCAAACGACAATGGGCTCGCGCACCCTCTGGACTACCCTCGCGCGCATCAACAAATACGACTGGAAGAAGCAGGCTCGCAATCTGGCCATCATCTCAGTGGGAATATGCATCTATGCCATAGGCTTTACGGTATTCATACTGCCCCATAGCATAGTGATCGGCGGCATGGCCGGTTTCAGTACGCTGGTCTACTATGCCAGCGCCGGAGTGATACCGGTGGCAGTGACCATGTATGTGGTCAACATACTGCTATTGGCAGCCGGCGGCAAGGTGCTGGGCAAGGGATTCGTGCTGCGCACCATCTTTGGAGCGACCCTGCTGTCGGTGCTGATCGGATTTATGGAGGGCTATTTCACCTCGCATCCGCCGTTGATTACCAGCACGCCGATGAGCGTGATGATGGGCTCGGTGCTGCTCGGCTTGGGCATCGGCATCTATTACGGCCATCACGGTACATGCGGAGGCACGGACATCATAGCAGCCATCATGGCTCACAAGACCCAGATGAGCATGGGCCGCGTGATGCTCATTGTCGATATCTCAATTGTGGCTCTTAGTTTCTTCTTGCCATTTGATGGCGATATGGAGGCGCGCATACAGGTGCGCACCGAGACAATCATCTATGGTTGGCTCTCAATCCTAATCTATTCGCTGCTGGCCGACAAATATGTAGCCGCGGGCCGTCAGACCGTGCAGTTCATCATCCTCTCAGACCGCTGGGAACAGATAGCTGACCGCATCACCCGCGAGACTGGTCGCGGCATCACATTCTGGGAGGGCAAAGGCTACTGGACCAAGGCTCCGCGCACAATGATGATGCTGTGGTGTCGCAAATATGACACGCACCACATCTATTCCATAATCAAAGAAGAAGATCAAAACGCCTACATCACCTCAACCAATGTGCGCAGCCTCTACGGCAACGGCTTCGACCACCTGCGAATCCGCAAATAGGTGAATGGTTTTTAGTCTTTGGTTTTTGGAAATATTACCAAGGCAACATCAAACACTTAGCAGGCGGTCGGCGGTGAGGTCGGCGATGGATGGGAGCACCAGGTCGGCTTTGCCCTCGAGCGAGGAGGCTGGGTTGGTGGTAGCAATGGCTATCACCTTGGCACCAGCGCGACGACCTGATTCTACCCCAGTGAATGAATCCTCAATCACATAGCAATCCTCAGGGGCTATGCCAAGGCGTTCGGCTGCAACCAGATAGGGCTGCGGGTCGGGCTTAGAGCGCGTGACATCGGCATCGGTAATTACGGCGGTGAAATAATCGCGGAAGCCCGGATGCTGCTCCCACAGCCGCTGCATCTTCTGGTCGCCGCTGCTGGTGACGATAGCGGTAGGGATATTGCGGTCGCGCAACTCCTGCAGCAGTTCTATAGCGCCCGGGAAGATTTCATAACGCATGTTGTGCTCGAAATCGACCAGAACATCGATGATGCGCTGGTGCATCTCCTGAGGGAAATTGCGGTCAAGAATCTGAGCCAGGGTCGTGCCCTTGATCTTGTGGGCAAACTCTGGGTCTTCTACTCCGAAATCGCGGCCAGTGGTGGCCCAAAAATTTGAATAAATTCCCTCGGTGTCAATCAGCACACCATCGAGGTCAAACAATACTGCGGTCATCTTATCTAAGTTTTAATGAGTAATAAGTAAGGGGCCACTTTAAAGTTAAGCTTAAACACGGAGGTCACGGAGAGACACGAAGGCCACGGAGACTTTCTTTTTTCTGCTTTATTTGCGATTTGGAATCGGTCACGGAGACCGCTGAAGCGGTGCCAGAGGTCACGGAGTGTGGGCGCTGTCCTTTTGATTCCGGGGCCGGCGAGGGCGCCTGGCCCTCCTCCACTACGTATCCACACTCCGTGACCTCTGCTGCGGCTCCGCCGCCTCTGTGACCGAATTGAGAACGCAAGAGACCGAGAATGGTAAAATCTCCGTGGCCTCTGTGGCCCTCCGTGACCTCCGTGTTTTTACTTACTCGTTATAGTTTAACTTTAAATTGAACCCTTACTTAAGTAATAAGTAATGAGTAATTGGAGGGTGGAAATTGTTCCTTTTCAGAGGAAATATGATATTTCGTCATCAAAAAGGAATTTTCGACTGCAAAATTAGCGAAATTATCCCACTTGACAGTAAAATAATGAGTAAATTTGCACCAACGATTTCAACTGCTTTATGAAGAGGCCCAAAATAGCATCAGCCCAACTGCTCGGCACCGAATCTATCGGGCGCCTGCTTGTGCAATACTCCGTGCCGGCGATCATCGCCAGCGTGGCCACTTCGCTATACAATATCGTCGACAGCATATTCATCGGCCAGGGCGTAGGCCCAATGGCTATCGCCGGCCTCGCCATCACTTTCCCGCTGATGAACTTGGTAGTAGGCTTCTGTACCCTAATCGCCGTCGGCGCCTGCACCATAAGTTCTATCTTTCTGGGTCAGAAGAATTTGGCTCGCGCCACCGAGACTGTCAATACCGCCATGGTGTTGTGTCTGCTCCACGCCTTAGTGTTTGGGTCGCTCACCTACGTATTCCTCGACCCCATACTGCGACTATTTGGAGCCACAAACGAAACCATACAGTATGCTGCCGAGTTCACCAAGGTAATCCTCTACGGCACACCCATTGCTTATGTCTTCATAGGTCTCAACAACATCATGCGTGCCACGGGGTATCCCAAGAAAGCCATGTATTCGGCCCTCATCTCGGTGGGCGTGAATATTATCCTGGCTCCTATCTTCATCTTCAAGCTCAAATGGGGCATAGCGGGAGCCGCGTGGGCTACGGTGGCTGGTCAGACAGTGGCATTCGTGTGGGTACTGTGCCATTTCTTCTCTAAGAAGAGCTATGTGCATTTCGACTTCCGCTGCGGCTTCTTCAGCATCCCGATCATCAAGCGCATCTACGCCATCGGCCTCTCGCCATTCTTGATGAATGCTACGGCTTGTTTCGTGGTGGTATTCCTCAACAAGTCTTTGCTCTCGGTGGCAGGCGACCTCGGCAACATAGCAGTGGGCGCTTACGGCATCCTTAACCGCACCACCATGTGCTTTGTGATGATAGTATTCGGCGTGACCCAAGGCATGCAGCCTATCCTGGGCTACAACTTCGGCGCTGGCAACTGGCCCAGAGTAAAAAAGACCCTGTACCGAGGCATCTGGATAGGCGTAGCCATCACCTGCGTGGGCTGGGTCATCACCCAGACTCTGCCCGACCAGCTGTCGCGCCTGTTCACTCGCGACCAAGAGATGATCGACATCGCCCGCGTCGGCTACCATATCTACTTCATCGTATACCCCGTGGTGGGTGCCCAAGTGGTAATCCAGAACTATTTCCAGTCGATAGGCAAGCCTATGTGGTCAATCATCCTGTCGCTTACTCGCCAGCTCATATTCCTGGTGCCTCTGCTCGCCATCCTGCCCAAGCATTTCGGCATCGACGGCGTATGGGGCTCAATGGCTGCCAGCGATTTCTTAGCATTCGCCATGGCTGTGATTGTGATGATATTCAACACCATCCACTTCAATCGCCTATACCGCGCTGGCACCCTGACACAAGCAATACACCATCGCTCCTCGCCCAACAATAATACTGATACAGACAATGCTCAAACAAGTAACCCTACGCACTAAGCCGCAGATAGCAGCCGATGAGCTGAAGCTCGCAATCGAGGCCTCGACCGCACTTGACATCGATGTCAACCGCATCAAGAAGCTCCAAATCCTCAAGCGCTCAATTGATGCGCGACAGCGCCAGGTGATGATCAACCTGACCCTGCAGGTTCATATCGATGAGATCGACCCCGAGGCTGGCAAGCCGCAACCCATCGAATACCAGCCACTGCCAGCCGATGCCAAGACTGCTATCGTGGTCGGAGCTGGCCCAGCCGGACTGTTTGCCGCATTGCGCCTTATTGAGCTGGGGATTCGCCCCATAGTATTGGAGCGTGGCAAGGATGTCGACAGCCGCCGCACAGACTTGGCTCGCATCAGCCGCGAGGGTGTGGTCGACGCCGACAGCAACTATTGTTTTGGCGAGGGCGGTGCCGGAGCTTACAGCGACGGCAAACTGTATACGCGCAGCAAGAAGCGCGGGTCGGTCGATAAGATCCTCAACGTATTGGTGCAGCATGGCGCCAGTGCCGACATCTTGGTCGACGCCCATCCCCACATTGGCAGCGACAAATTGCCGGCCATCATCCGCGCTATGCGCGAGACCATCATCGCTTGCGGTGGAGAGGTGCATTTTGGCGAGCGCGTCAAGGAGCTAATCCTTAGCCCTGAGCATCGAGCCGAGGGCGTAATCACCGCCTCGGGGCAAGAGTATCGCGGACCAGTGATTCTTGCTACTGGCCATTCGGCTCGCGATGTGTACCGCATGCTCTCGGCCCAGCAGGTCAAGATGGAGCCCAAAGGCATAGCCGTAGGCGTGAGAGTCGAGCATCCCCAGGAGCTGATTGATCAGATATTCTACCATTCTCCTCAGGGCCGAGGCAAATACTTGCCCCCAGCTGAATACTCGCTGCTCACCCGCGTTGACGAGAGAGCAGTCTACTCATTTTGCATGTGTCCTGGCGGATATATCATACCCGCCACAAGCGAACCAGGCCTGATGGTAGTCAACGGCATGTCGCCAGCCAATCGAGGCACGCAGTGGGCCAACTCGGGCATGGTGGTTGAGATATTGCCTGATGACATCCCAGGCACCGACCCGCTGAAGATGATGAAATTTCAGGAGGGCATCGAGCGCACATTCTTCCGCGACAGTGAAGATGGTACCCAGAATGCTCCAGCCCAGCGCATGACCGACTTTGTAGCTGGCAAGGATTCAGCCGACCTGCCGCGCTCGAGCTACACCGCTGGCATACATCCCGGTCGTCTCGACCATCTGCTGCCTATGGGTGTGGCCAAGAAGCTGAGAGCGGGCCTGTGCGAATTTGGCCGCAAGTATCCAGGCTATCTATGCGACGAGGCCATAGTCGTTGGTGATGAGACACGCACCTCAGCCCCAGTGCGCGTGAGCCGCGACCCGGCTACCCTATCGCATGTCGAGGTCGAGGGTCTCTACCCTGCTGGCGAGGGTGCCGGATATGCTGGCGGAATCGTGAGCGCAGCCATCGATGGCGAGCGTTGCGCTCAAGCTTTAGCCGAAAATTTTACATTTTAGCAACAATTTAAACATTTTTGGGTTATTTGGTTAAAAGTGTGAAAAAATTTACTATCTTTGTGACCACAAAACCAAAATTCGACAGTGCATGGAAATTATTGAAGATGGAATCCTACGCTGCCGCTTCACAGCGCAGAAGGATACTCACATGATCACCTACATCATTTCTCCGATAGATATCGACCATGATTTTCTCTCGGAATGGGCTTATGCCCACAAATGCAATGTGGCAGTATTTTATGGTATGGATTGGGAGTCCGACCTCACGCCTTGGGCCACACCAGCTGGTCCCGCCGGTCAAGAAGCCTTTGCTGGCAAGGGCCCTGAGCTCTTGCGCCAACTGCAAGAAGACGCTATCCCCACAGTAGAGCGCGCGATTGGATATCGCACGGCTCCCGAGCGCCATCTGATTGGCGTCTCCCTCTCCGGTCTTTTCGCCCTTTGGGCCTGGATGCAAAGTGAGTTTTTCTCGAGCATCTGTTCCATTTCGGGTTCCCTATGGTATGTCGGCTTTGTCGACTGGTTACAGAGCCTGCAAATCCCCTACAAGCGCCATGGCGCCTACTTCTCTTTGGGCTCAGAAGAGCCTTACAGCCACAATCCGCTCTACGCTACCGTAGGGTCGGCTACTTCGCAGACTATGGCAATCCTCAATGCTGCCGGTGTCGGCACCACCTTTGAGCAAAACCCCGGCAACCACTACGCTCCCTTCCTCCCCCGCCTCCAGCGCGCCCTCGCCTTCCTCCAACCAAGCGCATAGCTTTAAGTCAAAAGTCAAAAGTCAAGAGTAGAACTTACCTTATTTCCCTCCCCTCCCTGACTTTTGACTTTTGACTTTTGACTTAATTCTACTTTTGACTTTTGCCTTAATTCTACTTTTGACTTTTGACTTATTTCTCCTTTTGACTTTTGCCTTTTGACTTTTGACTTGATATTGTTTTTGTGGGAATTATTTTGTAATTTTGCCACAAAGATGAGATTATGGTCAGGAGAAAGGTAAAATATCCCATTGGAGTGCAGTCTTTTGAGAAAATCAGGACTGAAGGCGCGCTATATGTTGACAAGACAGAATTAATAGCCGATCTGATTGAATATCATAACTATGTGTTTCTGTCGCGTCCACGCAGATTCGGAAAAAGCCTGTTGCTCTCCACCATAGAAGCTTATTTCCAAGGAAAAAAGGAACTGTTTGAAGGCCTGGAAATCTCACAGCAAGAAGAGAAATGGGATGTCTATCCAGTGCTCCACTTCGACCTAAGCGGGGATGAAGCCAGCAAGCACGAGAAACTTGAAGAATACCTGCTAAAAAAAATTAGCGAGTACGAAAAACAATATGGAGTGACCATCGGCAACGATGTTACCAGTGCCGGAGGACGCTTCGGTTGGCTGATTGAATATATCAGCCGTGCCACTGGCAAAGGCTGCGTGATACTTGTAGACGAGTATGATAAGGGAATCCAAGAAACAATCAACGACAAGGAGGCATTAGAAAAGAATCAAGCTTTGCTGCGACCCTTCTTCTCCCAACTCAAGACTCAAGACAAATACATAAAATTTGCCATGGTCACGGGCGTGGCCAGATTCAGGCATTACACTCTTTTCTCAGGAGCCAACAACTTGGAGGACATTTCCTTTATGGAGGACTACGCCGCGATTTGTGGGATTACGCTTGAAGAGCTCAATGAGTATTTCCAGGAAGGAATCTTATCATTAGCCGAAGAATACGAATCCTCAAAAGAAGACATCATCTCTCGTCTTCTTCAGAAATATGATGGCTACAGATTCTCACGCAAGGATGTGCATGTGTTTAATCCCTATAGCCTGCTAAGCGCTTTCAACGCTGGCGATATCTCAGGCTATTGGCTAAGCACTGGCACATCAAAGGTTTTCATTGATTTCCTGAAGCAAGCCAATTATGACCTCTCCCAAATTCACGGAATTTGGGCTACTAAAGATCGGCTGAGCAGCCTTTTCGACACCAACGATCCTGTGCCGCTGCTATTCCAAACCGGTTATCTCACCATAGACCGATATGACCGCGAGCTGGAGGTGTATCAACTGAAAATACCCAATGGCGAGGTGCGCAGAGCCTTGCTGGAGGATCTTGCTCCCTTCTACTTAGGCATATCCGGAACCGAAGGTGAACAAAAAGCCAAATTGCTGCGTACCTACCTAAACAACTGCGACCTGCAAGGTTTTGTAAAGACCCTCGATTCCCTAATCGCC
>JAJBUH010000165.1:0-13179 GCA_020860445.1 Bacteroidales bacterium | reverse complement strand
ATTGTCTGTGTTTAGCTGTAGGAGTAAACAACAGATGCGAGGAGCCTTTGGCCGATGGGCGCCCCGACCTGGTAGTATTCACCGACAAATACATTTACATCATCGAGTTCAAGCTCGACCATTCCGCCGAATCCGCTCTGAAGCAAATCGACGATAACGGTTACGCACGCCCCTACCTCAACGATGGCCGCGCCCTCTACCGCATCGGCGCCTCATTCTCCTCCGAAAAGCGCAACATCCAGCGCTGGCTCATCCAGCCCCCATCAGGAGAACCTTACGAAATCCGACCCTAAGTCTTTTACTGGTGGCGCACTCGACAGAAGGTCTATAATGCCTCCACTCTAGTCCTTTTGACTTGATACTTTTGACTTTTGACTTCAAATAAAAAATGGCTCCCGTGGGGGAGCCATTTTTTATTTGATGATGTCGTATTTTTTGAAGACTTTTTCGATTTTTTCGAGGGCGGTGGCCACCTGCTCTTCGGTGTGGGTAGCCATCAGGCTGAATCGAATCAGAGTATCCTTGGGGGCGACAGCCGGGGTCACCACCGGGTTGACGAATACGCCCTCGTCGAGCAGGTCGCGAGTGACATGGAATGTCTTGTAATCGTCGCGGATAAAGAGCGGGATAATCGGGGTTGAGGTGTTGCCAATCTCGCAGCCAATGGCGCGGAAACCGTCGAGAGCCATGTGGGTGAGTTTCCACAGGTGCTCCTGGCGCTCGGGCTCCTCGATCATGATATCGATAGCCTTGAGAGCAGCGGCAGTCGAGGCGGGGGTGATCGATGCGGTGAAGATGTACGAGCGCGAGTGGTGACGCAAGAAATTGGTTATCTCTTTGTTAGTGGCTATGAAACCTCCGAGCGAAGCGAACGACTTAGAGAAAGTGCCCATCAGCAGGTCAACATCGTCTTGCAGCCCATAGTGGTGCACCACGCCGCGGCCGCCGGGGCCGAACACGCCAATGCCGTGAGCCTCATCGACCATTACCGAAGCATTGTACTGCTTGGCGAGCCTTACAATTTCGGGGATGTTGGCTACGTCGCCCTCCATCGAGAACACGCTGTCGGTAACGATCAGCTTGACCTTGTCGGGCTCGCAACGCTGGAGCTGCTTCTCGAGCGACTCCATGTCGTTGTGCTTATACTTGAGCTGGTTAGAGAATGAGAGACGGCGACCCTCGATAATCGAGGCATGGTCTTGCTCGTCCCACAATATGTAATCCTCGCGGCCGGTGAGTGTAGAGACTACGCCGAGGTTGACCTCAAAACCGGTCGAGTAGATCATTACGTCTTCTTTGCCAGTGTATTCAGCCAGTCTGGCCTCGAGCTTCTTGTGCAGGTCGAGGGTGCCGTTGAGGAAAGGCGAACCGGCACATCCCGTGCCGTACTTCTTAATGGCTTCGATGGCAGCTTCTTTGATACGAGGGTCGTTGACGAGGCCGGAGTAGCAGTTGCTTCCAAACATCAACACCTTCTTGCCATCCATTATGACCTCTGGGTCTTGCTCAGAAGAAATAGCGCGAAAATACGGGTACACCCCAGCGGCTTTGGCCTCTTGGGGAGCAGTGTATTTCGCCAGCTTTGACTGTAGTAAATTCATATTAGTCCTATTAGTCCTTAATATCTTCTTTTAGAGTGCAAAGATACAAAATTCTCGTCAATCAGTAAACATTCTTTGCACATTTATGCAATAAATGTCCCTTCTCCCACCATTTTACCGACATTTCACCTAATTTAATCCACAATCCCTTAATATTCCTTACTCAACAACCCTCACCTTATAATGTCTGTTTTAAGGTTCATGACTGATATAACTTAACAAACTCCTTATCGCATGGAAGGCTGGCAAGAAACATCTATTCTCCTATCTCATTTACTCTTCTTTGACGGAGTCAGGGTCAAGGAATAACGGCACTCTGGGATCCTCATAGAACGGAGGCTTCAAATTAGACCCCAAATATACCATCACGCCGTTTCTCCACCCAAAATACCACTCTGGATTTTCCCCTGTAATGTGTATAAAAGGAGGGATAGGATCATACGCAAAAGGCCAATACTCCCCATAAGAATTCTGGAAGAGCATGTCTACATCAGGAGTATTCCGAATATAAACTATTTTTTCTCCAATCTTTATGTAACCACATGTGAAATCCTTTTTAATACCATTATAAGGAAGCGTGGCCTCATAGATGCAGAGAGTGGGGCTTCCATTAGGCCACTTTCCACAGTATAGGAAAACTTGCTCCCCACTATAATCCGGACAATGCAAAACGCTATCCACATAGTACACGATAGCGGAATCCAAGGGATAGTACTCAGGCACCATCACCACACCTTTTGCCTTAGCACTCATCATACCATAGCCACATTGAGAAACAATGAGCCAAAAGACAACGGTCATAATGGATACGGCCTCCTTTCCCAGTTTACAAATATTTTTAAGGCACATAATTTTTATATTGATCTATAGGCGATATTTCACCTAATTTATTCCACCATCCGCATAAAATCCTTATAACTTATCCCCCACCTGATATTCATTATTTCTTCTTCTATGTGCCTTAGATATTCTCTATCAATCGAGGGGTCAGCACTCGCAGTAGTCCATACATACACCATCGTTCTATTTCTCCAGCCAAAATACCACTCTGGAGGATCATAAGGATAATACATTTCTGGAGGGTCGGGATAGTACTCGAAAGGCAAATAATCCCCGTACGAACTCTGAAAAAGCGCGTCTACACTAGGTGACTTCCGAAGATAAACAACTTTCTCTCCAATCTTTATGTACCCACAAACATAGGCGTTGCCTATTATGCCCTCACAAAGATGATTATCAATATAGAGGCAAAGCGCGGGACTTCCATCAGACCATTCTCCACAGAGTATGAATATCTGTTCCTTATTATAACTGTTATTAAAACTATTATAATAACTATAATCCGGGCAACGTAGTACGCTATCAGCATAATATACTATAGCTGAATCCAAGGGATAGTACTCTGGCACCATCACCACTCCCTTTGTCGGGTTGTTCGTCCTTCCATAACTCCATTGAGAAACAATGAGCCAAATGGCAAAAGCCATAATGAATTTGACACTCTTTTTTAATTCACTCATATCTTTAATGGCCATTAATTACTATTGATCTATAGTAGGCTACATTTACATGCCAAACAACAATCACCATATTAGGTCGGTTTCGGGATTTATTCGCAAGGTACTGATCTTCATATTAGTCCCCCAATACTCCATCACTCCATCTCTCCAACCAAAATACCACTCTGGGTCTTCAACCGGATAGTAGATTACAGGAGGTGGGAAACCATATTCCAATGGCACATACTCTCCATAGGAATTCTGGAATAACAAATCTACATAAGGAGTAGACCGAAGATAAATGTTATTTTCTCCAATCTTTATATACCCACATATGTAATCTTTATCCTCTATCTCATAAAGTTCTGTAGTTTCATAAAGGCATATTGCCGGACTCCCATTAGGCCATTCCCCACAATCTATGATAGTCATATACCCACTATAGTCTGGGCAATGCAAAACACTATCCACATAGTACACTATAGCTGAATCCAAAGGATAGTACTCAGGTATCATAACTACCCCTTTTGCCTTAGCGGTCATCAGGCTATAAACCATGAGCATCAAAACAGTAATCACAATAGTACCGAATCTCATTTTCAATTTTGACATATTTCTATATTTCTTAGGTATAATATTTTATCACTCTTTTATGGGGGTATACTTAGTGTATTGATCATCTCCAGGCGTATAGATATTATAATCTAAAGAAGCATTAAAAATTCTGTTAACGTCTCTTGCAAAATACCTGTCTCCTTTCTTTTTTTTCTTGCCTGATGGCTCCGTATTTCCAGAGGGGTGACCATGATTAAATCTGCGCGCCGTATAACCGAACTGTAACTGACATCGAATCAAGTGACTCATGCCTGCTTCTTCCAGAGAATTATGTGACGAAGTTAAGAAATTCAATCCTCTTTCTCCTTCTATTCCCATCATAGCATGAGACCACTCTACACCTGTATTTTTAGCTAAAAATTCAAAGGCCCTTGTACCATTGTCATCTCCTCGGACTTTCAACATATCAAAGCTTTCGCCCTTTCCCAAACCAAAAGTCTTTACCTCTTTAATTGTACCATACTTGAAATCCGTTGATTGGATTTTTCCTGATTCTTGCCTTATTGCGATACAATCTCGATCAGTACAAGCAACTCGCTCCTGAAAGCAGCCTTTAGCATCAAAATACAGAGTGTCAAGACCAAGAGGATCTATTATATTAATAGGATTGTCAGCGCAGAACACATAAGGAGAAATATGAGGGGATTTCTCACATAGTTTGTCCTGACTAAGAAATCGTGCAGTAGTCGGGTCTAAGAAACGAGCTTCAAAGTCTTGATAGTAAAGGCCATGAGCAGTTATTAACTCTTTAGTTCCATACTTACTCGTCTGGAAACTTGGGAGTTCTCCATCCTCACCAGGCATAAGCAATCCAAATGGATAGTAATCATTTGCCTCCTCCAATACTCCGTCATGACTCACTACTGCCCGGATATTTCCTAAATAGTCCTGAATGTAGTAATGGAATTGGAAACCAATGGTATCCAACGTAGCATAACCTCCAGGAAAGCCTATCCGATCCAAGGCACCATTTTTGTATCTCCAATTATACACATAATCAGTTCTTATAGCCATCCGTGGCGGGGCAGGAGCACTTATATCTGAGGAAAGGGCAGAGAGCAAAGAAGGAGGTATGACCGAAGGTATAGGAGGAATACCGTAAACGGTATCTATCTCTGCCAATTTGCGTCCTAAAGCATCTCGTTCAAATGATACTGACATCCATGAGCCAACTTTAAAATAGACTGGCAAATCGTTTCTATCATATCTGATCTCTGAAATATCTCGTCCAGAATCACTAACCATATTGCCATTAGCATCCCAGCTATACGCGGTTAATCCATCAACAATATCATTAGCCCCTGCGTAACTCAAAGGATCCGCAGAGTCTCTTATCGCCCCAATTCTATTTCCGGTATAAGTAAATGTAGCGTTATCTATCAATCCCCATATACCCTCGCCCTCCTCACGGTCAGCATAACCATAACGCATTATGAGAGTAGGATTCCCATTAAGGTCATAATTAAATTGACAGAGGATACCTGATGAACTAGAGTTGGGTTTTCTACGAACTGACTGGATTCTATTAAGTCGGTCATAGAGATAGGTTTGCCATTGAGCCTCGTCTCCTAAGATCCATGTATCCTTTGTTACATTTCCTGTTGTGGAATACGCAGGACGTTCAAACAATAAATCCTGAGAAAAATAATTTGAATTAATAGAGCAGGTCCTTCCCTGACAATCATAGCCATAAGTAATTGATCCTGCACTCCCACCCATTATAGATTGAGTGCAACGATTAAGAGCATTATATGATACTCCTTTTACAGTAACTGGACCACAGCTATCTAGGCTTACTTTTACCGAGACTAACCGTCCTCTACTATCATACTCATTCACTTGAGTCTCGACACGCCTAATCCCATCTGCTCCAACATGAGAAATTTCCACATTAAGCGGCTGAGCAAGCCTATCATACGATGAGAAAATGTGATTCCAATCGCCAAAGACACTCCGACTATGTTTTTTGTATTATATTTCCTATCCTATCACTATAGATAGACGAGGGGTATCCAGAGACTACCTCTCCTGTCTTTCGCCCAATCACATTTGAATACATAGCTTCCCCTCTGCTAAATTGAAAAGAAAGTGCAGAAGACTCTTCTGGGTCAAATTGGTTAAGATATGAATAGCTATCATAAAATGTCACTATATCTGATGATAGTGAAGGTTGAGAAGAAGGTCCTAAAATCTCGTAACCATATATAGGGCCAAACCCAGTAAAGGAGGCTCTGGGAGAAGATGACACAAATGCCAAAGCCTCTTGGGAGGTAAGAGACACTTCTCCCTCTACACAATTTCGCATGTGGCCATCAGGAATCACAAAGGACCACACTCCTCTTGACCTTTGATTGCCGTCCTGTCTCAGTATGGGAACGAAAGAACTATCACAAAGGGCGATGATCTTTTCCCTTCCAGGGAGTTTCCGAATCACTTCATTACCTTTCAGATCATACTCATACCAATAAGCTAATTCCCATAAATCGTCATTTTCATCGACACTCCACCTATCCTCTACAGAGGATTGAAGAGCCAGAGTACATTTTGGGGGAATAATACACCGAAGCAAACCATATCCATCATACACAAAGTAAGTATCCGCATACTGTGAAGAAGATAACACTCGACGTTCTAAAATCTTTTCTCCGAAGAGATTCGAAAAGACCATGGTTTGTCTTCCGTCTTCATCAGTAGTTGATTGTATCAATAAAGTACCTGGGACACAAGATCCATACCAATGAAGACAGTTATCTATCCCCACCTTATAATTATTACAGGAAAACTTACCAGAAGCCTCATTTACAAAGGTCTGGGATAGTATAGGATTTATATACTGATGTAAATAGGATCCTGGTCTGCGTATCGTATCTGGATTCACACCTTGTCTGTACCCATATCTCAATGAAGTAAATCCTTCAGAATCTCCATAATATGAAGCGGAACTACTTTTAAATTCATCAACCGAAGTAATATATGTGCCAGAAATGGGTATGGGTGTCCACTGGGCCCTTAAGCGTCCGTTTGAGTCATATTCCTTCATAATGGCAGAGCTTTGGCCCGCGGAGGTAGACTCTTCTACTTCTAACCAATCTCTACCCAGGCCATCATAATAAAGAGTCGAGTTTATATAATTACTCCCCAAGAAGAAACGTTTTCGAATATAATTTGCTGAAGCACCTTCTGTGAGCAAACCATAATCATAGGAATATAGAGGGCCATATACAGCCACTATCTCTCTTGTGAGTCTATTATGAGTATCATAATAATAGTTAGTGGTTACCCCATCTGGATTTTTAATTCTGCTAAGACCTATCAATGGCAGATGTACATATTGCCAGGAGAAAACCGAATCACTAACTAAACCGGTTTCAGTTAACCTCTCTAAATATAGTTCATTAGAATCCCAATGCATATTCATACTTGGGCATCCTATATTATGAATGGATGAGAGGTTACCATGTGTTGTCCATGCCATCCTTACCAAAGTGGCTTTTTCATTACCTTTAGATAACTCAACTGCTGTAGGCACAAATCCACTTCCCACATTTGAATAGCGATTTCGAGTCCTCCACTCGCATCCAAACGCACTATCAACTTTAGCAACCACAGGGGAGATAATATTTTTTTCGGCCATAGATCTAAGAACCATGCCATCTAAACCATCCAAACAATCGACTGAGTGTTCAAACCGAGTTACTCTTGTCTCTTGACCATCACTAATCTCAATCCGCTTTTTTATACCCGTACAAGATAGAAAGTTCCATTTTTCTATCAACGTAACCTCTCCATTTTCTCCTACTACTTTGCTCTCCCTACCATAAAGTTTTGGTGTGAACAGGCTCAAAGAATAATTAGATAGGTCATATACTTGTGATGGGCACCATATAAGTCCGGTTCCATCGGCCAAGAAGGCTTTGGCATAATAGGAATAACTATTACATTCAGGGAAATCTGGACCTTCTGGAGTCCAAGAATTTACAAAACGTCGTTCTACATAAGTTTGAGGGATGGGTAAATAAAACCCATCAATTCCATTATCAAAGCTTATAGAATCTCTTAGCTGCCATAGACCATTTATTAAAGCATACATGCTCTTTGAGGCCAATTGTGGATAAGGGGAGACGTTTATTTGCAAACTAAGAGGTATAGGAGCAAAAAGTCCATACCTAAAAAGGCTTTCTCCAGTATGAGCTTCAAAAGAATAGACTATTTTGCAGTCTCCACATATATCTATTACTTCTGGATACCATATATCACATTCTCCAAAACTTAATTTAGAATAATTTGAGAAAGCATTGATATGCGTTGAACGATTAGTAGGGACTCCGACGGTACCTATACTTCCCTCGGTATACAAAGGATAAGTAGCAATAGTACTTTCTACGAATGTCCATGGGAAAGGAGCCCGGGTACAAATCCCAATCCCAGATCCTTCTTCACCATATACATAAACATGCACGATGGAATCCTCTTGGGTTAAATCTTGTGTCACGGTTTTCTTTACCCTAAGGCCACCTCCGGTATAAGCAAGTGGATGTTGAGGAGAAGAAACGTTCAATATCGATTGCTCATTTTTAGGGCTTTCGAATTGGTGAGCCTCATATTCAAACCTTGTATATCCACCCGTAGGGTAGGTTACCTTGGTAAGAATGTTAGCTTTCATGGCTTCTTCATTCGTTTCTCGATTAGCTCCACTCACAGAAACCACTCTCCCCAATTCGGTTTTTACTTTCATTGAGGGCATCAATACAGTATTTGATATTTGTGCATTGTAAAATCCCCAAAAATCCTGGGCACACTCATGATCAAACACTACATCATTATAGTCAAATGAGAATATTCCCTCTTCACTGGAAGAAATGCTTTTCAATAGACGAGGTTTGTTATTATGAATGGCATACTCTAATTCGCACGTTTTCACCTGTTGATCCAAACGATCCTTAACTACTATTCTTTCTAAAAGGCCATTGCTCTCATAAGAAAAACATACCTTCCCTTGAGGCCAAGTAATAGTATCTAAACAGGAATACAAGGGATGAGGGTCAATCCATGTATTTGTATTAGGATTGACAATTTCTACGTCTGTAATCGATTTCCCTGGAAATCCTTGAGAATAATCATGATTGACTATAAATTTTGAGGAGACTGTTCGATGCGTTGCCAAATTCTGCTTTTGAGACCAACTGAATCTTATCTTTTGACCAAAAGGCAAGATAACTTCAGAAAGCATCCAAGCGGTGGGGGCCGTTACATAGGCTACATACTCGGGCTGAGAATTAAATATGTATTTGATTCCATCGCTATCAATAGCTGTAATACAAGTAAGTGCAGCGTCTGTGGTAATTTTTAGTTCATCATCGGGACCAACCAAATCATATCCATTTGAAGAGGGCTCAATTAGACAGACACAATCTTTTTGAGGAAGATGTACAAAGAAAATATCTCGTCCTGGATCCAATCTCCCTTCCACATGAAGAAGATTGCATTCATCTATCACACACATCCTAGCGTATTCATAATCTCCGAGCCCATCGCGCGATTCTTCTGCTCTTGGAAAGGACTCATCGGGTCTTCCAATTATGGTGCGCGTTACTCTTAATCCAGGGTGCAAAGACCATCCATAGCCACAGGGATATGGAGAATCAAAAACTCGTATTCCATTAGACAAATACTTTAAAGCTATTGGAAGATGGAATTCTTTAAAAGCTATTTCGTAAAACGGTACATCAAGACGAACCGCACCTGTGGACAAATCGGATTGCTCTCCCATATACTGACGAAAAACGGCAGAAGAAGGAGTAGGAAGCAAATAGTCACTTACCCTAAGCTCGGACTGTTGTGAAAATCCGAGCAAAGATATAGTTAATATCTTGACAATCAATAAAAATCTCTTCATATTCGACCAAAGATTAAGGAATATATATTAATGTCTTGTGAGTTTGATCTCCAACCTTCACTATAACCAATGCGTTTCCAACAGGTACACCATTTAGAGGAATTTCATACCTGTGAAATCCCATATTTACACCTTGTTCATTGTACGTCCAATAAACAATACCTGAGATAGAACATAAGATTAGTTCAACTACCTCATCATTTTGGTCAACAAAGATTTCTAAAAACGCCTTCTCAGAAGATGAAGAGATTGAGTTTATCAATCTAGTTTTATTAGGATTGTTATCTTGAAATTCTACATTTTCAAGGTCTAATGCCTCCAAAAAGGAACTCTGAGCATAAAACATGTCCCACCCAATGGGGCTATAACCATCCCAATACATTCGCTGAGCTTCCATTAAAGGGAGGGCGATAGAATCAGAAAACAGATAGGCATATTCTTCAATCAAAGCAGCTGAAGTCATTATCTCTGGATTAATGGTCTTCTTCTCAAATAAGATCATCTTTAACCCTGTTAATTTTTGCGACCCATATACAAGAGCCCCATTCATCTTTTTGACTTCAATTTCCAAAACCACTCTAAAAGGTGTATTTTGGCAATAAACTCCATCAAAAGTGCCAAAACTCCACCATGAATTACTTTCCCTATTCTTTCCAACTACAATCCCCTCTCCTATAGTTTTCCACATACGCGTCTCGGTTCCATTCCACAATAAAGTTTCACCATCAATTGTGAAATAATGGCGGTGCCCCCCTTCTCTCAATGTAAATTTATTCTCTCCAGTTCGTTTTACTTTATATTCAATTCCCGTATCTATAATTTCTAATTCGGAAATATCCCATACACTATCAATAAGGGCCACACCATCTATTGCTGATCTGTCCACAATAATTTCCTCCTCATTGGGGTGTAATCCGAACCAATCTTTAGAGAAAAGGTACAATGGAAGCATAAGGACCCAGATTAATAATATTAGAGAATACACTTTCATAAGTATTATGGTATTTAAGGAGTAATCTTCAGGTGCAAAGTAAATGAAAATTTTTCAAAGGGAGGGCGTAAAATTCGGATAAATTCGGTAAATTTTCGGAATTTGAATAAAAAACCATCCTAAAGAGTGGCAGAGGCCAATCTTTAGGATGGTTTTAATATCTATGGGTTATATAGACCTATAACAGGGTCAGGGAGGTTTACATCATGCCGCCCATGCCACCCATGCCGCCAGCGGGCATTGCGGGAGCGGGATTGTCTTCCTTCTTGTCGGTGATGACGCACTCGGTGGTGAGGAACATGCCAGCGATCGAGGCAGCATTCTCGAGAGCCACGCGAGCCACCTTGGCCGGGTCGATAACGCCAGCAGCCATCAGATTCTCATACTTGTCGGTGCGAGCATTGTAGCCAAAGTCGGCTGATCCGTCAGCTACCTTTTGCACAACCACGGCACCTTCGACGCCAGCGTTGTCAGCGATTTGACGCAGAGGCTCCTCGATGGCGCGCTTAACGATAGCGATACCAGTCTCCTCATCGTCGTTGTCGCCCTTGAGGCCGTCGAGAGCCTGGAGGCAACGGATGTATGCTACGCCGCCACCAGGCACGATACCCTCGGCGATGGCAGCGCGGGTTGCGCTCAGAGCATCGTCAACGCGGTCCTTCTTCTCCTTCATCTCAACCTCTGAGGGGGCGCCGATGTGGAGCACGGCTACGCCGCCAGCGAGCTTGGCCAGACGCTCTTGCAGCTTCTCGCGGTCATAGTCGCTCTTAGTGTTCTCGATCTGATGCTTGATTTGCTCAACGCGGGCAGCAATCTTCTCCTTGTCGCCAGCGCCGTTGACGATAGTGGTGGTCTCCTTGTTGACAGTCACCTTCTCAGCGCGACCCAGGTCGTTGAGGGTAGCGGTTGAGAGCTGCATCCCCTTCTCCTCTGAGATAACAGTGCCACCAGTGAGGATTGCGATATCCTCCAACATCTCTTTGCGACGGTCGCCAAAGCCGGGAGCCTTGACAGCGCAAATCTTGAGAGAGCCACGCAGACGGTTGACAACCAGAGTGGCGAGAGCCTCTTGGTCAACATCCTCAGCGATGATCAACAGCGGACGTCCGCTCTGAGCCACAGCTTCGAGGATGGGGAGCATATCCTTGAGGTTGCTGATTTTCTTGTCGTAGATGAGGATGTAGGGGTTGTCCATCACGCACTCCATCTTCTCGGTATCTGTCACGAAGTAGGGCGAGATGTAGCCACGGTCAAATTGCATACCCTCGACGATATCGATAGTGGTCTCGGTGCCCTTGGCCTCGTCGACAGTGATGACGCCTTCTTTCTTGACCTTGCGCATAGCCTCGGCGATGAGCTGGCCAATCTTATCGTCGTTGTTGGCTGATACGCGAGCCACGTCTTCAATCTTCTTGAAGTCGTCGCCTACGGGCTCGGCCATAGCCTTGATATTCTCGACCACGGTAGCGACTGCCTTGTCGATGCCGCGCTTGAGGTCCATCGGATTGGCACCGGCCGCCACATTCTTGAGGCCGACATTGATGATAGCCTGAGCGAGCACGGTAGCGGTGGTGGTGCCGTCGCCTGCGTCGTCGCCAGTCTTTGAGGCAACTTCCTTGACGAGCTGAGCGCCCATGTTCTGGAACGGATCCTCGAGCTCTATTTCGCGAGCCACTGTCACGCCATCCTTAGTGATATGAGGGGCGCCAAATTTCTTGTCGATGATGACATTGCGTCCTTTAGGACCAAGAGTTACTTTTACGGCATCGGCCAGAGCGTCGACGCCCTTTTTGAGCTCTTCGCGAGCCTTGATGTTGAATTTAATATCTTTTGCCATGATGATGGTCTTAATTTAGTCTTTGGATTTTGGTTTTTGGTCTTTGGGGACCCCGCAGTGGAACTGCGGGGCACTCGACTGCTCGAATGGCAACCAATTGGGCAATCTGACAGGGGATTAGTCCTCGATGACGGCAAATACCTCGTTTTGGCGCATGATGAGTACTTTTTCGCCATCAAGCTTCACCTCGGTGCCGGCATATTTGCCATAGAGCACTTTGTCGCCCTCTTTGAGCACCATCTGTTCGTCCTTTGTGCCGTTGCCGACAGCGAGGACAGTGCCACGCAGAGGTTTTTCCTTAGCTGAATCAGGGATTATGATACCAGATGCCGTAACTTCTTCGGCGGCGGTGGGCTGCACCAGCACTCTATCGGCCAATGGTTTGATTTTCATGATTGTCTGATTTTTATTGTTTAAGTTGTTATTTGTTGTTGTCTGATGTTGTCCGTGATATATTATCTGAATATTCTTATTGCATATTTCGCACCAAATCGCGAAATCTGACATTTTTGTCAGTCTGCCTGTCAGTCGCCCCCGCTGGAGCCCTCCGCCAGGTTTTCACGATTCCGCCTAATACAACAAATTTCACTCCCATTTTGTTTTTCACACCGTAACAATACTCTCATTTAAGATAGCAGGTAATTTAAAATTAAACAAAAATGCATTTTTCAGTGCGTAGCACGATCCTTGTCTGTTAACTATACCTTTGCATATCCATTTCAAGGAGGGACGGGAATGTT
>JAJBUH010000126.1 GCA_020860445.1 Bacteroidales bacterium | reverse complement strand
AACCACAGGTTCACACAGATTCTCACGGATTCAGCTATAGGAATCTGTGTCAATCTGTGTCAATCTGTGGTTTCTATACATATTATAGACTTAGTTAATGGTGAATCTCGGGAGGTGGGAAATGGCGGCTGAGAGGCTGAAACGGAGGCGCTCGGTGCCGGGAGGGACGGTGGGGGTGCGGATGGGCAACACCTTGATTCCTTGGCTTAGCAACTGCTGGCTCAATTCCACGGCTCGCTGCGCATCGCCCACGATGTAGGGCTGGATGTGAGAGCCGAGCGAATTGCCGAGCTGGGCTGATAGTTCCTGGCCCAGTTGGCACAGATGCTCACGCTCTGCATCCATGCCGAGCATTTTCTCAATCGACAGTCGCGACCACGCCGCCACTGCTGGCGGCAAAGCAGTCGAGAAGATTAGGCTGCGAGCCCGATTGACCAAGTATTCTCTGACCTCATGGGCCACAGCCGCAAAGGCTCCGGCCGAAGCAATTGCCTTTCCAAACGTGCCGACTATGACATCGACATCCTGATAATAACTTGAAGCTACCGCGCATCCCCTACCCTGCGGCCCTTCCACGCCAAAGGCATGAGCCTCGTCGATATAGAGCAGTGCTCCGGGATGGGTGCGCTTGATTCGCGCCAACTCGTCAATATCAGCCTTATCGCCATCCATGCTGTAGACAGATTCGGCAATAATCAGCACCGAGGCGAAATCCTTGCCCTTAGTATCGAGCAATTCACGC
This sequence comes from Bacteroidales bacterium, assembly GCA_020860445.1. GTDB lineage: Bacteria > Bacteroidota > Bacteroidia > Bacteroidales > Muribaculaceae > CAG-873. Next base: position 30,714 of record JAJBUH010000126.1, on the reverse strand, counting down.
AAATGGGCGTAGTCATTATGCCGAAAGCGCACCATCTGAGCTCGCGACAACACTATGCCATCAATGATAGAGGCATGAACCAACCTATCAGCCAGCACCAAGGTACTGCGGTCGGCCAATGCGCTGATAATGCCAGTATTGGCGTGGTATCCGCTGTTGAAAGTCAAAGCGTTGCGGCCAGGGTATAGCGTGCCGAGCAAACGCTCGAGCCGCGTAAATTCCTCTTGATGAGCAGCAAGCAGGCGCGAGGCCGAGGCTGAGACTGGCAATTCATGCTCCAATGCGTATTCAAGCAGGTAGCGGCGAAAGGCCCGATCCTGACCCAAGCCCAAGTAATCATTGCTTGACAGGTCAAGCAATCCCTCGGAGGCATTGTCCTCAGGGATACGGCGCAGATTGCCTTGTTGCGACAGAGCAGAGAGAGCGGTGGCAAAAGATTCTTTCATCTGAGTCCCTCCACCATCTCGAGCATCTGGCGGCATAGATAGCGCAGCTGCTCATCATTTATCACGTATGGGGGCATCACATAGATATTCCTTCCAAAGGGGCGAATCCACACGCCGCGCTTGACACAATCCTTCTGAAATTCGCCAACATCGACTGGCTCCTTCATCTCCACCACGCCAATGGATCCCAGCACTCTCACATCAGCCACATTCTGCATCGAGGCAGCAGGCGCAAGTTCTTCATTCAGAATCGATTCGATATGGCGCAGCCGCTCGGCCATGTCCTGGCTCTCAAGCAGCTTGAGCGAAGCGATGGCGATAGCGCAAGCCAGAGGATTGGCCATAAATGTCGGGCCGTGCATCATCACTCCGGCTTCGCCCCGCGATATCGTGTCGGCAACATCTTTGGTGGTCAGCACGGCGCTCATGGTCAAGTAGCCAGCAGTGAGGCCTTTGCCTATGCACATTATGTCGGGCCCCCCCCGGCGTGTTCCCAGGCAAATTTCTTGCCTGTGCGCCAGAATCCAGTCGCAATCTCGTCAAAAATCAGGTAGACGCCGCACTCATCGCACACGCGGCGTAACTCCCTCAGATATTGCGGATGATACATCCACATTCCGCCAGCGCCTTGCACCACTGGCTCGAGTATCACCGCTGCCAACTCATCGGCATGAGAGCGCACCAGCTGCTCCATCTCGGCAAAACAAGCCGGGTTCCACTCGTCGCGGTAAGCCACCGAGGGCGATGGCACGAAATAGCGCACCGGCAGGGCCGAACCAAAGGCTGTGTGCATACCCGTCACTGGGTCGCACACACTCATAGCGTTCCAGGTGTCGCCGTGATAGCCTCGGCGTATGGTGGCGAAGTTGGTTTTCTTATGGCTGCCGCTGCGAGATATAGCAGCCTGAACGGCCATCTTCATTGCCACCTCTACGGCCACCGACCCCGAATCGGCGTAGAATATATTGTGCATCTTGGGCGGAGCCATCTGCAGGAGCAGTTTGCCCAGTTCGATGGCCGGCTCGTGGGTCAAGCCGCCAAACATCACATGGCTCATCTTGTCAATCTGAGCCTTGGCGGCATCATTGATCACCGGATTGTTGTAGCCGTGGATTACGCACCACCACGATGACATGCCGTCGATCAGCCGAGTGCCATCGGCCAGCTCCAATTCGCAGCCTTCGGCTCGCACCACTTTGTATGTTGGCAATGGGTCGATGGTCGAGGTATAGGGATGCCACAAATGCTCCCTATCCCACAAGTCAGTATTTAATTCAAAATCCACAATCCACAATGAAAAATGAAAAATGAAAAATCCACAATCAAGCACCCGGATGGCAACTCATAACTCATCACTCATAACTCATCACTATCAGAAGGTGTAGCCAAAGAGGAAGCACAGGCTCAGATGGCGGTATTTGATATCAAGCACGCCCTGGTTGATGGCTAGGTTTGAGGCGCTGAGCTGGAACACTGCCTTGAGCGAGTACCTATCCTTGTAGAGAAATCCGGTGGCCACGCGAGGTCCCCAGTCAAAGTGCTTCACACCGTTGACCAGAGGCGTAGCGGCCTTGAAATACTTAGTCTCGTAAGATGCCGACGAGATGATAGGCTGACCCAGGGTATTCTCGCCCGAGGCGTAACCGCTGACGCGAGTATGGCCCCCGAAGCCGTGGGCAAAGAACACGCCGCCATCGATAATCCACATCATCTTGCGTCCCAGATTGAGGCGCCACGACAGGTACACGGGCACGTTGAGGTCGTAATAGTGGTTGCCGACATAGAGCGAACTGATTGATTCAGTGGCATTATCGACAATGCTCATAGCGTAGTGCGAATTGTTGATGCCGAACTCCAAGCCTGTGCCGAGCCCGAATGAGCGGCGTATGACGAAGCGCACGTCTACGCCCATCCTGACCATGCAGCCCGGCGAGAGCAAGAAGTCGGAAAGGCCAGGAATCTCGCTGCTGTAGTTCTGTACGATAGTGCTGAGGCCCACCCCCGCGTGGAGGTCGAGCTCCAGAAATTTGTCAGAACGGCTGCCATCGTATAGCCTCACCGTCTCCTGATTCTGAGCCGATGCTCCGATTGCGGCAACCATAGCCATCAGTATGGCCAGTGCTATTATCCTTGCCTTTTTCATCTTTGTTATGTTTTCAGAGAGTTACTCTTATACCTTGACATTCTCCTGCTTCTTGGGCAGTTTCATCTTGACCTTGAGTTCGTCAAAGCCTTTGCCATACACGCCGCCCACATTGGCCTGGGTCAGGAATGCGTTGGGGTCGATGCTCTTGACAATCTTGCTGATGGTCACGGCCTCGATCTTGCGGCACATCACCAGCAGCATCTTCACCTCTTGCTTGCTGTACCAGCCCTCGCCAGTGAATACTGTGCACCCACGGTGAGCCTCGTTGTTGATTGCGGTGGCAATCTCTTCCCATTTGCGCGAGAAGATTGAGAACTGCACTGCCTGGCGGTTGCCATTGATCACCATATCAGCCATATACGACACCAAGAACATCACCACGTAGCCAAACACCATCTTATCGAGGTGGTGGAAGATGAAGAATGATGACGAAATAATCGACACATCGACGATGAGCATCGTGCGACCGATGGTGACATTGCTATGCTTCGACACCATGGCGGCTACGATGTCCGTACCGCCCGACGAGCCGTTGTGGATAAAGGCAGTGCCGATGCCGAGACCGCAAATCACGCCCCCCAATACGATGTTCATAAAGGGTTCGTCGGTTAGGGCCTGAGGGAAGAATGGCTGGAACAAACCGATAAATACTGAAATCATCACTACGCCAAACAGTGTGCCAACTACGAATTGCCGACCTACAATCTTGTAAGCCAGCGACAGCAAAATCACATTAGTGACGAATTGGGTGATTGCCACGGGGATGTCGGTGAGGAAGTAGACTATGGTGCCTACGCCCGCCAACCCGCCAATCACCACCTTCTCGGGCAACATAAACCCGCAAAAGCCAAAGGCGTAAAGCGCCATGCCAAAGGATATGAATATGTAATCCTTGACTGTGAGCCAAATTTTTGTTTTTGTAAAGGGCATGTCTAAAATTTTTTGCAAAGTTAGTCACTTTCCTCAATATGTTTGCAACCCCTTGCGATTTTTTTTGTAATTTTGTGGAAAATATTCTCATAGACGATGAAAATACCCTATCGATACATACTTTCGCTGGGCTTTGCCTTGCTGCTCCTCACGTCTTGGAGCTGCAAAAAGAGCGCTGCCGAGGCCGAAAAACCTATCTTATTAGTAAGCATTGAGCCGCAGCGCAAGATGCTCGAGGAGCTGGCCGAGCCTTACTATTCGGTGGTGACGCTCCTGCCTCCCGGCTCCAATCCCGAGACGTTTGAGCCCACGGTGGCCCAGCGCATGCGCGCAGCCAAGAGCCAGGCTTACTTTCCCATCGGGTACCTGCCATTTGAGGAGGCATTGTCGGCAACATTCGAGGGCAAGGCTCCAGTGGTTGACACCTCCGCTGGCATCGAGTTGCTCTCTGACACCCACAGCCATGGCGACCATGACCACGCCGTGGCAGACCCTCATATCTGGTCGTCGCTACGTAATGGCAAGATTATGGCCCAGAATATGGCAGCGGCCCTTGCCCAGCTTGACCCGGAGCACGCCCAGGAGTATCGCGAGCGCTCGGCTCAACTCTCAGCGCGTCTTGATTCGCTCGATGCTGTAGCCGCTCAGGCAGCCTCGGGCGCACAAGCTTTTGCCGTATGGCACCCCTCGCTCAGCTATTTCGCTCGCGACTACGGCCTGAAGCAGATAGCCGTAGGCCAAGAGAGCAAGGAGGTATCCCTCAAGGAATTGAAGCGAATCATCGAGGAGGCAAGGGAGGATTCTGTCAAGGTATTCTTCTTCCAGCGCGAATATGACTCTCGCCAAGCCGATAACCTGAATCAAGAGATTGGCAGCCGTCTGGTGGTCATCGACCCCTTGGCTTATGATTGGGACACCGAATTAATACGCATTGCCGATGAGTTGTCACGTTGAGTCAAAAGAACCGGTGCTAATCTCGCTGTGCGAGGTGTCGATGGTGCGCGACCGACGCATCATCCTTAGCGATGTCAATTTCAAGGTGCATCGCGGCGACTTTGTGGCCATCACCGGTCCCAATGGCGGTGGCAAGACCACCCTGCTGCGCATCATCCTGGGATTGCTGCAGCCCACGGCTGGCAGCGTATGGGTCCAACCCAAACTGTCGATCGGATATCTGCCGCAAAAGAATATGATTGACTCGCACTTCCCTATTTCGGTTAGGGAGGTTGTTGAGTCGGGACTGCTGGCCGAGCGCGGACTGTCGCGCGAAATGCGCCGCAAGCGTGTCGAGGATGCCCTGTCCAAAGTCGAAATGGCCGACTTCGGCCATCGGCCCATCGGCGAACTCTCAGGCGGACAGTTGCAACGCGCCCTGCTGGGCCGCGCCATCATATCTGAGCCAAAACTGTTGGTGCTTGACGAACCCCTCAGCTATATCGACAAGCGATTTGAGAGTCGCCTCTACGGCCTGATAGCCGACCTCGCCCGCCATACTACCATCCTGCTCGTATCGCATGAGATGAGCACCATCTCGACCATGGCCAACCGCCACCTCATCATCGACCACGCCCTGCACGAGTGTTCTGCCGAGCACCACTACATCAAAACCGACTGCGACTAATGTGTATGGGATATCATTACCCATAGCCACGTTATCACTTATCCTTTATACCTTATCCCTAATTATGGAGCTTTTCAACTACAACGACATATTTTTCAGCTTTGTGTTTGAGACCGACTGCGCCTGCACTCATCGTTCACACGATTTTGCCCTCAACTACGTACATTCAGGCGAAATGGTGCTGACCAATTCGCCCGATTCCAATAATGAAATCCTCATCAGCAAGGGCGAATGTGTGTTTATCCCCCGCGACCACCATGTGACCTTCCAGAAGAAACCAGCCAATGGCGAACCCTATTGCGGCATCTTCCTGAGGTTTACCCGCAAATTCCTGCGCGAAATGTACAGCCTGGGGCAATTTGGCCGTGTCAACCCTGCCACCAAGAAATTTAAGGACGGTGCCATCAAGTTGGAGCGCAATCCAGAGTTGGCGAGCCTATTCACCTCGATGACGCCCTATTTCAATTCCGGGGTCAAGCCTCACGACGACCTGATGCGCCTCAAGCTGCAAGAGGGACTGCTTGCGCTGCTCCATATCGACAAGCGCTTTGCGCCCACGCTATTCGACTTCAACGAACCGTGGAAGATTGACATCCTCGACTTCCTCAACGACAACTACATGTACGAGTTCACAATGCAGGACTTGGCTCACTACACCGGTCGCAGCCTCGCCACATTTAAGCGCGATTTCAAGAAGATCTCCGACCTCACCCCCGAGAAGTGGCTGATCAAGCGCCGCCTCGAGGCAGCCTACGACAAGATAGCCAATGGTGGCCGCAAGGTGGCCGACGTCTATTCCGAGGTGGGTTTCAAGAATCCCTCCCACTTCTCCACCGCCTTCAAGCGCCAATACGGCTTCGCCCCCACGGCCCTCCTCGCCATGTAGGTTATCCTTTGGCGGTATTGCGATATTGGGTGGGGGAGATGCCGATGATTTTAGTGAAGAGGCGCGAGAAGTAATAGGGGTCGTCGATGCCGAGTTTGCCCGAAATTTGGGTGGTTTTCATGTCGGTGGTGTCGAGCATCTGGCATGCCGCTTGCATCTTCAGCACATTGAAATACGCCAACGGGGGGGTGGCCCACCTGCTCGCGGAATAGGCGGGCGAAATACGTGGGCGCATACCCGGCGTACTGCGCCACCTGTTCCAGGGTGAGGTGGCAACCGAGATTCTCCTTCATATAATGTATGGCTCGCGAGGCGGCATCGTCGCCTTGCGGGTTACTCTGCGCCCCGGCGCTGCGGTAGAGGCGCAGATAGCGCAGCGTACCCAGGAAATGGTGAAACAGTGAGATGGCATAGTGCATATTCTCCTTGCCATACCCCTGCTTGATGGTGTAGAAGATTTCTTCAAACAGTTCCTGCCGGTGGCCGATGCGCGAATCGGCCGAGGTGGGAATCGTCTGCGGCACGGCCATGCCCTCGGCATAATGCTGGGCCAGCGAACCCTTGAAATGCACCCAATAGATGGTCCACGGCGCGTCAGCATCGGCCCCGTAGGCATGGGGCAGCTGGGCTGGCAATATGAAGCATTGGCCAGCCTCGACCTCATGGCGCGTGGCACCGAGGGTGTACCACCCACGGCCATCCACGCAATAGATTAGCACCCACTGGCTGATGGGCTCGCGCCGCTCGCGGAAATGGTGTCGAGCCGCTGGGTAGAAACCTATGTCGGTGATTTGCAGAGCACTGCCCATCGGGTCGCGCTCCAGGGCATCTGTAATCATCTTGGGCACCACTATCGCCCTCTCGCCCTTAAATCCTTCCTTAATCCGCACCATAATAAAAAAAACAATTTTAAAATTAGATTATAGTAAGGGAGTTTAACCACAGATTTACACAGATTTACACAGATTCAACCATGGGAAACTATCATTCATAGAGGCGCAATCGCGCTGACAGATTTCCACAGATGCCATCCGGATGGTCTGTGACATCTGTCAGCACCTCTGGTGCTCTAAGGAATATGAAAGTTTACCCTCTAAGGAATCTGTGTAAATCTGTGGTTAAAATCCATATCAGTGGGAGTCCCAGGAGTCCTCGCTGGCCCATTCCCTTTTGATTCATGGGCGGCCGGGGGCTGCTCGCCCTCCGCTGTGCAAAGGTAAGAATAAAAAATCATAAAATTGTCCATCATAGGGAAATTTTTCTCTATTGTGCACCCTATTTTTTGGCTGTAACTTTGCAATGTCAAACATTACTTATTACTTCTTACTCATTACTTATCATGAATACTCTCAATCGCGGCTTTGTATATTTCATCTGCTTGGTATCGGCGATGGGCGGACTGCTCTTCGGTTACGACTGGGTAGTAATTGGCGGAGCCAAACCATTCTACGAGTTATTTTTCGGCATCGCCGATGACCCCGCTATGCAGGGTTGGGCAATGAGCAGCGCCATTCTCGGGTGCCTGATCGGTGCCGTATCAGCCGGCATGATGGCCGACCGCTTCGGCCGCAAGCCTCTGCTGATTATTTCAGCCTTCATCTTCTTGGCTTCGGCCATCGCCACGGGCGCCTTCAACGACTTCTCCCTATTCATCGTGGCCCGATTGGTGGGAGGCGTAGCCATCGGCATCGCCTCAGCCCTCTCGCCCATGTACATCGCCGAGGTTGCCCCGGCGCAGATACGCGGCAAACTGGTCACCCTCAACCAGATGACAATCGTATTCGGCATCCTCGCCGCACAGATTGTGAATATGCTGCTGGCCGAACCTATCCCCGACGGCATGAGCCAAGCAGCCATGCTCGAGAGCTGGAATGTGCTGATGGGCTGGCGCTGGATGTTCTGGGCCGAGGCCGTACCGGCAGCCATATTCTTCGCCATGACATTCTTCATCCCCGAGAGTCCGCGTTGGCTCACCATGGTAGGCCGTATCGAGCAAGCAGAAATCGTATTCTTCCGCATCGGCGGCAAACAATACAGCCGCGATGCCATAGCCGCCGTGCGCAATGCCGAGGCCAATACCGAGAATGCCGGACTGCGCACCTTGCTCAGCCGACCCTACCGCTTGGTGCTTGTGCTTGGCATCATCATAGCCGTGTTCCAGCAGTGGAGCGGCACCAATGTAATCTTCAACTACGCTCAGGAGATTTTTGCCGCCGCTGGCTATCCCCTCGGAGCCATGCTCTTCAACATCGTGGTCACTGGCGTGGCCAATGTGGTCTTCACCTTTGTCGCCCTCTTCACAGTCGAGAAACTCGGTCGCCGCAAGCTGATGCTGCTCGGAGCCGGAGGTCTGGCCGGAATCTATCTGATCCTTGGCACCTGCTACTGGCTGCATCTGAGCGGAGTGCTGATGATGGTATGCGTGGTGGCAGCCATTGCCTGCTATGCTATGTCGCTCGGCCCGATCACCTGGGTACTGCTTGCCGAACTCTTCCCCAACCGCGTGCGCGCCATCGCCATGGCTGTCTGCACCTTCGCCCTCTGGACGGGCTGCTTCACCCTCACCTACACCTTCCCGCTCCTCAACTCCTGGCTCGGCAGCTTCGGCACATTCTGGACCTACGCAGGCATCTGCCTGGCTGGTTTCCTCTACTTCGCCCGTGTCCTCCCCGAGACCAAAGGCAAATCCCTTGAGCAGCTCGAGCGCGAGCTCATCAAGAAAGATAAGGCCCATGGGCCGATAAGCGCAGAGCGCGATAAGGCTATCGCCGATAAGGCCTGCGGCCGATAGCTTCGCGAGGGCGTCCCATAGCGCCACTGTTCCCGGCGCTTCGGGCGCCGATCCCCTCCCCATTACTTATTACTAATTACTTATTACTCATAAAATATTATGGTTAAAGCATGGAAAGAGCAGGTGGTGATTCCCACCTACCAACCGGGAACCCCGGAAAAAAATCCCATATTTCTCGAAAATCGCGTCTACCAAGGCAGCAGCGGCCGCGTATACCCCTATCCGGTGATTGAATCAATCGCCGACGAGAAGACCGACGTCGCCTACCAGGCCATTTTCCTCGAAAACGAATACATCAAGGTGATGGTCTTGCCCGAACTCGGAGGCCGCATACAGATGGCCTACGACAAACTGCGCCAGCGCCACTTTATCTACTACAACCACGTGATCAAGCCGGCCTTGGTTGGTCTCGCTGGCCCATGGATATCGGGTGGCATTGAGTTCAACTGGCCCCAGCACCATCGCCCATCAACCTACACCCCGGTCGACTCGACCATCGTTGAGAACCAAGACGGCTCCGTCACCGTATGGGTAGGCGAACGCGAGCGCATGACCCATCAGAAAGGCAACGCTGGATTCACCCTGCGTCCCGGCCACGCCTATATCGAGATTGAGGGCGTAGTCTCCAACCCCACCCCGATGCCACAGACATTCCTGTGGTGGGCCAACCCCGCCGTGGCTGTCAACGACCACTACCAGAGCGTGTTCCCGCCAGACATCAACGCTGTCTTCGACCACGGCAAGCGCGCCGTCAGTTCATTCCCCATCGCCACCGGCACCTACTATAAGATGGACTACTCAGCCGGCGTCGACATCTCAAACTACCGCAACATCAAGGTGCCCACCAGCTATATGGGCGTAAACTCGCGGTACGACTTCGAGGGTGGTTACGAAAACGACACTCAAGCCGGCATGCTGCATGTGGCCAACCACCACGTGTCGCCCGGCAAGAAGCAGTGGACCTGGGGCAATGGCGACTTCGGTCAAGCCTGGGACCGCAATCTCACCGATGAGGACGGCCCATACATCGAGCTGATGGCTGGAATGTTCACCGAGAACCAGCCCGATTTCACCTGGCTCATGCCTTACGAAGAGAAAGAGTTCAAGCAGTACTTCATGCCCTACCGCGAACTGGGCGTGGTCAAGAATGCGTCAAAAGACCTGTTGCTCAACATCACCCCCGCCGGCACGGGCAAGGTCAACCTCAAGATATTCGCAACCTCAGCCATCAAGGCTACCATCCTGCTGACCGCCGACAGCGGCGAGACAATCTACAGCCAAGCTGCTAACCTGTCGCCCGAGATAATATTCGACGAGGTTATCTCGGTGGGCGATGTCAAGATGAATCAGCTCAACGTCGAGATCGTGGGCCAGAATGGCAAGACACTGCTCAGCTGGCATGCCGAGCCCGACGAGGTGCGTCCCATCCCCGATGCAGCCGAAGCCGCCCTGCAGCCCGACGAGATTAAGACCACCGAGCAGCTGTTCCTCACTGGTCAGCACCTCGAGCAATACCGCCACGCAACCTTCTCGCCCGTTGATTATTATCAGGAGGCTCTGCGCCGCGACCCCAACGATGTGCGTTGCAACAACGCTTTGGGCCTGTGGCTGTTGCGCAATGGCCGCTTCGACCTGGCCGAGCAATATCTGCTCCACGCCGTAAAGGTAATCACCAAGCGCAATCCCAACCCGTACGATAGCGAACCAATCTTCAACCTTGGCACCTGCCTGAAATTCCAAGGCCGCATCGATGAGGCTTACGACCGATTCTACAAATCTACCTGGAGCGCCGCTTGGCAAGATGCCGGCTTCCTGGAGTGCGCACGCATCTCGGTGATGCAAGAGAGGTGGGAAGATGCACTGCACGAACTCGACCGTTCGCTCATCCGCAATTGGCACAACCACACCGCTCGCACCCTCAAGGCCGACGTACTACGCCGCATGGGCCGCACCGCCGATGCCCTGGCTCTCATCATCGATTCGCTTGCCATCGACCCGTTCAACCACGGCTGCCTATATGAGTGCTACCTGATTTCGGGTGCTGATGCCGACCTCAAGGCCGTGCAAGATGCCATGCGCGGCGATGCCAACGATTACGACCAGTTGGCTCTCGACTACCTGAATGCTGGCCTGTGGCAAGAGGCTCTCGACCTCTGGAAGATGGCCATCGAGCAAGGCGCAACCACCCCGCTTACTCGCTACTATATGGCTCTGTGTCTCTACCATAAGGGCGACATTGCCGCTGCTAAGGAGATGCTCACCGAGGCTGCCGCTACGGCTCCCGACTTTGGATTCCCCAACCGCTTGGAGGCTATCTTGGCTCTGCGCCTGGCCATGCAGCTCAACCCCGCCGATGCTCGCGCTCCGTACTATCTCGGCAATCTCTACTACGACAAGCGCCAGCACGCCCTCGCTATTGAGCTATGGGAACAGTCGGCACAGCTCGACCCCGAGTTCCCGACTGTATGGCGCAATCTGGCTCTGGGTTATTTCAATAAGCAGCATCAACCAGAGAAGGCTCTTGAGGCGATGGAACGCGCATTCAGCCTCGATCCGACCGATGGCCGCATATTGATGGAGCTCGACCAACTGCACAAGCGCATGGGCCACAGCCATGCCGAGCGTCTGCAGCGCCTTGACCAACACCCTGAGTTGGTGGCACAGCGCGACGACCTGCGCCTTGAGCACATCACCTTGCTCAACCTCACCGGCCAATATGGCAAGGCCAAGGCCGAACTCGATAGCCACATCTTCCACCCATGGGAGGGCGGCGAAGGCAAGGTGCCAGCTCAGTATCAGTATTGCCGCGTTGAGCTTGCCAAGGAGGCTCTGCTGCAAGGCGAACCCGAGCAAGCCGCAACCCTGCTCAGAGAGTGCCTCGAGTATCCTCATCATCTGGGCGAAGGCAAACTGTATGGCGCCCTTGAGAATGACTTCATGTACCTGCTCGGCCTGTCATATCAGGCTATGGGTCAAGAGGATGAGGCACGCCGCTACTGGGAGCAGGGCACAGTGGCGCCGATGCAACCGGCCGCAGCTCTGTACTATAACGATGCCGCTCCCGACAAACTATTCTACGCCGCATTGTGCGAACGCGCCCTCGGCAACGAGGACAAGGCTCGCAGCCGATTCAACCAGCTGGTGGCTTATGGCGAGAAACACATCTTTGATGTGGCCAAGCCTGACTATTTCGCCGTTTCGCTCCCCGACCTGATGGTATGGGATGGCAGCATCGACGAGGCCAACCGATTACACTGCCTGTACATGATGGCTCTCGGCCACTACGGCCTGGGCCACGATGACAAGGCCGAAGCCTTCCAGACCCAAGCCCTCGCGCTCAACCCCAACCACATCGGCCTCCACGCCTTCGCCTCATTCACCCAGCTCTCCTTCTCCCCCGCTCCCCAAGCCGCCTATTAATCTCACCATCCACCCAAAATAAAGTCGCGCCCAGGGGCCTCTCCTCCCTTGGCGCGACTTTTGTATTTTCAGATCTCTACTCGCCGTAAGTGCGAAGCAGCCAGAGGGCGTAGAATTGGTCGTAGATCGAGTAGATGTCGCCTTCGCGAGTGATGAGATCGCGATCAAGCAGAGTCTTGGCTCCTGACAACACCGACCCGGATGAGAGCAGCTTATGCTTTTTTATAAATGCTCCACTCTGGATATTCCGGGCCTCCCCCTCTCGTGCTATGGCTAAGAGCAGAGCCATCTGACGCTCGCTGAGCTGATAGGTCAGAGCCGTAAAGCCATCGTTGGCGCTGTCAAGAAAATTTTGTATGGCTTTGTCGATGTCTGCGGCGTGGCAAACTGCGCCCTTGGGAGTGAGAGCGAACAGTTCGTTCATAACCCGATGCATATAGGCGGTGATGCCCTTGAATTTTTTATATAGTTCTTCCGGCACCTGGGGGTCAAGAGTCTTACCGTATCTCCTAAACATCTCTTGGCAAAAATCTCCATACACCTTCTGGTCAAGCAAAGGGAGCCCCATAAGGGTAGAGGAGGAGTAAAAGGGACGAGCTGGTGAGAGGAACATCTCGGCCATAAGATGGCGTTGCGAACCAGCGTAAATGAAATTGGCATTACGGCAATGCTGAATGTGGGTGCGGAGCAGGGCTTCAACCTTCCAGGCGTCTTTGTATTTGGTGATTTGCTGGAATTCGTCGATGGCTACGATTACAGGGCGCGGAGCCTTCTCCAAATATTCAAAAATCTCAGCGAGGGTAGTCTCTGGAGCCTTCCATTCTCCCACCCCTACGCTCCATGTAGGCATTCCGCTGATGTCAAAACTGATTTGAGAGCGCAGAGAAGCGAGGAATCCTACGAAATTTCTCACCAAGGCATGGCCAAGAGGCAAAAGTGCCTTAGCGATGGCCTTGCCGAGCATGGAGACCATCTCGGCGAATGAGCGCGTCGAGTATATATCGATTTGGATTGTGATATACTCATCTCGTATCGCTGGTTGGCTGAGCACATGGCTGATAAGGTCGGTCTTGCCGATGCGACGCGGCGATGACAACACTATGTTGTTGCCATTGGTAAGGTATCTCACCATCTGCTCAGTCTCTTTTTCTCTATCACAAAAATATTCAGGGCCACCATAGCCCCCTATCACAAAGGGATTATCCATACCAAAAATGTTTTACTCCGCAAATTTACGCAATCTTCCCCAATCTTCAAAATCTAATCTTCAAAATTTGAAGACCGGATTTTAAATAATGGATTTTAAATAATGGATTTTAAATTGAAAATTTAATCAGCTTTGTGGAAATGGAGAAAAATCGCTATATTTGCGGAAAAGTTTGCGAGCATGGAGGCAAAGAAGAGATATCCAGTTGACATCCAGGATTTCCAAGAAATCCGGGAGGGAGGATATGTGTATATAGACAAGACTGGGTATGTCTACCAATTGGTCAAAAACGGAGCTAAATACAACTTTTTAAGCCGTCCGCGGCGCTTTGGCAAAAGCATGCTCGTGAGCACCTTGAAGGCCTATTTCGAGGGGCGCAGAGAATTGTTTGAAGGTTTGGCTTTGGGCACTCTTGAAAAGGACTGGACCCGTTACCCCGTTATACTTCTGAGTCTTGCCGGATTCAAGGGCGACAATATCTCCACCCTACGACAATATATCGAGAACCAATGGGATGCCTATGAAGAGAAATACGAAGTAAAGACTACCAAGCGAGATGTCGGGGTGAGATTCGCGCAATTAGTGAATCTGCTCTATAAAAAATTTGGGCAGCGCGTAGTAGTGTTGATTGATGAATACGACACCCCAGTTCTGAATGTGCTGCACCGAGGGGACAAGAGAGACCTAATCCGTGATTTTATGCAGAGCGTGTACGCCCCGCTTAAGGATTTGGGACCGCAGTTGCATTTCGTGCTGATCACAGGAATTACCAAATTCTCCCAACTCAGCATATTCAGCATGCTCAACAACATCTCGAATATCAGCATGCGCAAAGAATATGCTGCCATTTGCGGCATAACCCCTGATGAGGTTAATCAGCAATTGTCGGGCAGCGTTGAGGCTATGGCCCGCAATTATGACTTGGATTATGAAGGCACCATCGCCGAACTGCGCAGCTATTATGATGGCTACAAATTCTTATGGCCATCGCCGGATATCTTCAATCCCTACAGCTTGATCAATTGCTTTGATTGGGAGGAAATCAAGCCATTTTGGTTTGAGTCGGGCACTCCCACCTTTGTGGTTGAGACGCTAAAAAAGCATAAAGTACAACCCTCTCAGCTTGAGCACTTCGAGGCTACGCCTCAGGATTTTGATGCCCCAATCGACAATGTCGTAAGGCTGGTGCCGCTGCTCTACCAGAGCGGTTACCTCACCATCAAAGGCTACGACAAGATTACTAAGCGCTACCGTCTGGAAATTCCCAACAAAGAGGTGCGGCTCGGGTTGATGAACTCACTCTTGCCTAATTATGTCGAGGAGCCAATGCTGGCGCGCAATATCGTAGCCGATATGGTGGCAGTCATCTCCAAGGGTGACATTGATGAGGCATTGAAGCAGATGAAAGTGTTTTTCCGCACCGTGCCTTATTGCCGAGGAACCCGCAGCGAAGGCCACTGGCAACAGATGCTGTATGTGATTTTTTCTTTGTTCGGTGCCTATGCCGATGTTGAGGTACGTACGGCGGACGGGCGCGTGGATTTGGCTATGATTTACTGCCAAAAGCTTTACCTTTGGGAGATAAAACTCAACGGCTCGGCCCAGGGTGCCATCAACCAAATCGACATTAAAGAATATGCCGAGCGATTCCGCCTCTGCCCCTACCCCACAGTAAAAATAGGCATCAATTTCTCTGTCAAGCAGCACACCATCACCGATTGGATAATAAAGGGATAGCCCTTCCCGTGTGGCAGCGCCCCCCAGTGTGGCAGCGCCGCCCTCAGTGTGGCAGCGCCGCCTCGGCGCAATGCAGCGCCCCCCAGTGTGGCAGCGCCGCCTCGGCGCAATGCAGCGGAGCCCCAGTGTGGCAGCGCCGCCTCGGCGCAATGCAGCGGAGCACCCCTCCCCTCACTCCGCTATCTTTATATGGCAATAGGGACACGTGGTCTGCTCAGTATACCGGTGACACTGCTCGCACTGATGCAGTCTATCCCTACGGCTGCAAGAATTCATACTGCTTCCATCAAACATCACAAAAAAGATCATCGCCATAAAAAGCAATATCTCCATCAAGGGTCCCATGCACCCTCCCTCATCGTCATCTCTCATAGCTCATATAATTTTACGCTTATAGCGGCCCATAGGGTCGCCTCTGTGCAGCAGTCATTGTAAGGTAACAAACTTTGTTGAGGAGATTTGACATCTTTTGTTCATTTCCACCATTTCTTGAGATTTATGATACACCGTCTCATAAATCTCTCGTATTGGTAAAAAATGAGACATCTCATATTTTGAACATATTATGGTGGCAACTTATGGGTGAGGCGATGGTCACCATCATCTGTATCAGGGCCGAGATTCCTTCTCATTTTGTAGGCCGATAGGGAGTTCGATAATGGGCATTTTCGAAAGAATCGAGCAATTCTTGATTCCATTCTCCTTTTTGCCATAATTCCTCCAGGGCATCTTGCGCTCTCTTCGCGAAGAACTGTGAGATGGCTAATTTAAGAGCTTCAACCTCCTCGTCGGTATGTAATGAGGCCAAAGCATCCAAAATCTCGATCTGTGCCCTATTAAGACTTCTTGCTTCCATAATATAAAATTTTATCAATGGCAAATTTAATCCCTTTTTTAGAGACTACCAAATATTGATTGAAGTTTTTTATTTAACCCCTTTGTCCCCTCCCCTCCTACCCCGCTAGGGGTTGTTTCATCTAGCTCTATGAAAGCCTTGTCACGGTCTCCTCTCAGTGTCATTGTCGGTGTCATTGTTGGCCTCCCAGTGTCATTGTCAGTGTCATTGTTAAGGGTCCAGTGTCATTGTTGGTGTCATTGTTGGCCTCCCAGTGTCATTGTCGGTGTCATTGTTGGCCCTCGCAGTGTCATTGTCGGTGCCATTGTTGGCAAAAGCACTAAGTGAAGTACTAAGTGAAGCAGCAAAAGTTACCGAATAAAGCTTCAAGGACAGGTCGATAAAATCCCAATCCTCTAATAACTAATATTTTATGTGGAATAAGAGTTACAAACAAAAGTTACAGAGGAAGCACTAAGTGAAGCACTAAAAGGTACCAGGTGAGGTACCAGGTGAGGTACTAGGTGAGGTACCAGGAAAGGTACTAGGTGAGGTACCAGGCAAGGTACCAGGTGAGGGACTAAGTTAGGGACCAAGTTAGGGACCAAGCTGGTGACCAAGCTGGGGGCCAAGCTGGGGACTAAGTTAGGGACCAAGCTGAGGACCAAGCTGGGGGCCAAGCTGGGGACTAAGTTAGGGACCAAGCTGGGGGCCAAGCTGAGGACCAAGTCAGGGACCAGTGCCTTCATTTCCATCAATGGAGGGAAAGGAAGCCGAGCCCCCTTATCAACGATTCCTGTTTTTTCCTTAAAATTCCCATTTTTATCAGTGCATGATTTACTTTGCAAAAAGAAAACCACTGATAACCAATATTATAGTTTAATATGAGATTCCCTTTGCTAATAAACCTTCACCTACAAGTATTTGATAAAACACGAGAAGCGACCGAAGAATTATTTTCATGATAAGTTGTAACCTGATTTTGCAAGTAACCCTTACAGAAATTGCCATAGGCCTTTCTCTTTCAATTAATCCAAAAAATATTTTCTGTTGTCAAAATTAATAGCTAACTTTGTGACCAATTATTCCGTAGGGGAATAATGAATCACTAAATCCTTAGATAAACCAGAAACTCTAACAAGTACAAATACTTTCGATGGACGCAAAGAAACTTGTCGATTTCATGGTAGCGGAGGCGAATTTCGTAATTCCGCTTTACCAACGGCGCTATGCTTGGCAAGCTAAGCACTGCCGCCGACTATTCTCAGACCTTATGAGAATCCTTCAAAACAACATACCCACTCATTTCATAGGGTCTATTGTTACTCGCACAGAAGACGAAAGAGGCAATAACATCATCATTATTGATGGTCAACAACGTCTGACCACTGTTTCCTTGATAATTCTTGCAGCTTATAATGCCTACAAAAACGGCCTTATAAAGTCTGCCGAGGATGAAGATGACGTAAAGTATAACGTTAATCGACTCTTAGGAAGAAAGAGCCATAAACTTATACCCATTGAAGAAGACCGTATTGCCTATGACAAACTCTTTACCAACGATGAAGAGGCTTTCAAGCAGGGTTGTGGCATGACGACTAACTATCAGCTTTTCTATCGATCAATCATAGAAAGAGGAGATTTGACTATTGATGATATCCTTAAAGCCATAAATGCTTTGAGATTCATACCCATTGAACTGAGTTCAGGAGACAATCCCCAACTTATCTTCGAATCCTTAAACTCGTGCGGTAAGGATCTTGAAGAATCTGATAAGGTACGCAACTATCTACTCATGAATCTTTCACAAGAAGATCAAAATGAGTACTATCGCAATTATTGGCACGAAATAGAAAGATGTTTTGATTTTAACGAATCAAAACTCTCAAGTTTCATCCGCGATTACATGACCGTACAACTTCGTGCTATCGCTAATGAAAAGGAGCTCTATTTTGTATTTAAGGATTATTGCGAGCGTGAAAACCGTTCTAATCGAGAAATGCTCGAGGACATGTTGAAATTTGCTCGTATAGCCCAAAAAGTACAAAATGCCAATTGGGGTGAAAAAGCCATCGATAGAGTACTTCGCGGATTGGCCATTCTAAACTATAAAATTACGATGCCATTCTTCTTAGCCTTTCTACGCTATGCCCAATTAAACAATATATCATCTGAGGAAATCAAAGAGGTATTATCTACCATCGAGAGTTTCTTGGCTCGCCGCATCTTTGCCGGTAAACCTACTAACTCTTTGAACAAAATCTTCGCTGCGCTCCACAATGAAGTAAAGAGAGGGTTAGGCAAAGAAGAAAACGCACTTTTCAACTACTCTTATTCTCAGTTGCTCAAATCCGCTCTCCTTAAGAAAGAGGGATTGGCTGCTTTCCCAACCGATGAAGAGGTTATTGAAGGTGTGGCTCAGAAAAATATCTACGACCTAAACACAGATACCAGATATTTCCTGTTTGACCGCTTAGAGGCTGGTGTGACTCTTGAAGGCACTACGGATACCGTCGAGAAAATGAAAAACGGTGATCTCTCGATTGAACATATAATGCCGCAACATCCTTCAAAAGAATGGAAAGAGGAACTTGGAATTAGCCATGGCAATCCCGAGTTGGAAGAGGAATATAATAAGTATCTTCATACACTGGCCAATCTTACTCTTACCGCCTACAATAGCGAATATAGCAATCGTCCATTCCAAGCAAAAAAGCAAGGTTTCCTTACCAAGAAAGGCCATGCCTATGGATTTGACGACTCTCCTATTCAGCTCTCAAAATATATGAAGACTGTAGATAAATGGACTCTTACGGAACTTGAGGAACGTAAGAAACAGATGCAGGAGCTCGTATTACGCCTTTGGCCAATGATAGAGACCCAATGCCCCACTCCAGTTGAAGATGCCCAGGTTTTCAACTTCAGTGATGACCCCCAAACCCTCACTGGCCGCAAACCTATAAGTTTCAGTTTCCGTTCCAACCGAGTGCCTGTTGATAACTGGAAAGAATTCTTGGTGCAAGTTTGTAAAGAGGTTGACAAAATCAACCCTGAAGCCATCCCATCTCTCGCCGCTAACAATCATGTATTCTACAACTATAAGGTCAACAATAACTATGACGAAGTAGCAATGAATTGCTACGTACCCAATAACACCAGCATAGAAACCAAATGCAATGTTATCCTCAACCTCTTCCAGGCCGCGACTTTGCCTCTGGGAGACCTGGAGGTAGAATTGCAACCCAAAGATAACGATAGCAACTAATCAACTCACCAACCTTTTAGTTTGGCAAATCCCTATAGCAGCTATCAAAGGGAGAGGGCCCAACTTGGGTAGTTCTCCCTTTGATAGCTACTATAGGGATTTTTACTTCACTTAGTCTTAGATTTAACCCTCTAACGCTACCCCTTAGAGGCTGCAAATTTGTTAAAGCGCCTAATTTTGCCAGAGAGCGATGAGAAAACAAGATGTATGTAGACGCTTTATCGAATTTAATTTGTATCTTTGCACTTTAATTGATTAATTAATCCCTCCCTTATAGTAACTATCATGAGTGAAGAGATTTTTGACGATTTCAAGCCAGCTGTAATTGACGACGGAGTTGCCCCAGCCGTCAAGAAAGCCATAGAGAAAGAAATGACCGAACTTGAAACCTTCAAGTCCGACATTGATGATATTATATTGAGCTCCGAAGACCCAAGAAATGCCCTTACCGAAATGATGGTAGAATACATTCAGAATGTAGGTGACGTAAGTGAGGTCAACTATTGTAGTTACAATTCTGGAAATGGCGAGGCAATCGACGCTTGGGGCTATAGCGGAGATGATGAAATGATGTCAATTGATCTCTTCCTTACCATATTTGTGGATCCAGAATCTAATTCTACCTTACCTAAGTCTGAGATAGAACGACACTTTAAATGGATAGAGAAATTCTTCACTAGATCCAAGACTGGTACAATGTTATCCCGCATAACAAACAATAAGAGTGACCTTTACCAGATAGCTCAAATGATAAATGAAGCAGAAAAGGTTGATAGAGTGCGAATGTTTTTAATGACCAATGCTATAACTCCTTCGGAGTTATACCTTGATGAGAAAGAGATAGATGATACTACCTTAGAGTATCACCTATGGGACATTAAACGCATAAAGAAACATGATGACATTATGCGTGGTAAGGAATCCGTAGTGGTCGATTTTGAGGACAAAGGATTTAATCCCCTCCCATGCCTTAAGATGCCCGATGTTTCCAGTCGAGTGACATGTTATCTTTCCATTATTCCGGGTGAAACGTTGGCAAAAATATATAACCAATATCACCAACATATATTGGAACAGAATGTTCGTACTTTCCTACAATTTAAAGGCGCAAGCAACAAAGGTATTCGTGACACCCTCATTGGCCATACTCCAACGGCGTCTCAAATATCTAAGGGGGATAAACCCAGAGAGGCTGAGCCAGACATGTTTTTCTCCTACAACAATGGAATATCCACAACGGCAACGGATGTAGAGATACGAGAAACAGATCAAGGGCCAGTGATTACAAAAATCACTGATTGGCAGATTGTCAATGGAGGCCAAACCACTGCCTCTATAAGCACGGTGTTGAAAATGAAGGAAATTGATCCCCGCATGATCCACCAAGTGTTTGTAGCTATGAAAGTCTCTGTCATAAAAGATAGGGAAAAGAAAGGAGATCTTATACCTCGTATTTCACGTTACGCAAATACCCAATCTGCAATCAGAAAGTCAGACTTTGGGATTAATGAGCCCTTCCTTCAGGAGATGGAGAAACAATCTCGGTTGATATGGGTAAAAAACGCCCAGAACAAGGAAATATCTAAGTGGTTCTTTGAACGCACACGAGGACAATATATGGACAAGGCCAAACATACTTCCAATGTACGTGAAGAGAAGGAATTCTATGCCGAATATCCAAAACTACAGATGTTCGACAAAGCCTCTTTGGCTAAAAGCGTAATGGCTTGGGAACAAGAGCCCCATAAGGTATGTTGGGGTGGAGAGGTGTGTTACTCCGCCTTTTTCAACAAGATGGTCACTTCCAAAATCCACTTTGATGAGGATACTTACAAAAAGATTATAGCTCAAATCATTCTATTTAGGACTATTGACGCTTATTTTGGTAAAGATGGGATAAACCTTGTGGGATATAAGGCAAATATGGTTGCTTTCACACTTTCATCCCTATCTTTAATAACCAACAAAGCTCTTAATTTATTGAATATATGGAATGAGCAATGTATAATATCTTCTTCTGTTTACTCGGATTTACAAGGGGATATGCCTAAATTGTATGCAAAAGTATTAACCAACTCAGATGTCATTACCTATAAAGTTAAAGTTTCCTACACGGCAAGTAATGGTAAGAAAATGTCTAAGTGGGAAGTACGTACTATACCCGAAGCTGATATAAAGAAAATAAAAGCCTCATATCTTTACCGCGTAATGCAAATAGTCATTGAGCTAAAGCCATTTGTATGGGACCATATTATGGATATTGATGCTGGATCCAACATATCAACCTACACCAAAAAGCCTATTTCATGGACAAACTTGTGTTCTAAACATATTGGAAATTATGTAAATATACCCTCGGACCTTTTGACCTCAGGAGAGAGAGTTGAAATGACCCCAGGGATGGTACGTACCCTTGATACGGCTAACAGTTATCACTATGAGATTTGGCACGACCTCAATATATGGGGTAAAGATACTGGTTTAATATCCCCAAAAGAAACTGCTTTTATGGGAAGTATATATTTTTGGTGTAAGCGAGGTAAGGAATTGACTTACAAGCAATCCCGTTATGCCTTAAACATTTTGGAAAAAGCACGTGCTGCTGGATGGGAAGAATAAATTTGGAATCATAATGATCCATTACTCTGAAATAGAAAAAACTGACAACATTCTCTTTCCTTATCAAAAAGAGATGAAACATAATGTCTTTACCTTGTGGGACTCACTGGATAATATAATGGTCCAGATGCCCACTGGTACAGGCAAAACTATATTATTCGCATCAATTGTCAAAGATATATGTATTTGGATTAAGGAAAAACATCTTTCCTCTCACATTTTAATTCTCGCTCATGTAAGAGAACTCATTGAACAGGCAGCAGACAAGCTTAAAAATAGAGGTATAGATTGTGGAATAATAATGAGAGGTTATCCTGTACAATTGAATAGAATCGTACAGGTGGCTTCTATCCAAACTTTTATGTCTATACGAAACAAAGAACGCATGGCCCAGGAACGATTTGATTTTATAATCATTGATGAAGCCCATCATTCCAAAGCCACACGTTATAAAAATCTCTGGAATATGTATCCCCGTAGTAAGAAGCTTGGAGTAACAGCAACCCCATGGCGAATGGACCATACCGGATTTACTGAATTGTTTGATGACATCATAATTTCTCATCCTATAGAATGGTTTGTAAAAGAAGGTTATCTCTCAAACTATGATTATATCTCCATCGCCCCTAATTCTACAATACAGCATGAAATAAACTCTATTGACCGCTTTAATGTAAATGGTGATTATCTGGAAGAAGAATTAATCAACAGATTCGACAAGGATTCTATACGAGCCAAACTCTATGAATCCTATAACCAATTCTGTAGAGGAAAAAAAGGTATTATCTATGCAATCAATCGGCAACATGCGTCCAATATACGAGACACATATAAATGTCGCGGGGTAAGCATAGAAATGATTGACAGCCTTACTCCAAAACATAAACGAAACTCACTTTTGGAAGATTTTCGTACGGGCAGACTACAAGTCTTAGTGAATGTGAATATATTCTCTGAAGGATTTGATTGTCCTGACATAGAGTTTATACAGTTAGCTCGACCAACTAGATCGCTTGCTATGTTCTTGCAACAGATAGGGCGTGGCCTAAGATTTAATAAGGATAAGGAAAAAAGTCTTATTCTAGATAATGTTGGCCTTTATAATAGGTTTGGTACCCCTATGGCAAATCGTAAGTGGAAATTTCACTTTATCGGACACGAGGCGGATATCAGTGTATACAATGATGGCTCTGCCATCACAAGAGACTTTGTATTCGGAGAGAGAGCCCAGGACTATGAAGAAGGAGAGGAACAGATGAAACTTGTGGAACATGTTGAAGGTGGAAAACAAATCCGCTCCTCTGACTCAGAAGATAGTAATCATGGTCTTGGAGATTACAATATTTTCAAAAAGCGAGGTTTATATGGCATTTGCTCCAGAAATAACAGAACTATAATTCCCCCAATATATGAAGATATGCATCCTTACCACAAAGGTTATATACCTTTCAAGCAAAATGGCAAGTGGGGGATTATGTTGAGCAATGGAACCATCAGAGTAAAACCTAAATATTTCTATATTGGTTCGTTCGAGAATGGTCGTGCAGAGGTAAAAAACACTATTGAAAGTGAAAGCTACTGGATAAATGAAAAATTAGAAAGATTAGAGTATGATTAGTAAAGATTTTCATCTACGGGTCTTTGAAGGCTTTGCAGGATATGGTGGTGGTTCCTATGGGCTAAAAAGGCTACATGAAAATATGCCAAATGTAAATTTCGAAATCGTAGGATATTCGGAAATAGACAAATACGCCTCTACACTATATGATACCAACCACAAAGACTCCGAGGGAAAGCCCTTGAGAAACTGGGGAGACATCACAACGATTGACCCAGAGTTACTCCCTGACTTTGATTTCTTTATGGGTGGTTTCCCTTGTCAGCCTTTCTCATCTGCAGGTATGCAAATGGGAACCAATGATCCATATGGCAGAGGAGCCATGCTAGGCCATATAGTTCGTATATGTAAAGTAAAAAAACCGCAATTCATATTGTTAGAGAATGTCAAAGGCTTTACTCATGGGAAATTCCAACCTATACATGATCAATTAATTAAAGATTTGATTGAGATGGGTTATGGAGAAAATCCTTTGGCAAAGGCAGTTTTGAATTCTAAAGATTATGGTATTCCACAAAACAGAGAACGTCTATGGATGTTCGCTAAACTAGGGGGATTGCCAGAGGGATTCAATTTAATACCTCCAAGGATAGAATGTACATCTAAAATCGGTGATTTTCTAGATGTGCAGCCAGAACAAAGTTTGTATTTGTCTGAGGCACAAATTGCTCATCTGAAAATCAAGCACCGCATTGATTCCTTTGTGGTTTCAACTCCCTTGTGCTTCGACGTTTACAATAAAAAGATTAAGAATGATGGCTATAGTATAACTATAACTCAACCTGAACACAATAGTCTTAGAATTATAGAGGTTCCCAAATCTGATGGAAAGGAAATCGTTCGAAAAATGTCAGTTCATGAACAATTCAGATTAATGGGATTTAGAATATCACGAGACTTGAAAGAATGTGAAATTGATTTTAACAACCAATCCTATACCCAACTCTCAAAACGTGCTGGGAATGGTTGGGATGTAAATCTGTTAGGTATTCTGTTAACTCATATCTTCAAACAATTATGAAACTAAACCTTGGTTCTTTAGCTTTTGGTTTTTTTCTTGAAAATGGGACTGGAACCCCAGCCTGGGGGACTGAGTTAGGTCAATCACGTCCAGACTATAAATTCATTGTGGATGGGTGTGAGGAAATCCTCATTGGTATGTTATATAATTCTGTCAATCTAAGGTATGTCACTTTACCACTTGGTAAGGGAGGGCATGTGGATGTTGCATCTAATTTTGATGAGTGCCAATTAACTGCAATGTTTGACAAAGTTTACATCAACGATATAAAGATTCCTTATCCCTTCCTTATGGTCCTCATAAGAGAATTAAGCATGAGCCATACAGGACGTCGCACAATAAAATATTCTGATAAGATTTCTTATAACCAAAAAGGACGTATAATATCAAATCAGAGTTTTTTCCGAATCGCACGAAATAAATTGGGATTGTCCCAAGAAGCGTGTTGGTTCATATATGAGGTGAATGTAAGAAATCAAGACGAACTACGTTTTAAAGCTATAATAGTCAATAAAGACTTCAGTGAATATTATAGCGATTCCGTTGACCGAAAAGAAAGTTGGACATCATTAATACCATAACTATATGAATTTGAATTTAGGTTCATTATCCTTCAACGCAGATATTGAAAGCGGTGGGGGCACACCTGCCTGGGGGACTGAGATGGGCCAAGGAGAAGGCTATCGTTTCTCATTTGAAACGATGGAAGAGATTCTTACGTCCCTAGTCTATACATCAATACCAGATATAGGAAATGTCTATTGCCCCTTGGGTAAGGGAGGCAACCAAGCACAGGATTATGAATTTGTCATAGCCGGATTATATAAAAAAGTTTATGTCAACAATCTGCTTGTTAAGGATGCAGAATTCCTATTGCTTGTAGTAAAAAAGATCAATGGTAATCACCATATAGGCCGCAGAACTCTTAAATATAATCCTCGGATAACATATCAAGGAAGAGAAATCAACCAAGATTGTTATAACAAAATGGCCACCACGCTTGGTCTATCGTCAAAATCGGCTTGGTTTATTGACGAAATCAACGTAAATAATCAAGACGAAATCCATTTCACTGCTTACACCCTTAATCCTAATGGAAATTGTTTATATGCTAATTCAGAAGAACGCAAAAAGGCCTATGTTAAGTGTCTGAAAACTCATAAGATTCTGGAGGGGTCAAAAGGCGTAAATCTACCGAAACATAAAGCGGGTTCTTGTCCTTTGCCACTTCAACAGATAATTTATGGAGCACCAGGTACAGGCAAGTCCTATAGCGTAGAAGAAGATATAAAATTGTATGGGATAAAGGACATACGTACTACCTTCCACCCTGATAGCGACTATTCAACATTTGTAGGGGCCTATAAACCACAAATGGAGAAAGTCGTAGTTCGTGATGATCGTGGATTTCCTGTTAAAGAAAATGGAAAGGAAGTCTATGAGAAACGCATAATATACACCTATACCAAGCAGGCATTCCTTAAGGCGTATATTGCTGCGTGGAAGGATCTAAAACATCCCTATGTTCTTGTGATTGAGGAAATCAATCGAGGTAATTGTGCACAAATCTTTGGAGATTTGTTTCAGTTACTCGATCGAAATGATAAAGGCTTCTCCTCCTACCCCATATCTACCGATTCGGATATTAGGCAGACTCTAAGTGATGAGCTTGAAGTGGCTATAGTAGAAGACAAGGAAAATATTGATGCTCTATATGAAGATCCTATAGTTGACCAGGTCTTGGAAGGCAGTATTCTTATCCTCCCCAACAACCTATACATCTGGGCCACGATGAACACAAGCGACCAGTCGCTATTTCCCATCGATTCAGCGTTTAAGCGCCGGTGGGAATGGAAATATGTGCCCATCAGCGATGCAGGAAAGAGATGGACATTGCTCGTGAATGGTATCAAATACGATTGGTGGTCATTTCTTGACAACATCAACCGCAAAATTTGGGATGCTACTCATTCTGAAGATAAGAAGTTGGGCTATTTCTTCTGCAAGGCCAATGCTGAGGATGGGATTATCACAGCCGACAAATTCGTGGGCAAAGTGCTCTTCTATATCTATAATGACGTATTCAAGGATTACGGCTTCGATGACGCCATATTCCATGATGAGAACGATGAAGAGAACCCCGAACTCTTATTCAAAGACTTCTTCCTCCCCAATGGGAAACCGCGTGAGGATAAAATCCAAGTTTTCCTCAAAAACCTTGGAGTGAAGACAGAATCAGAGGCGACAGCAACAGCACCCGCGCCTTACGATGAATCCACGGAAGACGGGGATGAATCTTCCGCTGGAACTATGGACTCTGAGGGACCATCATACGGGAGTAAGAAACCCTCAGAGATAGAAACCACCTACTCCTTTGATGGCAAAAGTGGCCTTAACTATGGAGGGCTTGCAGTAGAGATCATAAAGAAATTTATAGCCGAGCATCCTGAGTTTACCTATAAGCAGTTCCAAGAGCAATTCCCTGACGATATGATAGGAGAAGAATATAAACTCTCGGGGCTCCTTGCCAGCAAAAAGGTTTTAGATAGTGCCTCATACGATGTACAGAAAAAGAATTACGAACGTTTTAAGACGGGCAGAAAGTTCAAATCTTCTGACAACATAGAGTTCTGTATCAACGGCAACTGGAACAGCGCAAATATCTCCTCCATCATTGAATTTGCCGAAGGGCAAGGCTGGGCCATCTCAAAAGAAGAATAACGAATGCATATCCTCATCGAAGAATACCAATATTCTATAACTGACGCATCCCACCAAAGCGACCTTATCCAGATTCTCAAAGAGTTAGGAGGCTTTGAGAATTTGGAAGGCAAAATCAGCATCAGTTATGTTGGGTACTATTATAGTCCCCAACTCAAGGATTGTGTGTTTATTCTTCCTAAGGTATTGCTATCGATTGACCCAGTGAGCAAGAAAGAGCTTGTGTTTGGTGAGCATCGCCCGGAGGATATCATCAAGATTGACAAGAATTCGCCACTTAGCGAGGAACAAAAGAGATTCATCTATGAGTTTTCGGTGTGGATTTATCGTGCTATCGATGTTTTCCATCACAAAAACTCCAAATCCAACATCATCTATTACAAGAACATTGCCAAGATAGGTCATGGACGCCGACGAGTGAGCAACACTTTCCTTGATGTGCTGCTTTCCCTCATACAATTCAACCGAAATAATCAGGATTTCTTTTTCTTTACACTGAAGAATCAACATTCGGGCCTCAACAAGATTAATTGGGGGCGCACACTCTCCAAGAGCCAAGTTTATATTGATCAAGAATGCCCATTGTACCTCAACCCCGTAAGCAAGAAGCGGTACATCAATTTTGATGAGGAACTGCTCGTAATATTTTTCTCCATACTCAACTATATAAACGATAAGTATGGATTCTCGGCAGAGATTAATATCAATTTTCCGCTTATCCCCAAGTGGCAGTTTGATAATTACCTGCGAGGAATGGGTAAAACCCGACTGCTCCAAATAAAATATAAGTATTTCTCTGACAAGGCCGTACAACTCTGGGAGTTGTGCTATGCTTTCTTTGAGCGGGCTCACCAAATTTCTATCAACACTGAGATTCAGGACTATCTTCTGGCCAAAGACTTCAACATTGTCTTTGAAGCCATGATTGATGAACTGGTGGGCGACCAGATTCCTGAAAAGGAAACGAGATTACGCAAACTGAAGGAGCAACCTGATGGGAAGATGGTTGACCATATCTATCAGTGGCAAAATCTGACAAACAATGACAATGAGGATCAGACCATTTACTACATCGGTGATTCGAAATATTATAAGCGTGGCACATCTTTGGGCGACACGAGCGTCTATAAGCAATTCACTTATGCCCGAAATGTGATTCAATGGAATCTGGACCTATTCAATGATGGCACACCCGAAGAGCAACAAGGCCATATCTTGCTGCGCGATGAAATAACGGAGGGTTACAATATCATCCCCAACTTTTTTATCAGTGCCCATCAAGACACTTTAAAGAAGGAGGACAATCTACGGCTCACCGACAAAAGTCAAAAGTATTTCTTCTCCCGTCAATTTGAGAATCGCTTGTTTGACAGGGACACTTTCTTGATTGCCCACTATGATGTGAATTTCCTCTTTATCGTGGCTCTCTATGGCCGCAACAACACTGGGGAGAAGACTGCGTGGAAACGCAAGGTAAGGAAAATGTTCCGAACTGAAATTCAAACGATGTTGAAAGAGAAATTCTTGTTCTATGCCTTGACGCCGCATGAGAATGTCAATGCCAATCAGTATATTAAGGAAAATTTCCAATTGTTGCTTGGCAAGGTGTTCAAACCGTTTGAGGATGTGAATGAGCAAGAGTATTTCTCTTTGGCTTTGAGGAACCCTAATGCACTCACAAGACCAGAGGAGCAAGAGCTTCGCAAAAAGATTGAGGATGAGAATGAAGGGATACGCCAGGTGATAGACCAATATTTTTACCGGGCTGGGTGCGAGTTGGGAGTGAATCCAGCCGCTTTGGAGGAACTGCCAAAAGTGGTAGCTACGCCTGCGCCGCTGATTCCGAAAAAATTCCATACTCAATATTTCTTTGAGGCTTATCCTCAGACTACCTTCCTTGTTGGGTGCTATAAGAATAATGACCACTTGCGGTGGATTTTTGGGCGTATCAATAAGCGTGACAATATGTACAACATTCGCATTAGCAAAGGACGCGATGGGAGCATCTCCAAGAAAAGAGCTAAAAACGCACCAGCGTTTTTATTCCTCTACAATGTGGAGAATCCTACAATCGAGGGTGTTATGACTTTCAAGATCCATAATGCGGCCGATACCCCTTATGATTTCATGGTAAAGACTGGCTACCCCAATCCACAGGGCAACTATGTCAGCTACATATTGGAGAATGATCCAATAACTTTTGGCGACATCGACATACTCGCCCTCCTTTCTGATTATCAGGAAGCCAATCCCGACCACAAGATTGGAGAGCCCATCTTTCTGACCGGCCAAGAGATTCTGAAATACCGCCTACCCCTACCATCCCCTTGAGTCGAGCCCAATCCCAATGACCATCCCCTTGAGTCGAGCCCAATCCCAATGACCATCCCCTTGAGTCAACCCCCTTGACCTAAAGTTTGACCTTGAGTCCGCCCCCTTGACCTTGAGTTTGACCTGAAGTCAGCCCCGTTTTGATACTGCCTTTGACCATGCCTTGATACTGCCTTTTGCCGCTTTGATACTGCCTTTGACCTTACCTTGATACTGCTTTTCCCCCTTTGATACTGCCTTTTGCCATCTTGACCTTGCCTTTGACCTTGCCTTGATACTGCCTTTGGCCATCATGACCTTGCCTTTGACCTTGCCTTGATACTGCCTTTGGTCATCTTGATACTGCCTTTGGCCATTTGATGCTGCCTTTCCCTTTGATGCTACACAAAGGCGACCCTACGGGCCGCGGAGAGGGAATCGATGGCACGTTTGCTACACAAAGGCGACCCTACGGGCCGCGGAGAGGGATTGGTGCCGTCAAGACTACATGAAACAACCCCTCCGGGGTAGCTGAGCACCAAAGCTTTGCAATTGTGTAGACAGTGTCTGCACAATTGCAAAGTTCTAAATACCAACGCTTTGCAATTGTGCAGTCGGTGACTGCACAATTGAATCGTCCAACCAGTGGCTGGACGATTTGGTGGGTCCTTGAAAAATGGTGCGAGCTTGGGCCTATTTTCTCTCCTTCTCTTTTTGTAATTGAGCCTTTACCTCTTTTCCAAGCTGGGTGAGGCGATAGCGTTGTTTAGGGGTTTTAGGAGTCTCTTTTTTCTCTAACTCAATCAGGCCTAATTCAATTGCCGGTTTTAATATTGTTTTTCTGAAGTAATTACGAGAACTTGGGGAGAACTTGGTGAGTTTTATCATTTCTGTTAAACCCATATAACCCTCTTCTAAATTGATTATCAGAGTTTTAACTTGGGTACTAACTTGGGCACTAACTTGGGCACTCCCCGTGTCTGCATTGACCCCATTTTGCTGGTCAGTCACATTGGCATCCTCCACATCGACCTTAAATACGGTCAATAGACTAACATCAAAGATGGCCTCTCTTGACCCATTGGATTGTAAGCACTCGGTGAGGGAGCGTTGCCCCTTTCTATGAGGTCTTGGGGAAGGC